>CAZFWV010000004.1:50246-64591 GCA_964522605.1 uncultured Pirellulaceae bacterium
GGCCCGCTTACCACAAATGCCACGCTCCAAACTTGACGATGTACAGGCCCAACAACAGATTGGTGACCGCATGGGCGACGACACAGTCCCAGATGCTGCCGGTTTTCTTGTAGAGCCAGGACACGAGCGAAAACCAAACCACGGCTGCTAGCGGCTCGGTCAGATGCGCGACCAGACCGTAGACGGTCGGTGCGATCCAAGCCTTGGGAGTGGCTTGACCGAGCGGGACTTCGTCCCAATCGGGGTCGTCAACCCACCGCATTAACCAGCCGCGGACGAAGAACTCTTCGATTAACGGGACGATGATTACCAATCCGAAAAAGCGAATTCCGAGGAAGGTCCACATCCAGGTCGGGTCGTCCTTCAGTTTCTCGAACGGATTGAATCCTGTTCGCTCCGTGATTGATCCAAAATATCGTTCGTACAGGTAGGCGAGCGCGACCCACAGGACAACTCCCACGACGCCAACGACAAAGGACAGCCAGCTGATCCGCAGCGGCGCGCGAAAATAGCCCCAACCAAACAGGAGGACCAGCAGCGTGGTGACGGCAATGTTGAAGGTGTAGGTGTAGGGATAGGAGTCCTTTCCCAGTGGCAGAAGCCCGAACAAAAAACGTGCCTCCGGATCCACCTCGATTTCGGAAAGATCAACTTCTTCCTCGACCGGCAGCCGATTCCCCTCTTCATGATGCGGCCGATCGAGCTCGCCCTTCAAAAAGGCGATCCGCATGTTCTCCAGGTATCCACCGACCATCATTCCGATCAGGTAGTAGATGAACGGGAAGAAAACGATCCAGAAGGCGAAACGTCCAAAGACGCGGGGGCGGTGTTCTTCAGCAAGTGCATCGGCGCTCGGCGGAACGCCGTCACGTGTCTCTGGTCCTTCCGGGGAAGGTGCATTTTCGGGAATCGATTCACTCATCGAGATCTCAAGTCGTTTTCGGAATTGTTATTGATTGTTGTGCCGCCAATGGGCCAGGCGAACAACGGAAGTCCGGCGAATGTCGGGAGATTTCTCGGTCCTTCTGAACTTGGGCCGTGCCACCATCAATAAGAATGTCTGCCTCACCAGGAGTTTAGGCTAATCAGGAGTCGGGGGTCCATTGCGCGTCCGATTCTGCCGGATTAAAGCGAGGGTGGGAACCGGACTAATTTGCCCGCGGGTTGCGCTGTCTCGGCCGCCTCCTCTCCAAGAAGGGTCACGAAAAGGGCTCCATCGGCTCCCCAGGCCATTGCTGTGGGGCGGTCCAGCGAAGCCAGTTTTTGTGCCTGGATCCCCACCTGGCCCTCGGCGAACGCCGCGTCCAGACGATAGAGTCCGCCGCCGTCCGCCGCCCGGCTGCTGTCCAAGGCGTATAAATGCGACGCTGCCCCTCCCGGTTGCCGTGGTCCATACGCCAGTGCCGTTAATGAGGGCACTCCGGTCGCCAGCTGCAAAAGAGGATATCCGTCGGTTGCCCGGTAGAACGTGATGCGACTCTCCCGTTGTTCCGCCTGCACCTGATGTCCCAAGACCATTTCGCCGCGTGGCGAGCTCGTCAGGCACACGAACCGTTCCTTCCTCCCCGACTCGGTCGTGGCAAACAGTTCGCACGGTCCATACGACGTGGCGACTCCCAACGCCGCGGGATTCTGGATCAGAAACCGCGCCACACCCGACCGGCCATCCGGACTTGTCATCGCGCACATCATGGCGGAGCCGACGACCGCTACCCCCTGCAGTTGCCACCGCCGATCTCCATTCGCATCGGCAACCGTCAGTTGCAGTGCGTCCTCGATCGTTTTCGGTGGATCGGACGAGGCGGGAACCTTCACAATCACGAGTGGGTCGCCGCGGTCTTCTTCGCCGGTACCCAGGATGGCAATTGTCGAGCGGTCGAGGAAGATCAGTCCTCGGGGCCCGACTGCGCCGATCCCGGCGTCCGTCGAGCGGGCTCGAAGAGGAAACCCAATAACGATTGGTTCGATGTGCTGGCCCACAATGCGGACGACGCGCGCTGCGCCGCCCTCGGCCACAACAACTTGGCTGGTCTGAGGTTGAACTGCCACCCCCATGGGATGATCCAACCCCGCGATGACCACATCAGGATTTGCAGGCGATTGCGCGATGAGCGAAGGATTGATTCCGGCGATGGCGGCAAGCATCAACCAGCATGTGAATCGTGTTCGGCTGATGGTTCGGCAGCGGGCCAGACGATGCATCGGTGCGATCCCTACTTGGCTCAGCGATTTCAAGTGGACCGACTCAACTGATGCCGCGGTTCGCCTCGAAGGCGGCAATTTTGTCCGCGTGCTCCAGCGTCATCGCGATGTCATCCAAACCATGAAGGAGTCGTTCTCGTCGCGCCGGTTCGATCTGAAAGGGAACCGACAACCCTTGGTTGTCTTCGATCCGTTCGTGTGTGAGATCTACCGTCAATTCATAGCCGGGGGATGACTCGACGCGGGTTAACAGTTCCTTGATCGTTGCCGGATCGAGTGCGACGGGCAGCAGGCCGTTCTTGAAGCAATTGTTGTAAAAGATGTCCGCGAAACTTGGTGCGAGGATGGCGCGGAAGCCATAGTCGGCCAGCGCCCAAACCGCGTGCTCACGGCTCGAGCCGGAGCCAAAGTTGCGGCCGGCGACCAGGATCGTTGCACCGCCAAACTCAGGACGATTCAGCGGAAAATCCTCCCGTGGACGACTCTCATCATCGTACCGCCAGTCAAAAAACAGGAACTCTCCGAAGCCCGTGCGTTCAATTCGCTTCAGGAACTGCTTCGGGATAATTTGATCCGTATCGACGTTGGCTCGGTCCAAAACGGCAACTAAGCCGGTATGCGACGTGAAGGGCTGCATGCAGTTAATGCCTCTCTGGATCAGTCTTTGTACTGCCACTCTCGAATGTCGACGAAATGTCCGGAAACGGCCGCCGCCGCAGCCATCGCCGGGGAACAGAGGTGGGTTCGGCCGCCTTTTCCTTGGCGACCCTCAAAATTGCGATTACTCGTTGAAGCGCAGCGTTCGCCGGGTCGCAATTGGTCCGGGTTCATCCCCAGGCACATGCTGCAGCCTGCCTCGCGCCACTCGAAGCCGGCGGCGCGAAAGACTTCATCGAGGCCTTCTGCTTCGGCTTGCTGTTTGACCTGTCCGCTTCCTGGCACGACCATGGTCTGCACCCGCGGATCCGCCCGGTGGCCTCGGATGACGGCTGCGGCCGCCCGCAGATCTTCAATTCGGCCATTCGTGCACGACCCAATGAAGACGCGGTCGACGGCGAGGTCCTCGATGCGCGTTCCTGGCTGAATCGCCATGTACTCCAGGGCCGCCTCGGCGGATTTCCGCTCCACTTCGTCCGGGATCGTACTCGGATCGGGGATCCGGTCGGTTACCCCCAGGACTTGGCCCGGATTGGTACCCCAGGTGACCTGCGGCGTAATCTCGTCTCCGTTGAAGATTTCGACGCGATCGTAGGTGGCGCCTGGATCGGTCGGCAGCTTCTCCCACTCCGCGACGGCGCGCGTGAACGCGTCCCCGTGAGGAGCGAACTCGCGTCCCTCAAGGTACTGGAATGTCGTTGCGTCGGGCCCGATCATCCCCGCGCGGGCACCGGCTTCGATCGACATGTTGCAGACGGTCATCCGTTCTTCCATGCTCAAGGAACGCACGACGTCACCTGTGTATTCCAGGACGTACCCCGTCCCTCCGTGCGTGGAGATCCGACCGATCAAATACAGGATCAAGTCCTTCGCCGTGACTCCGCGAGCAAGCTGGCCATCGACTCGCAACTCCATCGTCTGCGGAACCGATTGCAGCAACGTCTGCGTTGCCAAGACATGTTCCACTTCGCTCGTCCCAATCCCGAAGGCGAGCGCCCCAAAAGCACCATGCGTTGCCGTATGACTATCGCCACAAACGATTGTCATCCCGGGCTGCGTAAATCCCAACTCGGGGCCGATAATATGCACGATGCCCTGGCGGTGATCGTTCAGATCGTACAGCCGAATCCCGAACTCCTCGCAGTTGCGTCGGAGTGTATCCACCTGCTGGCGAGAAATGGGGTCGGCGATGGGTAGGCTGCGATCGGTTGTCGGGACATTGTGGTCTGGCGTCGCGACTGTGAATTTCGGGCGCCGAACGGGTCGTCCCGCGAGCCGAAGCCCTTCGAACGCCTGGGGACTGGTCACCTCATGAACCAGATGGAGATCGATGTACAAAATCGTCTGCTGCCCCGGTTCGGTATGCACGACATGCGCATCCCATACCTTTTGAAACAGTGTTCGCGGTTGCGTTTTCATCGCCAAAGACGTTTCCTCGGATCCGTTGACCTAGCCTCAGGCAGCCGGCGGAGGCTTGGGCCCCCGGCGTCGCTCCAAATCTGCTGAGTAAACCCTGGATTATAGTCCAGAGACCGGGCGGCGGGAGGCCTGTCCGAGGCTGGAGGCTGGAGGCTGGAGACCGGAGGCTGGAGACCGGAGGCTGGAGACCGGAGACGGGAGACGGGAGACGGGAGACGGGAGACGGGAGGCTACAGTCTGCAGTCTCCAGCCTCCAGTCTACCTTCGGCCCGGCGGAGCCGCGGCGCTCAAGCCATCGAGGCGGCTTCGGCTGCGCGAGCCGTTTCGGGCTTCCTCGCGGTCCACCAAAGGAGCGCATCTTGACGGGTCCACCGCCCGGCATCCTCACACCGGTCGAGCGCTTCGATCAGCTCACTCGCCGTCTGATACCGATCCTCGGGATTCTTCGACAAGCATTTCAGAACGACCAGTTCCAGATCGTGAGGAATTCCCGCCTGGTATTGCGATGGGGGGACAATCGGTTCGTTCGCGTGCGCAACGATCACCTTGATCGCCCGGTCACTTTCGAAGGGAGGCCGTCCGCAGAGCAGAAAATAGGCGACCGCACCAAGCGAGTAGATGTCACTTCGGACATCCGGCTCGGTATCCCCGAGGGCCTGTTCGGGCGACATGTAGAGTGGTGACCCGGTGATCAATCCCTCGATCGATAACTGGACAGAGGGTGCGGAAACCACGGGCTTAGCCAGACCGAAATCGAGGAGTTTGGCGACGTCGTAGAGTCCACCCCGATGGGCCGCAAACAAGTTTGCCGGCTTGATATCGCGATGGACCAGGCCCAGCTGGTGGGCCTCGGAAAGCGCCTCACACGTTTGCCGCAATAGGTAAATCGTGCGTTCCGGTGTTAAGGGGCCGTACTGGTCTACCAGTTGCTGCAGACTGAGGCCGGGGAGATATTCCATGACGTAATAAAATGTCCCGTCCGCGGTTCGACCGTAATCGTAGATGTCGACGCTGTTCCAGTGCGACAGTTGGGCAATCGTCTGGACCTCGCGCTCGAAACGCGCCATCGCCCGAGGGTCGCCCGCCCGATCCGGCTGAATGAGCTTGATCGCGCACGGTCGGCGCATCAGCTGATGCTCCGCGAGATAGACTTCCCCCATGCCCCCGCTGCCGATCAGGTCGCGTAAGTGATATTGGCCAAGCTGGCGTGCCTCGAACGCTCGGTTACTGAGGTCGCGTAGGGTCCGAACGCCAACAATTGCCACGACGGCCCCGACCGCCATCGAGAGGACTTCATTCGTAAGGTACTGAATCCCCGCATTGTGTGCCTCACGACAAACATTGTTCGTCGCGAATAGCCAGAAAGTTAACGCGACGGGGGCCGCAGCCATCAGGCCGATCGCCCATGCTGCCCGAGTCCAGCGATGGGGAATCAAGAGGGCGTACGTGAAGATCAGCAGCAGCCAGCTACCAATTGGGGATGGCAAGAATCCTTTTTCCGCACATTCGGTGATGGCCAGGTACTGGACTACGAGAAAAAACACTGCGGGAAGCCCGAAGACCAGAGCTTCCTTGAAGCGAAGCTGGAAAATTGAGGGCACGCACGTGCGGCACAACGAGACTGCGCAGAATCCGAGGATCACGGTCACGAGCCCATGAAACATCTTCGCCGGACCTGTCAGTAGGCGTCCGTCGGGCCAGACCAGGTCGCGCAAGAAGAACACCGAAAAACCCAGGAACATCACGAATGCGGCCAGCCGGAGCCGCGATTGCAGCTGGGTCTTGATCTCGCCCGTGATCTCCGGACCGCTTCCCTGGATCAGTTCGATGCGTCGCGGGCGTGCTGGCAAACCGTTCCCCGGTGGTGATGCATCAAGCGTCACGTCCGTGGCGTTGGAGCTTCGTTCAGTCTTTGGCAGTTCCCGCATGTGACTACTATAGGCAGTTCCATCCGGGAGTGCGAATTGATGGGCTCGAAGACGATGATCGGCGCAATGCCGGCTTTGAGCCCGAGAACGAGCGTTGAAGAATTACGCGGCCATCGCCCCGTGAATCAGGCGGCCGACCGTTCAGGTCGCGCGGCAGCGAGGACCCAACGGTCCATTTCGTCGGACGTGACCTGGCGGAAGGTCGCCGAAGGGCCCGCTGCCGCTCCCGATTGAACGAACGTGAGACCCGGCGCAGCGAGCATTCGCGGAACGTAGTACCACGCTCGTCCGAGATCGTGCGGTTCACCCACCGTTCGAATCAGCAGCAGTTGCGTGCCCGCCAGTTGGTTGGCATGCGTGGCCAGGACCGAGGCGGCGCTGCCCGGAATCAGACGCACGACGGCACCGCAGCGAGACAACGTTCGATGCGCCTCCTTCAAGGTCAAATGAGGTTGGTCGGAGGGACGGGCGTCAAA
Source organism: uncultured Pirellulaceae bacterium (assembly GCA_964522605.1). GTDB lineage: Bacteria > Planctomycetota > Planctomycetia > Pirellulales > Pirellulaceae > CAVZLD01. The sequence continues at coordinate 56,929 of CAZFWV010000004.1, forward strand.
CAGATCGATTCCCGTGTAGCGAACGGGAGATTCTCCGCCCTGTTGGGCGAGTCGAATCAGCCGCTGCGAACCGGCCAGATCCCGGATTCCAACTTCGACGATCGCGCGGATGCGGTGCTTGCGAATCATTCGGTAGAGGGGGCGCTCCTCAACCGGGCGCGAAAACCAGCACAAAAACATCGTTCCGACCAAGTCTTTGACTCTCACCCTGGCACCCTCGATTCGTTGATTGCCGTTGCGTTGGTGGGCTTGTTCTAAGACTTCGGCACGGTTCCGGTCACAAGTCGAGAGGAAGCCGGAGAACCAGACTTTCTTGCCAGCCTTTCCAGACCGATGTCGGCCGGGTCGTCAACGAAGTTCCCGGAAATGGCGCAAGAACTCCTGTTCGACGTCGGGAAGGCGCCGAGCCATGCGATACTCCAACCTGCCCGGGGGGGTATGAGATTGAATGTCCCCCAGGAATCGCTGCAACTCCTCCTGTACAGGGGCAGGACCGTGAAGCAGGAAATGGACCCACGCCCACGCGTCCCGATAATGGTCGGCCTTCATTTCTGCTACGTCGCGCAGTTCCTCTAAATCACGCAGTTTAGGTGGGCGCCGCCACCGAAGACGAATCCGTGTTGCCGCCAAATGGGGGTTCTGATCGTAGCGCGCGGGCGGCGGCACTTCAAAGTATTCGGCCAGACCCTCATCGAGCCAGAGCGGGACCATCGGCAGGACCGAGTGCAGGACGGCGTGTGTGCATTCATGACGCAAATCCACGTCCATTTCTCGACTGTGGAAGGCAAACACCATTCCTGGTCCGCGATCCTTGATGAATAGCGCACGTCGCGAGGGAACTTGGGGAAAATAGTAGTGGACGTATTTCTGGTAAGTCCGTTGATCGTCGAACAGGTAGACGTGAACCGGCTCACGGGGCGTTGGCAGCTGTAGCAGCTGAGGGATTTTGACGTGAAGCTGGGCGATTTCTTCGAGCAACGGCTGATCCTCAGAGAGCGAGAAATTGGCCCGGTAGAGAAACAGGCCTTCGTGACGCTGTTCGGGCCAACGCGGCTCCGTTCCCCATAGCGGAATGGCGAGAAAAGGCAGCATCACCAGTGAGATCGCGAACCGAGTGATCAAGGAGGGCTCGACGGCCCTCGAATTGGGCCGACGCGTTCCGTTCGAGACTCGGCGGCAGCGTAAAGTGATCTGTGACGTCATGCGGCTCCCGGGATGTTTCACGGTGCAGTCACCCCTCGGACTTCCCCTCACGCGGTGCGACGGAGACTCATCCAGCGTCGACGACGACGCACGGCACGGCGTCCGGCCGGGACCTCTCGACCTTGCGTAACGCGATTCGGGTAATCGCAGAACAAATCGCGTACGGTGTCCTGGTCGGTCAGCATCGCGACGCGCTCGCTGGCAGCGCGGAGAAGTGGGCGACGCGAATTCACTCCGTGACCGTCGCTTGCCACGAAATGGACGCACCCTTGTTGTAGGAGCGATTCCGCGAATTGCTGACTGGAACGACCGAAACCACCCAAGAGGCTGGAGGCGGTGATCTGAATCAGACATCCGGCGTCCACCAGTCGTGGCACGATCGCCGCATCGGTCAGGAGTCCCTGATTTCGTTCTGGATGCGAGAGGATCCCGATGCACCCGGCCGATCGCAGACGCGTCAGCAGGGAATCCAGCGGCAAGTAGAGTTCATGGGGAAGTTCCAGCAGGAGGTGTCGATGGTGGTCCGCCAGGCTCATGATGCGCCCAGAGCGCCAGTCGTCCACCAGGTCGGGTTCGATTCGAACATCCGCGCCCGGCAAGACCGTCAGAGGAACATCCGCCTCGGCTAACCGCTCCTGCAACTCACGCGTTCGAGCCCGAATTCGATCGACTCCATTCTGCCGGTAGGCACCGAGCTGGTGCGGAGTGACAACGATTTTGCGGACTCCGTCATCGACTGCGAGGCGGGCCATGTCGATCGCCTCGTGCCAACTGGCAGGGCCGTCGTCCATTCCGGGAAGCAGATGGCAATGCAGGTCGACAAAAGAACGCAATTCGTCCACGTAAGTGACTTCTTAGAAAAGACTTCGGGCGAGGGTCCCGGCGTGGCGTCCCCTCTTGCCCTGAAGAGTAGCTTGCGATGTAATACAGAGGCGCGGCGCGGAGTGTATCGGTGCCTTGGCTCTCGGGTCAAGCCAGCTTCGCTCGTGCTTGGTGGTTGCCAGTTCGTGGCTGGTCCCCGGAGGACGATTGCGAAGGATTGGCGGACACGGGTCACTCGAGAGTGGCTCGGTCATGCTATCGTCCGTCGACCGCTTTGCCTTCGAACGCCGCTGGTAACATTTCGCGTTTTGTGTCTTCTCTGCAGGATCGTTGTCGCACGTGCCATACGCAGCCCTCGGTCCGATCGCTGTTCACTTCCCGGCGCGCGTCGAGACGAACGAGGATCTTGCCCGCCAGTTTCCGGAGTGGAATCTCGAGCTGATCGCCTGCAAGACGGGGATTGATCAACGCTACATCGCGGCCGAAGGCGAGTGTGCGTCGGATCTGGGTTACCACGCGGCCTGCAAGCTGTTCACGCAATACGACATCGATCCGGCGTCCATTGATTTTCTGCTCCTGTGCACGCAGACGCCCGACTATCCGCTGCCAACCACGGCCTGCCTGCTGCAGGATCGCCTGGGTCTCTCCACCCGGAGCGGCGCGCTGGACTTTAACTTGGGATGTTCCGGATTCGTGTATGGTCTGGCGGTGGCCGATGGGTTAATCCGGACGGGAGCCGTACGGCGAGTGCTGCTGATCACGGCCGAGACCTATTCTAAGTACATCGACCCGGACGATCGCAGTCTGCGAACGATCTTCAGCGACGCGGCAGCGGCGACGCTGATCGACGCGGCGGATCAGCCGTCGCTGGAGGCATTTCATTTTGGCACCGATGGGCAGGGTGCCGACACGCTGCTCGTGACCCGCGGCGGCAACCGCCGGCCTCAAGATGCCCATCGGCCGCGGCATCGGAAACGCTGGAAGAGCGACCTTTACATGGACGGTCCGAGTCTGATGAACTTCACGATCGCCGCGGTGCCGCCGGTCATCGACGATATTCTGAAGACGGCCGGACTGACATCCGACGACATCGATCTGTACCTGCTGCATCAGGCCACGCTGAAAATGTTGGAGCAGTTGCAGCAACGACTCGATCTGACGGAGGAACGGTTGCCGGTTTGCCTGCGCGACTGCGGAAACACGGTCAGTTCAACGATTCCAATTCTGATTGATCGATTGCGCCAGCAGCAGCGATTGCGGCCCGGGAGCAGAAACGTGCTGATTGGGTTTGGGGTCGGTTGGTCCTGGGCGGGCTGTGTCTGGAGCGTATGAGTCGATTCCTAGCCGTGCCCTAATAGAGCGCCATCGACAGGCGTCGTCGGTAGTCGCGGGTCAACTCAGAGTCTTCCGGCAGCAGTCGAAAGATATCGACCATGATCTGGCGTGCATTTTCTCGGATTGTCCCGGAGCCCTGCTGCACGACCTCTAGTGCGACGGCCAACGCATCTTCATAGTGTTCGCTCGCAGCGAGCGCATCGGCCAGGTTTAACTTCAGTTGGAGATCGTCGGGATTGGCGGCGACCGCGGCGCGGCAGCTCTCTACGTCGGCGACCGCGGCCCCCTGCAGTCGGCGGTCGAGTGCGGCCTTGATTCGTTCGGCGTCCGGTTCGAGAAAACCCCGCTGCGTGAGTTGGTCGAGGATTTTGCGACATTCGTCCAGGCGTTCCTGCGCATAAAGCAGGTCCGCTAGCGCGATCTGGGCGGCGAACAGATTCGGCTCGGCGGCGATCGCCTGACGCAAACGCGCTTCTGCCGCTTCCGGATCGGAGACGACGAGCGTTTGCCCCTCCGCAAGGAGCTTCTCGGCGGGTGATGGCAGAAACCGATCGAGCCAGGCTCGCACGTCGTCGGCGGGCATGGCACCCAGGAAGCCATCGACGATCCGCCCTTCGCGCAGTCCATAGACGGCCGGAATGGACTGAACACGGAATTCCGCCGCCGCTCGCGGGGTGGTCTCGGTGTTCGCCTTAACGAGCACGAATTGGCCGGCGAATTCGCGCGCGAGTTGCTCCAGGACTGGCCCCAGGATGCGGCATGGCTGGCACCAGTCGGCCCAGAAATCGACGACCACGGGGACGGAATGGGATCGTTCCCGGACGTCCCGATCGAAATCCGCGTCGGTCGTCTCTACGATCCAGTTCGAAGGTGCAGCGTTCATGCGATTTAGTCTACGGCTTGAGGCCTCGCCCGCAACCAGGGAGGAGAAGCGGTCTGGGCGGCACCCACGGGAACTTGCGGAACCGCGTGGAACGTGGTAGCACTCGACGTTGTGCCGGAAGGCTGACGTTCGATTTTGTATTGGCCGATTGGCCGACCGCTTCCCGCCGATCCGTCTCACCGGCGTATGCGAGGCGATCGAGTGGCGCGGGGCCGTCGGTACGGTCCCGCTCGCCACCGGATGGCTTGATCGAACTGCGGCGTTCCCGTTCCGTGTTGATCATCAATCCCTTTCCCTTTGACTTCCAATCATTCCCATGATGGCTGACCGCAATCCGATTTCCTCTCGGCTGGACAAACTCCGACGCGCGCTGCGCAAGACGCGGGCGGACGCGATGCTGGTTACCAGTTTTCCGAACGTCACCTACCTGACCGGATTCACCGGCGACGACAGCTACCTGCTTGTGACCGATCGCGATCAGGTGATCCTCAGCGACATGCGGTACACGACGCAGTTGGAGGAGGAATGCCCCGGGATGGACGTGGAGGTCCGACCGCCGGGAGTGACGATGCTGCAGTTGCTTTCTCGCGCCGTCCGACGGATCGGGGCGCGTCGGCTTGCGCTCGAGGCCGACTCGGTCAGTGTGGCCTTTCGCGACCAGTTGGCAGGGGAGTTGCCGAAGGTCACGCTTGGTTCCACGTCCGGCGTGGTGGAAGAACTGCGGCAGATCAAGGACCGCTCGGAGGTGCAAGAGATCCGCCGATCGGTGGATCTCGCCCAGCGGGCGTTTGCCGTGGTGCGTGCCGCACTGCGACCGGAGCAAACGGAAAAGTCGATTGCCAGCGAGCTGGAGTATCAGATTCGTCAGTTCGGCGGACGCGGGTGCAGCTTTCCGTCGATTGTCGCCGTGGGGCCCCGCGCGGCGCTGCCGCATGCAACCCCGACGGATCGGCAGGTGGGGGAAAGCGACTTTGTGCTAATCGACTGGGGGGCGTTCGCGGGCCTGTACGCGAGCGACTTGACGCGTGTTTTGGCCACCGGTAGAATCTCGCCCAAATTGGAGCGAATCTATCGAATTGTGCTGACGGCGCAGCAGCGGGCGATTGACGCGATTCGGCCCGGTGTCAAGTTAAGCGAAGTCGATGCAGCGGCTCGAACGGTTATCAGTAAAGCCGGCTACGGGCGGCAATTTGGTCATGGCCTAGGGCATGGAATCGGCCTGCAGATTCACGAGGCGCCCCGTCTTGCGGCCAACCAGGACCAGCTGCTTCGCGCGGGAATGGTGATCACGATCGAGCCGGGAATCTACTTGCCGGGCTGGGGTGGTGTCCGCATTGAGGATGACGTTTTGGTGACCCGCACGGGGCACCAGGTCTTGTCGGATCTCCCCAAGGAATTGGAAAACTGCGTCGTTGGGTGATCCGGCTGAGCTCGGATTTACCTTCCCGTTCCTTCCCTTTCACGCTTTCGCGAGGTCTCCATGACGGATTCAGAGTCCCCAGCCGAAGAAGTCTTCGATCTTGAACGCATTCGGCGCCTCGTCGAACTAATGGAAGAGCATGGTCTGTCGGAGGTCGACCTGCGCCAGGAGGGGCAGCGGATTCGCCTGCGGCGCGGGACGACAAGCGAGGCGTCCAATGTGGCGGCGCCGGCGCTGCCGCCTCAGCCGACAACTCCCATTCCCTTGGTCACCGAAGGGCATCGGGTGGAGGACGAGAACATCGTGCTGATTCGCAGTCCGATGGTTGGCACGTTCTACACACGCGCCAATCCCGACGCAGAAACGTTCGTCAAGGTCGGCGATCGAGTGACGCCCCAGACGACGGTCTGTGTGATTGAAGCGATGAAGGTCTTCAACGAGATTCCCGCGGAAGTATCGGGAGAAATCGTGGCCGTCCTGGCGGATAACGAGGAGGCGGTCGAGTACGGGAAACCGCTCTTCAAAGTGGACACAAGCAGGTAGCGAATGTACACGAGAATACTGGTTGCCAACCGAGGTGAAATCGCGCTACGGGTCATCCGTGCTTGTCGCGAACTGGGGATCGAAACGGTGGCGATCTTCAGTGAAGCCGATCGCGGCAGCGCCTATCTGGACCTGGCGGACGAAGCGATCTGCGTCGGCCCTGCACGGTCGGCGGAAAGCTACCTGAAGATCGCGAACGTAATCAGCGCGGCGGAAGTGGGCAATGTGGAAGCGATTCACCCAGGATATGGCTTCCTGGCGGAAAACGCGCACTTCAATGAGATCTGTCGCAGCTGCAATATTGACTTCATCGGTCCGACGCCCGAGGCGATGGAACGAGTGGGCGACAAGAATCAAGCGCGCGCGTTGGCGAGGACTGCGGAAGTGCCTGTCGTGCCCGGCAGCGATGGGCTGATTGAAGGAGAGGCGGAGGCAGTCCGAACGGCGCATGACATTGGTTTTCCGGTGTTGATCAAGGCGACGGCAGGCGGTGGCGGAAAGGGAATGCGCGTCGCGGCAAACGATCTGGCACTGAAATCGGCACTCCAGCAGGCGCGGAAGGAGGCGGAGGCGGCGTTCGGAAATCCGGGCGTCTATCTGGAAAAATATGTGGAAAACCCCCGGCACGTCGAGGTCCAGATCCTGGCGGATCATTTCGGACAGACCGTGCATCTCTGGGAACGCGATTGCTCCACCCAACGACGTCATCAGAAACTGATCGAAGAAAGTCCGGCGCCTAATTTACCCGAGGAAGTTCGGCAGGCGATGTGTGAGTCGGCCGTGCGACTCGTCCGGCGGGCCGAGTACACGAATGCGGGAACCGTTGAGTTCGTCGTCGATAAGGACAACAACTTCTATTTCATCGAGGTCAATGCGCGGATCCAGGTCGAACACCCGGTGACCGAGATGGTGACGGGAATCGACTTGATCAAAGCGCAGATCGCGATTGCGTCGGGCGAACGGTTGCGCTGGGCGCAGTCGGATATCCAGCCGCACGGCGCCGCTCTGGAGTGTCGGATCAACGCGGAAAACGTCTGGAAGAACTTCCAGCCTTCCGCCGGCAAGATCGAACGATTGATCGCACCCGGTGGGTTTGGCGTGCGTTTTGATTCGCACGCGTACGCCGGCTACACGGTGCCGCCACACTACGATTCGATGATTGGCAAGCTAATCGTCCATCAGCCAACACGGACGGAAGCAATTGAATGCATGTCGCGTGCCCTGGATGAATTGCGTGTCGAAGGGATTGAGACGACCGTCCCGTTTCATAAACAGATCCTGCGGGAGTCGGCTTTCGTGGACGGATGGATCGACACGACGTTCGTCGAGCGGACTTGGGGTAACTGAGCCGGCGCCCCGGACGACGTGAATTTGGCCTAGGCTTAGTCTCAAAACTGCACTGGGCAAAGCCAGTGGCACACTAGATCAGCGGGTGCCACTGGCTCTGCCAGTGCTGC
>CAZFWV010000005.1:0-4538 GCA_964522605.1 uncultured Pirellulaceae bacterium
AATGGCGACTTCATTTCCGGCAACGATTCGCCGGTTCAGGTTGGATCGAACATCATCCTGGTCACCGATGCTACTGTCTCGAACGCCATTGATTTCTTTGGCTCGGGCACATTCGACAGCGTGGCCTTCGAGAATCTTGGCAGCGTGCTGATTGCCAACGACATTGAGAACATTGTCGGAGGACATGGAGAGAATACGTTGGTCATGCGTAACGGTGCGACGATTCGTGGCACGGTGGCAACGTCCCTCGGCGGCCGAATCGTGCTGGACTATTCCGAGTATCTGACCGACGCCGACGCAGATCTGACGCATATCGAGGTCGACACCGCAGCGGGATGGAGCCTGGAACTGCAGCAGCTCGCCTCGCTAATTCCGGGATTTGACGCAATCCCCTTCACGGATAAGCAACTGCCAACTCTATCTTACGGAAGCGCGACCGGCATCTTGGGGTCGCGCCTGTTGGGGCTTTCCGAACTGCTAGAGGATGCGATCGCCGACGACGTTGTGGCGGATTTGAGTGAGATCGACGGACTAGGCACAGTCATCGATTGGCTCAAGGGTGGCGGTTTCAACTTCCGTGGCACGCTGCCGTCCGACTACGCAGTCCAAGCGGTTTCGCGAGTGATTGGGACCGCGGGCGATGACATTATTCGCGGCAGTGAGAAAGACGATGTGTTCTACGGCAGCGAGGGCAACGATACGATCGCTGGCGAGCAGGCCGATACGCCGGACGACGGCAAGGGCAACAACACGTTGACTTTTGTCGGCACCAGCAATCCACGGATTCTGGATTTGGACAATGGAACAAGTCGCCCCGGATTGGGAGCGATTCTGGGAACGGACGATCAGACGACTCCCGGAAACGTTGCGCCGATCGCCTATGGCGACGTCTTCTATGTGCCAACCGATAGCGCAGCAACGAATCTGGATGTGCTACGAACAGATACTGATCCGAACGGTGATCCACTGACGATCTCTGCCGCCTCCACACCCGATCAAGGCGGCACGGTCACGATCAGCACGGATCAACGGTCGCTTAACTACGCACCTCTTGCTTCGTTCACCGGCACGGAGACATTCACCTATACGGTAATCGATAGCAATGGAGGCAGCACGACCGCGACGGTCGCAGTGCAAGTAGGTGACGCCACGGCCGGCACGTTGACCGATATCCGGCGACTGGAGGGCAGCAGCGGTGATGATGTCTTGATTGGCGACGATCAAGACAACGATTTTCTTTTTACCGACAACTGGGGTAATGACCAGGTCATTGCGTTTCCAGGCAGCGGCTTCGATACGCTGGATTTTTCCGCTGTGAATTCCGCGCTAACGGTGGAGAATCTCCGCGACGGCGTGCTGAAAGTCACCGCTCGCGATGCCATCGACGCGATGCGCGAACTTCTTGCACCTCACACGATCACCGGCGTCACGGTGATTACGCATGGTTTCCGGCCGCCGATCATTGGCGATGGAGACCAGATGCTGCCACTGGCTGAGGAGATCCGGACTTTCGCCGACGACGTCAATGGAACATCGGAGGAAGCGTGGCTCTTAGACTACGAGATCCTCAGCGAAGGCAGCCTTGGCAGCTTCGATTTCAACGACTCGCAACTTCCGGAATTGAATGCGACGGCAACCTCGGCGGAAGTCGTCCTGTTGTTTGATTGGGCACCGGAATCCAATGAAATCTCGTCGGGTTGGGGCGAAGCAGCCGGTGATGCGCTGTTCAATCTGTTGATTGGCCTGGGACTGATCGACCCGGCCGTGAATGCAACGAATCCGCCGCTGCATTTCATCGCTCACAGTTTTGGTACAGCGGTCACCAGCGAAGCGGTGGAACGGCTTGCGACGCTGGATGTTCCCGTCGATCAAGTGACCTACCTCGATCCGCATGATTTTGACGAAGGCCTGCTGCCGGTCGACAACGACCAGCGGCTATTTGACCTCGGCTTGCCGGCCGGGTACGGTGCTTCCGTCTGGGACAACGTCGCGTTTGCCGATGTCTACTATCAGACTTCTACGATTCTTTCCCCGGACGGTCGGCCGATCCCCGGCGCCTACAGTGTCCTGCTGAATGACGACATTCCCGACAGTGAACCGATTCCCCACGAGTGGATTGTCGCTCCTTATTATCTCGATTCCGTCAATGACGGATTTGATCCGCTGGCACCCGAAAACACGTACGCCTACGGGTTCAGCCGCTTGGCGGGAGGCACTTCGCTGCGGCCCGCCGGCAACTTCTTCGATTCGTCTCAAGACCACATGCATTCAGAAAGCACATACGTCGACCCGGCGACCGGCGCCGCCGAATCGGACGGCTTGACGGAGCTGGGTTTGACGGAATCAGAGTTTGAGGCGGTACGCTGGGATCCGGAATGGGATCCCTTGGTGGTTGGCAACGGAGACTTCGAGAAGCCCGGTGACCGGTTCGATTCAATTCCATTGTCGAGTAACAATCTGATCCCCGGCTGGTCGCATCACGGTGGCACGGGCAGTGGTGTCGTCGGACAACAGGACGACGGCAATTACTACCTGCAACTGGACAGTTCCGGCCCCAGTCGTACGCACAATCATCTGTTTGTTCCGACCGACGCGACGAGCTTGGAGTTTGACCTGAAACGAGTCCGTGCGGACGTCGATGATGTGCTGCGCGTTCGCTTGGGAAATGCGATCATCGCAACGATCAGCATGTCCGACACAGACGATGCGTTTCAGACCCAATCCATCCCTCTGGCCACCGAGCTAACAGGTCAATCCCAGACGTTGACCTTTGAGATCCTTTCCACAGACGGCAATATTCGGTCTCGTGCCTGGATCGACAATGTAGCTTTCAGCGACACACCTCTCGATACGGGAGTGATTCCTTCATTCGAGCTGTTGCCCGGCGACGGCGCGACCGTCTTTGCGACCGGTGTGGATCGATGGATCACCAGCCAGGAAGGGAGTTACATTCGGCGCGCCGAGGTGGATCTGACGGGCACCGACACCACAACCGCAGGAGACAAGAAAGAACTGATTGACGGTCTGAACGCTTTCAGTGTGTGGGCAGGGCAATTCTCGGATCTGTTGGATGATGCCCTGAATGCAAACCTGTCGCTGTTCGCGAATACGCTGAAGGGCATCGCTTTCCCGAACGAAGACTTTTCGTCGTCGGCGATTTCGGGGCACGTCACCGATGACCTCGTCACTCCCCTGCAAGACTTCCTGGATGATCCGAGCAACACGGACATCACCAATCTCACACTGCTTTCCGCCTTTGATAACCTGGATATCTCCAAGCTGTCCTACCTGCGGGCCTATACTGCGACGATCGAACTTGCCGAGTCAACGCAGACCTGGGATCTGAGTAACCTCGAGTTCGGAAACGACTGGTTCGGAATCGACTTTACCAGCAGTACTGTGCCAACGTTGAACATCCGCAGTGCGATCGAGCTGAAGTTCGATTTTGGACTGGATGAGAACAATCAGTTCTTCGTTGCGAATCCAGGAATTGAAACCGTCTTTACGATCGATCATGACGATCTGATCAATGTCGATTTCCAACTCTTGAACGCGGACATTAGCATTGAAGACGGCGTCGTCTACGTCAAGATGCACCATCGATCAGGGTACGACGGCAGTCTCTCAACGCAAGATCTCATCGACACAGGCACAACTGCTCCCGTGGCGGCAATGCCCGTCGGGCGCACTGTGGCGGCCTTGCCGGCAGGGGTAACCAGTTTCGCCGGCTTGATCTCCGACAGTTTTCTGCCTGACACCACCTTCAACGCTTCGCTGCCAATCACTTGGAGTGGGATTGAAGGACTGGACGTCCTCGATAGCGTCGAAGTGCCCCAGTTCAAATTCAACGACTTTGGTTTTGGTGCAACGGTCCAGGATTTCCTCGACCAGTTGAGCTTCGAGGCCGTCGGTCTCGAGGATCTGCTGAATCTGCAAGTCGTTTCTTTCCAGGACTTGCTTGACGTTACGAATACGGCACTCGACACGTTGATCGGCACACCCGACAACGGTGGGCTACTCTACGAAGCCCTGCCGCTGATCGACACGAGTGCGGCGGATCTGCTCGGTAGCGGCGGTGTCGATTTCCTGAATCAATTGAAGACAGGCATTCAGGACGCGATTGGACGGGCGACCAGCTTGCAGGATGTTCAGACCGAGCTCAACGCCGAATTGCGACCGCTGCTAGGTCTGACCGCGGAAGCTCCCGATCCGATCGCGCTGATCTATCGTGACTCGACCTACCTGGTCCAATTCCAATTCACCAAGTCGCTGCCCACGCTGTCTCAACCACTCTTGCTGGATCTGACTGAATTCTCACCAGAGCTGGCAACCTTCGCCAACGGCGCTCCACTTGACTTCGATGCGGGGGATCTGACCATCGACGCCTCGGCCGATGTGTTTCTTGGCGTGGGACTCGACTTGCAGGATCTCTCAAACCCGGTCCCCTTCATTGAGGATACGAGTGGCGTCACGTTCAGTGTCCAGGCAAGTGCGGCACCCCTGGACTTTACGGCGACCATCCCGCTGTCCCAACTCGG
>CAZFWV010000005.1:4638-7682 GCA_964522605.1 uncultured Pirellulaceae bacterium
CTCAGCCTGACCGCCCCGGATCTAGCTTCCGTCGCCAACCTTTTCGTCTTCATTAACGATCCTCAGAATTTCGCTGATGGACTGCAAACGGCATTTGACGCACTGGATGCCACGCTGCAGTCGAGCGTTGACCTGCCGATTCCGTTGATCGGTGATCAGCTGAAAGACGAGATCGTCGACAACAATGACCAAACGGAATTAGGACGAATCGGCGACCAACTGGTTGACGCGTTTCTCAATCAGGCCCAACAGAATCCGAATGCTTCGACGATCGACATCCTCCAGCAGGTTCTGCATAGCCAGTTCGGCACCGATTTGGTTCGAGACTCTGACGGAACACCGACGGAATTCACCCCTGGTTCCACCCTGGCGACCGGACACCAGACTCTGTTGACATTTACGCGTCAGCAGCATACCGGCGGCGAGTGGGTTTATAGGAGCAACGGCAGCCCGGAATTGATCGAGGTGGACGTCTCCGCGCCGACGGACAACACGGTCGACGCCGATTATCAATTCCTTCAAAGAAACGAAGGCGGCACGCCCTTGTTTGATTCGAACACAGGCGCACCACTTCTGGAAACCGTCGAGTTGCGGGCGACTCGCGTCGGCAAGTTACTCAATACGCTCGATGAATACATCACAGATCCGAGTGCAGTTCCGATCACGCTGAGCGGCCCCAGGATTCAATTCAATTTCCGGTTTGCGGATACGTTGGGCAGCTATAGCGTTCCCATTGATTTCTCGACCAGTCTGCCTGGCTTGGACTTGAACATCTCGGACGGTTCCGAGATTACCGTCTCACTTGACTATGTACTGGACTTCGGCTTCGGCTTCGATCAGACCGAAGGGTTTTACGTCGACACAACGGGAGCCCAGGAAAGCGGGGAGGAATTCCTCTTGACGCTGGGCGCAACCGTAAAGGATCTGCAGGCGGATGCTACTCTCGGCTTCTTGACTGTCGAGTTGACCGATGTGGCCGACGATCGCGAAGGGCACGGTGGCGATTTCAACAGCAACTATCTGGAAGACGGTGTCACTCCAAAACTCGACGGTCGTACAGGGAGCGGAGTATTCGCGACGATCGGATTCGACATCCGCGACGCGGTTCCGGCCAACACGACCGTCGACGAAAACACCGACGAATCCGATTCCGGCCGACTGACACTCAGCGAGTTGTCCAGCGCGAATTCCGCCGATATCTTCGTCGGCTCATTTGACGCCGAAGTCGATGCCGACTTCGATGTGCTGGTTTCGATTCCCGCTGGAAGTGATTTCGCTTTCCCGGAAATCAGTACGACACTGCATTACGATCAGATTCTGGCGAATGTCAGCACGTCGACCGTCGATCCGACTACTTTTGGTGACGCACCGGTCGTAGAGTTCGCGAACGTGACAGTCGATTTGGGTTCTTTCCTCAGCGGCTTTGCAGGACCGGTCATCGATGCGATTACTGTCGTGACGGAACCGCTGGAACCCGTGGTTGAAATCCTCACTCGCGAAATCACCGTACTCAAAGAACTCGGCGCGAGTGCCTACACCTTGTTGGATATCGCTTCGACAATTCTGGGGGCAACGCAGTTTTCTGGAGTTGTCACAGCGATTGAAGCGTTGGTGGAGTTAGTCGAGCTGGCCGAGACGCTGGACGAAATCGTCTCGTCACCGGGCGACGCGGTGCTGCTGAACTTTGGTACCTTCGTGATCGGAGCTGATCTGCGGCAGTCGGGCGCGGCTCGATCCAAGCCAACTCCGCAGCCGAAGGGGTCGAGTACGGATGCCAACAAATCCACGGAGAACCTTCCCGATTCCGATCCGAAAAAGAAGGCGGTGCAGAAGTCCGGTGGAATTTCCGGCGGCGGGATCCGGCTGCCCTTGATCACCGATCCCACGGCCGCGATCGGAATGCTGCTGGGCAAAACGACCGACCTGATGGTCTTCAATCTGCCGCAGTTGGCCTTTGATTTTCAGTACGTCAAATCCGTGCCGCTTTTCGCCGGCCTGAACGTACGCTTTGGTGGCGGTGTCGGGTTCAGCACGAATTTTGCCTTTGGCTTTGATACCTCGGGCTTTTCTGAGTGGCAGAGTCAGAATTACGCGTTGTCCGCCGTCGACGAGATCTTCAAAAAGGGCTTCTACGTCGATGACCACGTGACGTTCGACGGCACGAGTGTCGCGACCGACTCTCCAGAGATCACGTTCAGCAGTGAGATCATCGCCGGTGCGTCACTCGGAATCGGCGGCCTGGTCGAAGTCGGAGTTGAGGGCGGCATTGAAGCGATCATCAACATGGATCTGAGTGATCGCCCGGATCCGGTAACCGGCAATTACGACGGCAAACTTCGCCTCGAAGAGCTGGCCTTCCGGCTGGAGCAGGGTGCCGAGTGCTTGTTCGTATCGTCGGGCGAATTGGCGGCATTCCTCGAAGTCTTCTTCTGGGTCGGCGTCGACCTCGGCTTTGGTCGCGTCACGCTCTTCGAAGCACGCGAACAATTCTTGCGCGAAGTCCTGGCTTCATTCACGTTCCCCACGTGCGAAGAACCACAACCGCCGACGATCGCCACCGAGAGCAACGGTATCGTGACATTGCAGTACGTGCCTGCGAGTGGCACGGGTGGCGGAGCGCCGGAGAAATATACGGTGACGCGAGAAGATTACGATCGCGATGGTGAAGAAGGTACGCAGTATCAGCCCACGGATCTGATCGTTGTCCGCTCCAAAGGTTACGTTGAAACATTTGTTCCTGGCGACGTTACGGAGATCCGCACCGTTGGAACCCAGTACGACGACCAGTACATCATCGGCGACGACATTGACGCCAACATCGTCCTCAACGGCCTAGGCGGTAATGACTTACTGCAGATCGGCAATGCCGAATCCGGAGTGACTCCCACGATCGGCGCAACCAAGACGCGCACAATCCGCGGTGGCGATGGCAACGACATCCTGGTTGGCAGCAATCTGGCCGACACGATCGAGGGTGGCGATGGCCTGGATTCCATCATGGGTTACGACGGCGGCGATACGATCTACGGGGAATGCAGCACGAG
>CAZFWV010000005.1:7782-64251 GCA_964522605.1 uncultured Pirellulaceae bacterium
AACGCCGGCAGTGACTTCCTCTATGGCGATGCGGGCACCGACACGATCGACGGAGGCGCCGACGACGACACGATTACCGGCGGACTCGACAGCGATTCCATCACCGGCGGCACCGGTGCGGATACGATCCAGTGGACGACCGGCGACGGCAGCGACTCGAGTGTCAACGGCAGCGCATCCACAGCCCCTCTGTTCAGTTACGACGAGACACTGGAAGAACTCGTTCAGGTCGTGCCCACCACACTCGTGCAGCAGGTCGACACACTGAAACTGTTCGCCGATCAAGGGGAGGATTATGACGACGACCAGATTACCTTGACGGCGAACAGCACGAACAACCTGCATGTCGATTTGACGCACGTCGCAGGCAGCTTAACGAGCGGTGTCACGAGCAGCTTCACCCTGATTGGTTTTGAACGGATCGTATTTGAGGTCGGCGAGGGTGCGGATACGGTCACGATCAATGATCTTTCCAGCACGACCGTCGAAGACATCGACGTCGACATGGGCCAGGGTGAGCAGTTGGAAGTCGCACCGATTAAGACCGAGTACGCGGTGGAAGACACCGAGAACGGTACGGTTGAGTTCCGTCAACGGGCCCGTGTCTTCCTGACAACCGATCCCAAAACGTCCCGACAGCAGACTTTGACCGATTTCCTGCGGCAGAAAGGGGAACTGGGTGTTCAGTACGAATATGACACCAACGGAATGCCGGTGCTCGACACGGTCCAGGTGAACGGCCAGTCTCGGCAAGTGCATCGCGCAATCCCCGGCGAGTACATGTCGACGCTGTCATCGCCGACCCAGGATGATCTGGATGATCTGGACGCTCAAACAGTACCCGCCCATCTCGCTGCGGAATTCGAAACCAACGATATTACGCTCACGCCGCAGGCGACTGTTCAGGTACTGACTGCTGGAAGCCAATGGTTGATCCGAGATGCAGATCGTACGTTCGTCGTGATCGAGGAAGGTGGTGACTTGGAACTCTATGAGCGGCTGTTCCAGTTTGCCGAGGAGGACTTCCTGTTTACTGCCAGCAACGCGACACTGAATAACAGTCAGTCCGGGCCTCCGACGGTCTCTACGAACTTGGAGTCCGAATTCACCAGCAACGGGATCACGTTGACGCCCAATGCAGAGGTGGAGGTAATCACCACCAACGCAAAATGGCGACTGACGGATGCCGGCCGTACGTTCATCCTCGAGGCCGACGGCAATTCGTTGGACGTGTACGAAAGCATCTTTGGCTTCTCTGCGGGCGGCGATGGTCGTCCCGTCTACGAAGAGGTGGAAACGCGTGAGGAAGGTCGGTCGAAGCGAACATCCGAAACCGTTACGGAGAATATCGGTGGCAAGTCGATCACTTACACAGAGGAACGGATCACACCGGAATTCGGCACCGACAGCCAACGAGATACCTTAATCCTTGTCGGCTCCAGCGGCGATGATGACTTCTTCGTCTCGACTACGACAGGCGAGGATTCTGCAGCCCCCGAAAGCAGTGCGGCAGCCGATTCGATTCTCGTGGAGCAGTTGAACGGCCTGAGTTTCCGCGTGCTCAATTCCTCCGCTGACTTTGACACCGTACAGATCGACACACGGGCGGGCGACGATGTGCTGGATGCCGAGGAAGTCGTCGAGCATCTGGCGACATTGCACTTTATTGCAGGAGCCGATGACGATGTTCTGGTTGGTTCTCCCTTCAGCGATTTGCTTGATAGCGGCCTGGGCGACGATACGGTCACCGGCGGTGTTGGAGTCGATCAGTTTGCCGATGCTGGTGGGTACGACACGCTGATCGAGCGACGCGACGCAGAATTTGAGCTGTCGGATATTCAGTTGACCATCACTCCGGCCAATCCCAGCTACGGCACGACGATTGCCGACTCGTTCACGCAGGATCCGACACCGGAAGTCGAGAATATCGCGGGCCCAGCCTTGAATGGGACCGGCAGTGGCATCTTTGAAGATATCTACCTGTATGCGTTTGACGACGAACGCGGACTGGAGGGATCTGCCAGCGACAACACGATGCGGATTGTTGATTTCACGCGACGCGCTTTCCTGGATGCCGGCCCGGGTGACGACTTTTACGAGATGGTGCTCAGCGGCGGATCCAACGCCAGCTTCAACTCAACCGTTTACCTGCAAGACTCTGGAACGGCCGGGATCGACCGTGTCGAAATCAAAGGAACTGCGGTTGATGACACCTTCTACTTCCAATCGCGGATGGTCGAGCGGCTTTCGACTGTCGATTCCAGCCTGTCGGATCAGTTCGGCACGATCGATCTGAGCGATCTCGGAGCTATCACCGGTGAACCGTCCGTTCGTACGTTTTCGGATCCCTCCCTGAATCGCCAGACCGTCGTCTACGGCGAAGGCATTGTGGAGGATGTGAAGGTTCTCGGTGGCGCTGGCGATGATCTATTCATTCTGGATGATACCAGCACCGAAATGGAAGTTCTGGGCGAAGCCGATGACGATCGGTTTTTCGTCGGCAATGTGACACAAGTCAAGCAAGTGCCCCACCCCGATCTCAATCCGAATAACGATCCGAACGGAATTATGATCTCCGTCGTGGATCCGGACGGTCCCAACGGTGGGATCACGAATGGCGTCAGCTTCCCCGCCACCTTACGCGGTGGCAACGGTGACGACTATTTTGAGGTCAATCACAACATCGCCGAACTCGATCTTTATGGTGACAATGGCGACGACATCTTCTATCTGCAAGCTCACCTGACCACCGAACCCGCACAGGCCGAGCGGGATGAGAACGACGAACTGGCTCAACAAGAAGACATCAACGTCTTCAGCGAAGAAGGGCAGAGCGACGCGCTTGTGTACGTCACGAATGCACCGGTCAATATCTACGGTGGTGCCGGTTTCGACACGCTGGTCATCGTCGGCACGGTGCTGGGCGACACGTTCAACATCTTTGTCGAAGAAGTGGATGACGGGAATGGAGGCACCAAGGAGGTCCAGCGGATCTACGGAGCGGGCCTGGTCGTGCCGGTCATTGAGGGCATCGAGCGACTGTTGATCCTGTCCGCCGCCGGTGACGACACGATCAACGTCTATGGAACACTCGGCGGCGAGGAAGCTCAAGAAATCCAGATCGTAACCGGCAGTGGCAACGATACCGTGAATCTTGGCGGTCCGGAGATCAGCTTCGACGTGATCATTCCCGAGTCGAAGTATACGAAGATCGAAGAAGTCCCGCGTCCGGACCTGGTGATTCCTCAACCGCCGATCGTCGTTCCGGCACGGATCGAGTATCGAGTGGCTTACGTGACGGATACCTTCTTGGGCATTCCAATCAAGACGTATCCCATTTACTTCCCAGTGTACCGTCCGCAGTACGAGAAGCCCGTACCTCCAAAGATTGTCCCGCAAGACCCCTTGTTGATTCCTCGCGTGGTCACGGTGCCAGAGTACATCCTGCCGGTGTTGATGCCCGAAACGCGCCAGCTCGTGGGGCTGCAAGGGCCAGTCATCGTCGATGGTGTTGAGACGGGATTCCCCACCGGGGAGAACGCGATCCTGCCCGGAACGGAAGGCGACGATCGCCTGGTCATCGACAATCGCTACGGCAACCCGAGCGAGCCTGGAGCGCTGATCAAGAAGACGGTGGAAGAGGTCCTGATCAATACGGAAGGTTCCAATGCGGCTGCCGCGCTAACCGTTTTGACCAACTCGCTGACTGCGTCGACCGTTTCGGGAACGGAAGCCATCGCGGCGGACCAGATCTACCAGGCGATCATCGACTCGATTCGAGATCGTCATCGCGTTCGCGATCCGGGCCTGGCGAGGACGATGCTCAATAATCCGACAGAAGAAACGTCGGTCACGCTGCGGGCGGGCGAGAGGATTCAGGCGTTCGACAATTCGTCGACGGCCGTGTCCGACTTCCTGGCATTTACTGCCGGTTTGGGAGTATCCGCCTCGGCGACGGCGACCTACACGACAACAACCATCGACGGTTTGAGCGAGGTCGAAAGCCAAGTCCCGTTCACGCTCAACGCGACCAATCTTGACGACCTCTATACGGAATTTCCCAGCGGTGTATTCCGCTTCTCATCGGGTGATCTGCAATTAGACGGGGAAGTCATTCCCGATCTGGATGGCAACATCATCGCGATCAACGTCTATAGCGTGAAAAGCATTGAGTTCGACCTGCAAAACAGCTTTGTGCAAGCGATCGACGTCGATGATACGACCGAGTACGACACGGTATCTGGATTCGGTTCGGCCTACGGCGTGTACTACCAGAATATGACCAAGGTCGATCTGACCCTGAGTAACGCCAACGAAACGCTGGACGTGATCGATGCGCCCGGCACCTCCGACAAGCCGGCAGTGACGAATATTTTCGCCGGTGGCGGTGACGATGAGATTAACATCGAACGCATCGGAGGTGAAACGAATGTGTTTGGTGACGTCGCCGATCTCCAGCTGGCTGCCACCTATGGCGTGGAAGCGTATAGCGAAGATTTCCGCGTTCACTCGGGGTCGACCCTGCCGGCGCATCTCACGAGTGGGAATAATGCACGGCTACTCGGACAACTGCTCGATGTCGATTCCGGAGCCACCGGTGCATTTGTCGAAGACGCTCAGGGGGTCCTTTATCGAGCGAGTGAGCTGACCACGGATGAGCTGGTCGGCAAGACGCCCGTAGCCGACGTCTTTGACCACGACAATGTAGCCCACGTTCGGCTGCTCGCCGCAGAATTGTTGTCTCGTGATCCGAACATCGATTTGCGCGACCGGGAAGGCGCAACGATTGATGGTTCGGCAGACTCCGATATCTTCGATGTCATCAGCTTCGATACGGATCGGTACCACGCGCAGATTTGGGTCCTTCTGCAGAACAATCGCAATGGGCTGCTTGGCGAGAGCGGTGACTATCGAGATCTGTTCGAATCGGCAGCGCTGCCGAACTTTGGAACGGACTTTGCGAAGCTGATCGCGAACGAAGGCGGTGGCGTCTACGATCCATCGCGATATGAGCTGTCCGATCCAAGCAATCCCGAAACGACGGAAGTCAGTACGCTGGTAGGTAACCTCAAGGCCTTGGGCGGCGCCGTGAACGCCCAGTCCTATCAAGCGACCGTCTACATCGAGACAGCCGCAACGATCGAACAGATTAACGAAAGCCTCAACACCTTCTCGTCTCAACTCTGGCAAGCCCTGCAAGAATTGGATTCGAGTCTGCCAAGTTCTGGCGATTACACGGCTTCCACGTATTCGTCGCAGATTGGTGCTTTGGTCGGCGCGACAAACGGATTCGATGCGACGAATCTCGCTCACGTTCAGGCACTCGCTACACTGCTGAACAATGCGAAGCTGCAGGCGCCGGTTGTGATTGACATTTCCGATGAGTCCGACGGTGATCTGGCCACGTTGAATCGTCTTTCGACCGCGTTGGATTTCACCTTCCAGCCATTTGTCTGGCGAATGTTGAAAGACAACCTGAAGGACTCCAGCGACGATCTCTACAATCCGTACGTTGATCCAGAACCGAGCGGCAATCCCTACCGCAATCACCTGACCGACATTAATACGCTGCTGCGAGAGCTTGCGACGAACCCACCCGGCGGGAAAACGCCGCTGTCGTATCCGTTCCTGTCGAACGTTCTGACGCAACTCAGCGGCAGCTTCAACCCTGACAATCCGCTCCATGTGAAGGCTCTTGCAGTCGCCCTGAACGACGAGTTGCCTCAACTGCAGATTGATGTCGATGCGATTCGCCTCTATCCAAATCTCGACGTCAACCAGTATCGCGGCGAGGTCTGGCAGTTGCTGCTCGCCAACAACGTTGTGAGTATGCCGACCGGCGACGATACGTTCTATGTTGCCGATGCGAATCGGACATCCGCCGATGTCACCGCGAATGGTGCGCGTACGCTTGAGGACATCCTGGCAAATCTGACGGTCGACGGTCAGTCCAGTGTCGCGACAACTGGCAATCAGCTGTTCATCTCGGAGCGAAATGACACCGCCGATCACGGGCCGGTGGATCAAAACACCGATACGAGCGGATTGTTGACCAGCTCGCAGCTGACGGGATTGGGCATGGCGGGAGCGATTACTTATGCCAATGTCGAGCTGATCGACATTACTTTGGGAAGCGGTGCCGATGTCTTCAGCATTCAGAGCACCGGTGCAACAACTTCACTGAAGACGCGAGCCGGTCAGGATACTGTCAACGTCGGCAGCCTTGCTCCCGCGACGGGTGGCAATGTCGACGCGATCGCGCACTTGGTCACGATCGATGGCGGTGCCAACTCGGACGTTCTGAACGTCGATGATCAGGAGAATCAAACAACAAACGTCGGGCTGCTGACCAGTTCGCGTCTGACAGGCCTGGGAATGGGCAACGACAATCCCGACCTGGGCCTCGATTACAGTCGCATGGAAACCCTGAACGTCGGCCTTGGTGCGGGTGATGACACATTCTACATCCAGAGCACACACGCCGGTGCGACGACGGTCAACACGGGTTCGGGCGCCGATGCGGTTCAGGTAAGCAGTGAAGCAGGCAATCTGAAACCGGAAGATGGCACGCTGAACCAGATCGGTGGTTCGCTGGACGTTGATGGCGGTTCTGACGCTCCGGATATCCTGACAGTCTACGACAGCGGCGACGGTACGCAAAATACGGGCGAGCTGAGCGCCACGAAGATCAGCGGTTTGGGGATGGCAGGGGATCTTGCCTATCTCGATTTCGATTCGCTCAATCTCCATTTAGCCAGTGGCGACGATGATTTCTTCATCGACAGCACTCACGAAGGAGTCACGAATCTCTATACGGGCGATGATGCCGATACGAGTGCGGGAGGAGTACCGGGTTTTGTGGCCGGATCGATGGTCGAGATCAATGCGACCTCCTTCGCCACGGACGATCGTAGCGACAGTACCCACACGAGTCCTGACACATCGCATCGCTGGTACTCTGTGCCGAATGAGACGGCGGGAGTCGGCGCGTTTCGGGGTGCAACCCATGGCTACCTCCAGGCCCTCCGAGTCGACAACGGCGCCGACAGCAACCTCGTCGAGCCGAATCCGGAAAACGGCTATGTCGATTTTCCGATTACGATCACCCAGGAGCAGGAAGGTGATTACAACTTGGACGTCCTGGTTGCTGGCTTCACATCCGACGATGACGATTCGCCGAGCGATACACTTTGGGTGCAGGTCCTCGGGGCCGATGAACTGGCAGATACCGAGAACCTGATCCTTGGCAATCAGACAAGTCTGATGGTGGAAACCAGCCAGAACGGTGAATTCACTTGGAAGAACGCCGGCATCTGGACACTCAAGCAGGGAACTCACACGATTCGGATCTCCATGAGGGAATCGGGCGTTGCCATCAGCGCTCTGAGATTCGGCCTCTATGAGCCGGAGCCGGTCGACGACACGATCAACATCAATGGCATCTCAGGGCTCACGAATGTCCACGCTGGCGCCGGCAATGATGCTCTGAATGTCAATTACGATGCAGCGGGCAATCAGACCTTCCTGAACAACATCAATGCCGTTCTGAATCTGCACGGCGAGACCGGCTCGGATCGATACCAGGTCGGACTGGCCGGTTATGGCAGCTCGCTGATCAACGTCATTGACGATCCGTTCAATGTGGGCGACTCCGAGAACACCCAGGACACGTTGGTGATTTACGGAACGGACGAGGCGGACCAGTTCCTGCTGCGTTCGCGCATGATCGCATCGTACGAGCGGGATCTCGATGGGAACGAGACTGGCATCATTGAACGCGTCAATTACGACGGCAATATCAATGGCGGTCTGATTGTAAACGGACGCTCGGGCGACGACTACTTCGTCTTGGATGACAACAGCGTGATCACGACGATCAATGGCGATCTGGGTGACGATCGCTTCCAGGTGGGCCAGGTCTTTGAATCTCCGCGTGACGCAAACGCCGGATTGGCGGTCGAGGATTGGTTCGAGACGACGCTTACCAGTCGCGGCTATCTGAGCAACGGAACGAGTTTGCCGGCCACAATCAACGGCGGCGGTGGCAACGATGACTTCACCGTTTACAGCAACAAGGCCGTTCTGTCGCTGAATGGTGATGAGGATGACGACACATTCACCATCCGCGCATTTGTCGAAGTGGATCCCGCACAGGCGAAGGACCGAATCTCAAACGTCAACGGCGGGTCGGGTGCCGATTTGGTTGCACACACCGTCGATGCGCCAGTCAACATCGACGGCGGGGACGGCTTTGACACCGTCGTGATACTCGGTACCGAATTCGGCGAAGAGTTCGTGGTGACGGACCAGGGTGTATTCGGGGCCGGAAAATTCCTGCAGATCCGCGGAGTCGAGGAGATTGAGATCGACGGCGGAGAGGGCAACGATTCGTTCTACGTGCTCAGCACGAGTGCCGACGTGAATACGACCGTAATCGGTGGGCTGGGTAGCGATACGTTCGAGATTGCCGGAGGCCGTCCTGATGGCTCGCCTCTAGCGGTGACCAGCAATGACTTGCGGGGGCACAGCGGTCTGATTCGCCATACGGTCATTAGCGATGATGCCGACTTCGACGGGCTGCCGGTCGATGAAGTCTCGGCAGAAGTCGCCGACAATGACGAAGTCGGAATCGTGATCACGCCGTCGGCCGGTGTGACGCGCATCTTCGAGCCCAACGATAACGGCGACCTGTTAGGGGCTTCCTACTCGGTGACCGACTCCTATACCGTCGTGCTGACAAAAGAACCGGAAGAAGATGTCCGGGTTACGGTCGTCCCGGAGGCTCCAAGCGAGTCCGCGCAGGCCAGCGGCGCACGCGGTGTGAACGTGTATCTAGCAGACGATGATCCACCGGGCGACGCGTTAACTCTGCTGTTCTCGAAGAACAACTGGTTCATTCCGCAGACGGTATTCATCGAGGCGCTCGCGGATAGCGTGTCGGAAGGGACCGAATACTACACCATCAACCACAGCGTGATCGAGGGGATCAGTCCGGACGATGAAGGGGCCTATGATGGCATTCCTGTCCGCGAGATTACGGTCGAGGTCACCGACACGGATGGTCCGGGCGTGGTGGTCCGTCAGCTGAATGGTGGCAACGAAGAAGATAAGCTAACACGCGTGGCTGAGGTGGGTGGATTCGAAACCGAAGACCGCTATGAATTACTATTGACTTCTCAACCATCACATCCAGTCACAGTATCACTGAGTTTCGACACATCACAACTGAATGCTGCATTGGAGGGCGCGGCGACCTCAACAACGTCGGTGACGTTCACGCCGGAGGACTGGGATACGCCACGAGTTGTTCGTGTGACCGCCATTCACGACAATCTTCCCGAGGGCAACCATTTCAGCCGGATTCGTCACACCGTGGCGAGCTCCGATGCAACCTACGACGGTCTTGTCGTTAGCGCCGTGGATGTGCAAATCCGGGATGGAGACGCGGCGGGGGTCCAGATCATCCCGACCAATGGCACAACCCAGGTCGTCGAAGCAACAGAAATCGAAGTGCTCACGGCGACCGCGACGGTCGACAACCAGACGACGTTGACCGGCAGCTTCGTCAAGCGACTCCACGATTCTCTTGATCTGACTACATTTCGCGTGACCGAAATTACGCTGCTGGACGAGAACCAAAACGTCATCCCAACAACGGTTGCCGATGCCGAGCCAAACGATACGATCGCCACGGCGCAGAACATCGATTCTGCCTTCTGGTCGCTCAATGCAAATGACAACATCGGGGATCGCATACAAAACACGTCCACCACGATTCCTCATGTCACCATCGAAGGCACGGGCAACGGAACGTTTGACTATTACTCGTTTACCGCCTCGGCCGGTGCCGTGGGAACATTCGACATCGACTTCGGCAAGGGCGGAAACGGCTCGTTCGATACGTACCTGCGGCTGTATCGGGCCGATGGAACACTCTTGGCCAGCAACGATGACAGCCTGTCGATCAGCGATGGGCAGGGTGGCAGCATCAGTCGAGTAGATTCGTTCCTGCAATACACATTCCCGACCGATGGCGCATACGTCGTGCAGGTCAGTCGATATCCGGGCTTCTATCCTGTCCCGGCCGGTGGAGATTACCAGCTACAGATTTCTCTGACCAATCATCCGTTGCTAGTTGATCTGAGTTACAACGCGAACAATGGGACCTTGACTTTTGCGGGCACCACCAGCAATGTCGCCAGCGTAGTGGTTTCGTATGAAGTATGCGACGTCAACGGTGGCTGCTTGGCAAACGAAACCACCTTCGACAATTCCGGTGGCGATCAGACGCTGGACGTGAATGCTGCCGACAACCCGGCGATCGACTTGACCGGGTTGATTGTCGAATACGACGATGGTCAGGGACAGATCCAACGCCGAACGATTACCGGCTGGAGTGAGACGGCGATCCAGATCGATTCCGCGTGGTCGCCTAAACCGGGGGTTAATGCGTCTTACAGAGTGATTTCGAATCTTGGTATCGAACCGATCTCGGATGGATACGAAGTCGTTCTGACACGTGTCCCCACAAAGCCAGTCCAAGTCCGCGTGCAACCGTTAGCGACGCCGACGTACGATGCCGATTTGCGATTTGTTGAGCCGAATTATGGCCAGCTCAACAATATCCAGGTCGACGTATCCGATGCAAACGAGTCCACCACGGACTCAAAACTTGGGTACATCACGCTGGAGTTCGACTCGTCAAATTGGAACGTACCGCAGTACGTGCAGGTTCGAGCGGTTGATGATTCCGAGATCGATGGAAGCGACTTCCAGGTCTTTGGCCAGCGAGCGGACCAGGTCAATGTGCTGCGAGGCCCGCTGACGATCGAAGGAGGGTTGGGAGACAATCCTGACCGTTCGCTGAACGATCCGCTGCTGCTGCCGGGCGAGACGAATCTGAAAGCTCCCGACAGCAGGATTACGACTGCGACCAGCGACACGCTGACCGACGAAACTACCGTGTTCGACGATGTGGTCGGCTACGAGGTCACGATTCTGAGTGGCGTCGGCCAGGGACAGGTCCGGACCGTGACTGCCGTGTCGGGAGACCGCCGTACACTCACCGTCTCACCGCCGTGGGAGAAGATTCCCAATCCGAAGGATGCGTACAGCTACGCTCCTGTGAACGCTAATCTGAATGTGAACGAGGCGACCCAGGTCGACATCCTGAACGTTCGCAACGGTGACAGCCCTGCCGTCGATACCGCCATCTTGACGGACAGCACGCTGACGGGACTTGGAATGGCAACGGATGTTGTCATTGGTGGGCGACCGTTCGCGGGCGGCATCACCTACAACGACCTGGAAGTCCTGACGCTCGACCTGGGCGGAAACACGGATCAGCTGACGATCGAATCGACGCATCGCGGAGCGACGGTCATCAACACCGGCGCCGGAAGTGACACGATCGACGTCCGGACACTCGCCGGCCATACCACGCTGAATACGGGCGCCGGCGATGACACGGTGAATGTTGGGACGATTGCAGGCCGCGTC
Organism: uncultured Pirellulaceae bacterium; assembly: GCA_964522605.1. Lineage (GTDB taxonomy): Bacteria > Planctomycetota > Planctomycetia > Pirellulales > Pirellulaceae > CAVZLD01. Next base: position 19,282 of record CAZFWV010000005.1, read on the forward strand.
GATGAAATCGGAGCACTCCTGGTCATCAACGGCGAGTCCGACACGATGTCGTCAAATGCCTCGATTGGCGACGTGGTGAATATCAACGATTCTGGTGACGACCACGAAAATGTCGGCGTGCTGACACCGACGACGCTGACCGGCCTGGATATGCCCTCGGTCGGTGAAATCCAATCGATCGAAGTACGAGCTGATTTCGGCACTTTGCAATTGAGCGCGATTGATCTCGAAGACGAAACGCATCAGATTTCGGTTGCGGGATTTGCTTCGGCCTCTGCAGATCCGTTGGCGGCCGCACTGGATGCTAACCGGCAAGATCTCGAAGCCGCGCTGGTTTCCGTGTACGGAACGGGGGTCACCGTAACGCGTTCGGGTGACGACTTCCTCGTGACGTTTGGCGGCGAGTTGGCGGGAATGGACATCGAGCCGCTTACGTGGGATTCGGCGGCAGAGCCGGGCCTGGAGATTCTTGAAGACAATCCGCGCCAGATCACTTTGGATGTCTCCATTTCGACCATCCGTGACGGCTCGTCCGATCCACTTCGGAACACGGTTCAGACACTGACTCTGCCGGCTGGACTCGCCAACTTCGAACTGGTCGTGGCCGATCCCTCGGGACCGGAAACCAACCCCGCAATTTCGGTTGCGGTGACGGACGCTACACTGTCGTCCTTGCAGTCGGCCTTGGATGAGGCGCTGAACCCCAATAATGGCGACAATTCACTGCCGTTCACGCGGAACTTTGAGCTGGTTCAGCTGGGCAATGATTTCCTGATCCGGTTCCAGGGTGCCTATCGCGGATTCACCGTGGCACCGATTCAAGTTCTGGATTCGACCGGCGCAAGCGTGTCGACCGCAACGGTGGCGACGCGGATCGACGGCATCAACTACTACGGCATTGAGCAATTGAACATTGATCTTGGATCCGATGATGACGTGTTTAATGTGCAGGGAACCTCGGCCGAAACGAATCTGAACTTGCATGACGGAGACGACAAGATCTTCGTGTCGTCAACCGCCAATGAGGAGGTGGGTTCGACACTACGTTTCCTGAACGGCCATCTCAATGAAGTGTCCGGCGACCTGAACATTGATGGGGGTGATGGACGTCACCTGCTGCTGATCAGCGACCACGATGCAGTCGAAGGTGACGCGCGTGTGACCATTGCCGAAGACGCCACTAACGCCGATGCGATTCGCGTTCAGGGCCTGGCAACAGGCGACATCAAGTATCAGGTGGATGCGACAGCAAACTTCGCCGACGGCATCCGCATGTGGACCGGTTCGGGGAACGATCAGATCACCATCTCCGCAACGCATTATCGTGCCGGAATTCGGACGACGACACTGCTAAGTACCGGTCATGGCGACGACACCGTAACCGTCGATTTGGATGTCGCCGACAGCACGGTAAGTCCCGCGGTGCGGCAGGACGGTTTCTTCGTGCTCAATACGCAAGGACCGGATGACTCCGTACCCGTCAGCGATCAAGACAGGGTACTTGGAGCGGATTCGACGCTTCCCTTGATCGTCTTTGGTGGGTCCGACCAGGACGAGATCCAGGGTGGTTCAGCGGACGATATCCTGTTCGGCGATCGGGGCCGCGTGGAATACTCCGACGACAGCGACAACATCGTTATGACGTTGGGCCAGGGCGGAAATCAGGACTTCTTCGACAGCCGCATTCTGACGCCCAGCAAGATCTTCACGATTCACCCGACGATTGGCGACGATGACGTCGTTCAGGCAAATGGAGGCGATGACATCGTCCTCGGCGGAACCGCGGGCGATACGATTCGGGGCGGTGCCGGCAACGATTTGGTCTTCGGCGACCATGGCCTGCTCGAGGGCGAAGTCGACGCGAACTACTTGCCTCTCGCGACTGATTCACCTGCATTCATCTTCACCGCAATCGATGTCGATGCCGTGGGTTCGGCCGACGACACCATCTATGGCGACGCGGGTGAAGACATTCTGCTGGGACAGCAAGGCGACGACATCATTTACGGTGGCACCGACGACGATGATCTGATCGGTGGTCACAACGTGGCGGGAGGCTACGATGGAAACGATCGGCTGGACGGTGGAGGCGACAACGACGTCATCGCCGGCGACAACGCGATTATCGAGCGAAAGCCACGAACAGATCCGGTAAGTGGAACACCGACGAACCCACGAATGCGAGCCCTTGAAGGGACACGGATCTACGGCGAAGTCCCGAACCTCAACGACGGCGATCCGCTCATCACTCCGTTCGGGCAGGTCAATCCGACGGGCGTCGCGGAGCGGCACATTGTGCTGCTCGATCAGTCAAATGGTGCAGATACCGCGATGTATGGCAATGACTACATCGCCGGTGGCGCCGCCGATGACATGCTCTTCGGCCAACTGGGCGATGATACGATTCAGGGTGACGGATCGATTGACGAGGCTGTCTCGGCTACTCGGGATGAGAGCGGACTCACTGTTGACGCTTCCGTGGACGCGGAAACCGACGGTGATGACTACATTGAGGGCAATGGTGGAAACGATGTGATCTTCGGCAATCTGGGTCAAGACGACATTGTCGGCGGCAGCTCGAGTCTGTTCGTGGGGCTTGAAACCTCGGCCCAGCGTCCGGATGGAAGTGATCTGATTTTCGGTGGTGCCGGCACCGCCTACGCGCGAAATGACGAAGGAGATTTGTCGGCCGACGGTCATGCTCGTGATGCGGACATGATCCTCGGTGATAACGGAAATATCTACCGATTAGTGGGCACCTATGGCACTTCCTCCGATGTCTTCCTGACGTTCAATTACGACAACAATCTCAGTGGCCTCAGAATCATTCCTCGTGCCGCCGAGTTGATTGACTATACGCCAGGCGGAACCGCGTACAACGCGGACGCATCCGATGACATTGGTGGCGACGACGAGATTCACGGCGAGGCTGGCGACGATTTCATCTATGGGATGACCGGCAACGACTCGTTGTTCGGCGACGGTCAGAATGACGACCTGATTGGTGGAGTTGGTTCCGACTTCATCTCCGGTGGCCAACATACGGACGGCGTCCTCGGCGACGACGGGCGGATCTACACGAGCCGCAACAAGGAACTCGAGGGTGCTCGCGATGAAGGTCTTTCGGAGCCGCTCTACGGCATTGCGAAGGTGGATGAGGTCGGTGAACTGATCGATACACCGGGTGGCTTCTTTGAAGCAACGATTCACGTTGCCGGTGCCTTGAAGAAGACGGTGAACCTGACGCCGTTCAGTCTTGATCCCAGCGATCCGCTGGCCGATGCGCCACAAGGGAACCACAACTATGACGACCTCGTGTTTGGCGGGCTCGGCGATGACTTCCTTCACGGGGGTCCTGGAAGTGATGGACTGTCGGGCACCGAGGCGCTGGCGGAATACTACGACTTCCCGGCGAATCTGGGTGGTGTTCTGGGATTTGGCAAGGATCCGGATCGCCCCGAAGAATTCGCTGCGTATGACGAATACGATCCGCTGCGGCGAATTCAGGTCGATGCAGATGGGTTCTTCTCGGATGCGGACGGTCAGGAATTCATCCTGAATTTCAATACGGTCGAAATCGTTGACGGAAATGCACTTCAGGACGGAAACGATTCGGTGTTCGGCGACTTGGGCAACGACATCTTGTTCGGTGGCCCGGGGCGTGACCATCTGTACGGTGGGCACGGATTAGATCTGTTGAATGCGGATGATGACCTCGATACCAGCGGCGGTTTGAACGATGGACCGGATACGGCCCCGAATAACGCGGATATCGCCGTTGGTGGAGCGGGGCGCGATATTCTGATTGCGAATACGGTCAATGATCGCTTGGTCGATTGGAAGGGCGAATTCAACAGTTACATCGTTCCGTTCTCACCTTTCGGTCATCCGACCATCAGTCGTGGTCTGCCACCGCATCTGACGGAATTCCTGTATCAGCTGTCCGCCGCCGACGGAGTCGATCCCACGCGATTTGCGGATACCGGCCAGGGAGCAGATCGCAATGGCGAGCCGGTGGGCGAAGTGGGGATCTACATCCAGAGTGATCAGGGCTGGTTCGATCAGAGCGGTGCTCCGGATGATGTCCAGCCGGGCAACCTCGCGGGTGGCTCGCGAGATACGCTGCAACAAGCCAGCTTTGACGACGGACAAGCGCAAGGCTTCGCACCAGACACCGGTGTCTGGAAGGTACAGGGCGGGCGTTTTGAAGTTGGGCCGACCGAAGTCGGGCAGGATGCAGTCAGCGTTTACTTTGTCGAGCGTACTCTGCCCAACTACTTCGAACTGCTGGCCACAATTAATGCCGACAAGGACAAAGCCGGACTAAAATCGAATGCGTATCTGATCTTTGATTATCAGGATCCGCTCGACTTCAAGTTTGCGGGTGTCAATCCGGCGATCGATAAGTTGCAGATCGGTCACCGTACTGCAGATGGCTGGATCGTCGATGTGCAGTCGAACCTGCAACTACGCGATAACACGGATTACAACCTGACGTTGGCAATCAACGGCGTGACCGCCACATTGGTGGTGGATAACCAGCACTTCCTGTCGCACGCGTTCACCCCGCGTACCGACGCCTACGGTATCACGTACGGACTGAACGCCGGCATGATTGGGATCGGAGCCGAGAACTCGCGAGGCCGAATTGACAACGTTCGTGTCCAAGTTCTGCCACCCGAGTTGACGCTGGATGCCTTGGACGACCTGGGCAGCGTGCCATCGCTGCTGCTCCGCGAACCGCCCACCGGCAACTGGCAGACTACCGATGGACGCTATCTCGGCAGTCCGTCGGATGGGAACTCCGTCGCAGTGGCCCCGATTGATCTTCGGATTGCCCCACAGTCCGTCTTGCGTCTCGAGGCACTCCTGGCGGCCGACGGTGAAGGCGGGTTCATTTTCGACCGCAAGGGAATGGATGACTTCAAGTTCGTGACGGTTTCGTCGTTGACCAATCAGGTGATCATCGGCCACTACACGTCGCGGCATGGTTGGGAAATTGATAAGACGGTTACTCGGACCATTGACGCCTCGGTGGATCAGAAGCTGCTTGTTTCTCTGAGGGGTACAACCGTCGATGTGTCGCTCAATGACCAATCGGTTCTGGGCTACGTCTACAATGGCGTGACTGTGGATGGCGGTTTCGGCCTGCTTAGTCGCACCGGTGCTGTCTCGTTCGATGAGGTCCGCGTCCAGACCGACGATCCCGATTACCTGGTCTGGAGTCAACCAGTAGCCGCTCGGACCGCCGAAGTGCTCGACAAGGGAGTTGCTTCGAAACCTGCAACCGCTGTCTTGGATGCGAATCGCGACGGTTTCATCTCACCCATCGACGCTCTGCTGGTGATCAATTATCTGAACGATGGCAGCGAGTCGCTCGCAGGACTGTCCGGTGCCGTGTCGCCCGCCGATCTCGACATCAACCGCGACGGCTTCGTCACGCCGATCGATGCCCTGTTGGTGATCAACAACCTGAATCAGCCCGCGGATGCTGTTTCGCCGCTGCCAGAGGGCCAGATTGCCGCGGCGCTCAAGGATTCTGCCGCCGACCAGACGGAGCGCGGAAGCGAAGGAAACCTCGAAGTAGCAGACAGCGGGCCGGCGCAGTTGGCCGCCCGACGGTATCTGGTTCTGGCCGATGCGAAGGCGCAGCACGATCTGTTGAGCCGGGCCTTCGAGGACGACTACCTGTCGGATGAGCTTGAATCGGCCTTGGATTCGATTGCGGGCGATCTGGATTTTGCGGCCGACGACGGGCCTTGGCTGGACGAGTGGAACACAGATGATCGGAGTGGGAGTTGACAACGGCAGGCCACGGCTGCTTACCATGGGGGAAACGGACCCCGTCCTTCCGCCCCCCAAGGATCCGCCGCGTGGCCTCACTGAACGAGGAAACAACCCGACTCCTGCTTGACCTGTGCCAAGGGAATCAGCACGCAGCGGACCGGCTATTGCCTGTCATTTATGACGAGTTGCGTCGTGTCGCCGGCTGGTACATGAGTGGCGAGCGAACGGGCCATACGTTGGAACCGACAGCGCTGGTTCACGAAGCGTTCTTGCGGCTGCGCAAGCTGGAACACATTGAGTGGAATAATCGGGCGCATTTTTGTGCTGTGGCCGCCCACATCATGCGGCGGATTCTAGTCGATCACGCGCGCCGACGCGGTGCGGAGAAACGTGGGCAGGGCTTTACGCAAGTCCACCTGGATGACCGGTTGTCTGCGGTCGTGGGTGGGCAAGACATCGACCTGCTTGACTTGGAGGAGGCACTCGATCGCTTGGCAGAACTCAACCCACGGCATGCGCAGGTGGTGGAAATGCGGTTTTTTGCCGGATTGAGTGTTGAGGAAACGGCCGCCATCCTGGACGTGTCCCCGTCGACTGTGAAGAACGACTGGCGGATGGCCCGTGCCTGGCTATTGATGCAGATGGACAAGTAAACCGTGGATTCTCATCGCTACTCTCGTCTGCACGAGCTGTTCTGCCAAGCCAGTGAGATGGCAGGACATCAACGCCGCGCCTATCTCGAGCAGGAGTGCGGTGATGATGTAAAGTTGATTGACGAGGTGCTGCAACTGCTGGCGAAAGACAACTCCTCTCTGTTTTCCATCCCCGACGAACCCGTTGCCTCACTCGGTGAAGCTGAGAAACCGCCGCGAATCGAAGGGTATCGGATCCACGAGTTGCTGGGTCAAGGGGGAATGGGGCACGTTTGGCGCGCAACGCAACTCAGCACTCGTCGCGAAGTGGCGCTCAAAGTTCTGCCCGCGTTTGGACTTCGCTCCGTTTTAGCCAGAAACCAATTTCATCGCGAGGCGGAGTTGGCTGCGCGGATCACTCATCCGAACGTTGCCCAGATCTATGACTGCGGAATTGACGATGGTTGCGCCTTCTATGCGATGGAATTGATTGACGGTGTTGATCTGGCAACGTACGTAACGCGAGCGAACTTGTCGCGGCATGAGATCGTGAAATTAATGGAGACGGTCTGCCGAGCCGTCGAACAAGCACATCATCGAGGCGTGATTCATCGGGATCTAAAACCCTCGAACATCCTGGTGACCGAAAAAGGACGACCGGTGCTGGTCGACTTTGGTGTGGCAACTTCGCTGTGGGCGGATCCCGAGGGGCCTTCCGTCACGGCACACGGTCTGCTCGCTGGAACGCCGGCCTACATGTCACCGGAGCAGGCGGCCGGCAGCCGCGAACAGATCGACACGCGGTCCGATGTCTACAGTTTAGGCGTGCTGCTTTACCGGCTACTGCTTGGACGTCCGCCCCACGATACGACTGGATCCCCCTTACAAGCCCTCCGGCGAATCCTGGAAGAGGATCTCGTTCGGCCGCGTCAAGTTGATCCAGGTCTTGATCCCAATCTCGAGGCGGTCATCCTGAAAGCGCTGGATCGCGACCCCGGCAAGCGGTATGGAACCGCCGGCGAACTGGGAAATGACCTGGAGAATTACCTCGCGAATCGGCCCGTTTCTGCCCGGCGTCTGACGATGGCTTACATGCTGGCGATGTATTTGCGACGACATCGTCTCCGTCTGGCCGCGGCGATTGCGTTCTTTCTGATTCCGCCGATTGTCGGAACGGGCTATGTGATCGTCACGAAACAACATGAACGGGAAGCGCTGGAGCTGGCCGAGTTTGCCGAGCTCGAACGACAGGAAGCCGTCGCAGCTAAGAAGCAGGCAGATCGACTGGCTTATGTCAATCTGTTGCAGTTGGCCGTGGGGGAGCTGCAGAACTACCAGTATCAGCGTGCCGAGAACCTGCTCGCCAACGTCGATTCTCAGACGAAAGGCTGGGAGTTGCGGCACCTGAAATGGCGTGCAAGCCCGAATGATCGCAGCCGTTGGCAGCTTCCCCCTTTTGTCGACTTCGTTCAGCGACTCGCGTTCTCACCCGATGGCCGCCGACTCGCCATTGCCACCGCCGGATCGACTACGGAGGCTGCCCGGGAGCCGCTGATCGTGGTTGTTGATGTCGAGTCCGGCAAAGTGGTTAGCGAATTGCGCGGCCACCGCGACGGAATCTTCGCGTTGACCTTCACCAATGATGGCGAACAGATCCTGTCCGGAGGACGAGACCGCTCACTGCGCCGCTGGAGTGTCTCCGACGGGCAACAACTGGAAGTACGGCAAACGGTTGAGCCGGGGAGCGGTTCGAACGATGGACTAATGCTGTTTGACGTGAAGTTCTCGCCAGATCATCAGCGTCTTGCCTTCGCGGCTTACCCACAAGGACTCTTTCTGGCCGATGTCGCCCCGGCACTCACCTGGCAATCGATTCTGGAATCAGCGACGCTTGTCGTTCCGATGTCGGGCGAAGACGATTGGATTCGGTTCACTGCCGATGGCAATCAGATGTTTTGGTCAACTCGTGTCTGGCAGGAGAATGTGGGACACTTGTTTGTCATCAATCCCTCAACCGGTGAGGTTCTGCATCACGTCGAAAGACCACCAGATAATCCCATCTACTCAATTGATCTCTCGATCGATGGGAAGTCTCTGCTGACCTCGGATGGAGGTGAAACGGTCAGTGAAATCGACCGAACGAGCCTGCAGGTCCGTAGCCGATACACGGGCCACCAGGGATCAGCCATCCGGGCCTTCTATTTGCCATCCGGTGAACACTTGATCTCACTTGCGCGCGATTCTCTCGTTCGATTCTGGAACGTCAAGGAACGCCGTCCGGTTTGCGTCATGTATCCACAGCGAGGTGCGATCGGAACGGCCATGGCCCTGGATCCCGCTGGTCGGCATCTGGCGGTTGCCACTGCACCCGAGAACATCGTCCGACTGTTCGACGTCGCGACCGCCATGTCCGATCCCTCGCACTTGGTTCGACACAATGGCAAGGCGCGCGCGATCGCCCTCAGTCCGAATAAACAATTTCTGGCTTCGGTCGGCGATGACGGGTGGGTGAAGCTTACGAATTTAGAGACGGGAGAAATCCTTTGGAGTCAGAATAATGGATTTGAGCATGCGACGGCGGTGACCTTTTCCGATCATCACGGTTCCTTGATCATCGGTCGCAGCATTCATCCCGACTCAGCTCCCAACCCGCCGTACGGTCAACTAGTGTTTCTGGATGCGACGAGCGGCAATCCGCTGCGCGACCCACTGGAACTTGACGGTTGGGTTTGGAAGATCGCCGCCGAACCCTCCGGCACGCGTTTGGCAGTGGCAATGGGTGTGTCCTCCGCAGACCCCACTCGAACCGGATCGGTTGCTGTACTAGACAGTTCCACGAGCGAGATTCTGCACCTTCTTCCCGTCCAGGGCCCTCGCTGCCGCAGTGTCAGTTGGTCGCCCGACGGCAAGTACCTGGTCACCGCAGCCGAGCAGGAACTCGCTCTCTGGGATGTCGAATCGGGTCGCCGCGTCAATCAAGATCTCGCCAAAGACGGGCGAAACTTTGTCCGTCATGTACACGAGGGCCGCCTGCTGCTGACGGCAACCGGCGATGTGGTCGAACTTCGCGACGCAACGACGTTGCAGGTTGCTCGCCAGTTCCAACAACCACAGTATGCACACGAGAACTTTCTCTACTCGAACATCGGTGACGCCGTCATCAGCCCCGATGGAAAGCGGTTGATGTCTGGTTCGTGGAACAAGATGATCACCATCTGGGACACCGAAACCGCCGACCCACTGCTGACCTTTCGTGGCCACGACGCAGGGATTCACGGCTTGATCCTCACGCCCGATGGCAAGGAACTGTTTTCAGTGGGGCACGATGGAAACGTGCGCCGCTGGCAAACAACGCCGTGATCTAGGCTCTGTCTCAAAAGCGACAGTCAGCGTAAGCCGATTTGTCTCAAGTGTAAGTGTTTAGCCTGCTTGCATCGGACGAAGTTGGCCTCGTAGCCGAATTCGTGAGAATTCGGATCTTACCGCAGAGTCTCCGAAGTCTCACGACTTCGGCTACATGCAGGGGAAGTCAGCGATGAATCACGGTGCAGATAGGCTGAACACGTACTTTCAAGTCGGCCTACAGTTTTGAGACGAAGCACCACTGCTTTCACTATGTCGGAACTCTGCAATTGGATTCCTACGGTCGTAATGCGTTCAACAGCAGGCGAACGGCATTCGTCAAGCAGGGACGATGATAAAGACGCACGTAGGACCAGGCGACCTGTTCCGCGCGAGTGTGACTGGGAAACCACGGGGGCTTGGGCGTGAGTACCAGAGGGCCTTCCAGCACTGCTTTTTCAATCCCTTCCAGCATGAATGTATTGTGGACGAATCCAATGCCACTTTGCGCGTCTTCCAGTGTGCTGCCAGGGAATCCGCCCCATGGTGGACTCATCATCGCATACAGAAGTGCGGGCCAGTGATTGATCGCAACGGCGCCGTACCTCAGATCACGCACCGCCGCCTGAAGAGCCTTTTCGTTCGCCGGATTCGACCGAAAACGATCGGGTACGGTCAAGGTAGCACATAGAGTTCCCCAGAGTCGCTCGTTCGCAAAATCGACAGCCTGGCGAAGAAACGAATCGCGACTCGGCGCGTCGAGTGCAACCTCCACCAGGATGCAGACAAAGGACTCGTCCGCAAAGAACTGCGGACTCTCCTCCGGCTTCACGTCGCGCAACAGAGTCCAGGGAAGTCTCTCGTCCAGTACCACGTTGGGATCGACCTTCGCGAATTTGCGATACCGCTCAACCGCTCCGGGATAGTACGAATAGCGGACCTGAGTTCTCGCGAACACCGCGTCAATCTGGTCGAGGAATTCCTCGCGCTGAGGCCACTGCCTCCACGTCAACAGGACTTTCGTCGCCACGCAGTTGAACGACACATTATTGATGACGGAGGTCGCAATATTCTCGGCCTGGAATTCGAGTTGGCGCTTCGTGTAGGATCCAGGGACAAAGATCCAGGGACTGACACTGCCCAGCTCACTATAAACCGGCTTGTCCAGTCGAGGCCGGTGATTTGCGATCCGCTCTTCTCGTTCCGGTCCTGGCGGTCCCCACACGATGTGATCGTGCGAATGGATGGATCCAGTAATATGCACTTCGTCGGTCAGATCATGCTCCACCGCCGTCGCACCGATCTCGGCTCCTCCAAAAACAATTCGCAAATAGCCCGCCGCAATCAGTGGTTGAAGGGCTTGTTCAAACAGCGGGCCTAGATACTCGTTCACGGGACTCATCTTCAGCAGAATGACGCCACCTTCCTGGAACATTTTCGTGAAGGCATCGGTCAGCGGGATGGCGGATACATTTCCTGCTCCCAAGACAACGACGGTTTTTGCCTCGTCGCGTCTCAGCACTCGATCGCGATTGGGCAGACAATCCGATAGTTGCTCGGGCCGAAGCCCCTTTGTCATCCAAGCATCGACGGTGAAGGGAAACAGCGCAATCCGATCGTACAGCTGCCCCGTGGGCAGCAATCGAACTCGTAGCCGCCCCTCGTCATCCTGGTAGGCCTTTGCCGGTAAGCGAGGGCTCCCAAACGTCTCGATCTGCCGCAAAGAGTGAGCCAGCAACCGAAGATAACGCAGCGCCGCAACGGGACCCGCGAACACTTCTTCCGCTCGATGCGGGCTGTTGTCGGGAATTCGCTTCGCCTGGCACGCCAGGTCCACCCATTGGGACGCAACTGCTGCCAAACCCTCTGCACACTGATCGAGCAACTTAACCCGTTCATGAATCGAGGTGGCCGCGAATCGGTGCTTAGATTTGTCGAGTTCACGCAGAAAATGACAAACGGTTTCGGCAGGTGTGTGCCTCTTTTCGCTCTCGGTCACGGACATCTTACGCTTCCGATCTGCCGGATGATTGTGATTTCAGGCCATCGCATGCGAGGGAATCTCTGGGTGAGTCCGCACAAACTCCACCATGCGATCCACATAGGCTGCAATCGGTGGTACCGCCAACCCGCTGTCTGCAAGGTCGGCAAGCGTATTATCGCAACTGTACAGCGTGGGGTGGACAAAGTAGGGCACTGTCGCCGAAGGAATCTGCATCAGTCGACCAACGCCTGGCACAGAATCGATCGCAAAGGTTGCGACCCTGAGGGGACACGGTACGCGAAGAATGTGCCGCCGGGTTGCCTGCCCCATCAGATCGATCAACTGGCTGACTGACAGAGGTCGTGGGTCGGCCAATTGGTAGATTCTCCCAGCCGACCGATCCTGTTGACTGAGATGAAAGATGGCATCGACGACGTAATCGCGCGGCACAAGGTTCACACGAGTCTGCCCCGGCCGTCCAACCATGGGCAATACGGCAATCGACGGCTGACGCAATAACCAACGAATTACATAATACGGACCGTCGTACTTCTGCGTGGCGCCCGTGCGACTATCCCCGACGACGATCGCCGGGCGATAGACGGTAGCTGGCATCCCCCCCTGCATTCGCTGCTGCACCTCAACTTCCGCCAGGTACTTCGTCTCCTCATAGAAATTGTTGAATACTTGGCCTTTTTCGAGGTCGGCCTCGGTGAACAGCCCAGGGAATCGCCCACTGACATAGCAGGTGCTCACGTAGTGGAGTCGACGGAGCGAAGGACAATCGACGGTGAAATCGAGGACATGTCGCGTGCCTTGCAAGTTGACGCGCATGCCTAAGTCGCGGGACACGCTTAGATCGTAGATCGCAGCTAAGTGATAGACTTCGGTGATTTCCTGCTGCCAAAGTCTGGCATTATCGAGTCCCAGGCCTGGTTGAGTAATATCGCCCTCAACCAACTCGATCCGTCCGCGTAGTTGCGGATTCAGTCGCTCGATCTCTTCCCGCCGCGCAAGTGCCTGACGGATGAACTTCGACTGACAAAGACAGACCGCCCGACAATCCGATGCATGCTGCAAGACTCGCGGTAGCAACTCCGAACCGAGAAAACCAGGAAAGCCAGTGAAAAACACAATCGACATGCAGCATCCATTTCCCACGAAACCACAGGCTGGAATCCGGCAATTCCTCTCCTCTGCGGCCCTCCGCGTTTCATTTTTGCAGGTGATTTCTCAACCCGAAGGTCCGGGTTCCCGCCTTCGCGAGTTGCGCGATTGAAGCGGTTCAAGGAAAAGCCAAACGCAGAGCCCGCAAAGGCGCAGTGCTGCCTTCGGCGGCAACCCAAGGGGGTGCTTCCCCACTCGGCGCAATCGGTGTGCCACTGGCTTTGCCAGTGTCCTCTTGAGTCGAGGAAGAGCACTGGCAAAGCCAGTGGCACTCAGTCCAGTCGCCGCCACAGGCTACGCTGCGCATCAGAATGCCAACAGTCAAACCAGGTAGAAACACAACTCAGCCCTGCCGCATGAAAAAATTCGCTCCGCCCGACAAGAAACTCACCGTTAGCAGCGCAGAGGGCCGCAGAGGAACTGGTTGGTCCGCGCGTTGTCCCGTAGTACTCGATCTGTCATGGAAGAATTACGGGTACCCTCGAACGAGGTCTTCTGACGAGTATATCCGATCGATTGGCCAATGGCACGCCTGAATAGAAGATCATGCGATCGTGAACGAAACGCGAATCATCCGTCTTTCTTCCGTTCGCTCTTGCGATACTCCGCCTTCTGCAGCCAATCGGGATTGATCTCGATGCCCCAGCCGGGCCCATCGGGGATCTTGACTTTTCCGTCTCGCACCTGCAGCGCTGGACGGTAGATCTTTTCGCCCTGGTTGATGTCATCTTCAATCGAAAACTCCACAAAAGGCCCAGCATTGGGGATGGCCGTCATGAAGTGCAAGGAGAAGACCGTGATCAGCGATAGGTGAGACGAGTGCGGCACGACCAGTTTATTCGCCGTTTGTGCCAGTTTCGCCACGCGCCAGGCACGTGTGAATCCGCCGACATAGCACAAATCGGGCTGCAGAATATCGACCGCATTCATCCGGATCATGCGTCGCCATTGAGCTAGATCGTTATCCTGCTCGCCACCGGCCACGTTCATCTCGAGAGCCGCAGCCACTTCCGCCGTCCATTCCAGTTCCCAGTACGGACAGGGCTCCTCGAACCAGAAGTAGCGATTCTCTTCCATTAATCGTCCGATCGAGATTGCTTTTGGCGGAGTGTAACAGCTATTGCCATCGGCCAGCAGTTCAACTTCTTCCCCGACAGCCTTGCGCACGGTCGGGATTAACAGTCCACTGCGCCCCGGTGCCGCATCCCGATCATGCCCCGTTGGAACTCCGACGCGGACTTTGAATGCTGGGAATCCATGCGAGTCGCGCAGCTTGGCCATGCGGGCTGCCTCATCCGCCGGTGAAATGTCGCGGCGCATGCTCGATCCATAGACCGGAAACGGGTCGGTGTTCCCCCCAACCATTTCACACACGGGCTTGCCCTGGATCTTGCCGAACAGGTCCCAGATCGCCGTATCAACGCCGGACAGCGCGCGACAGACGAACGACCAGGGGAATTTCATATTCGCGTCGATGACGCGATCGACGAGCAAATCAATCTTGGACGGATCCTGACCAAGCACGTGAGGTGCAACCTTCCAATGCAGCACCGTCGAAGTCGTTTGTGGGTCGTAGGACGAAAGTTGTCCGTAACCCTCCTGTCCCTGATCCGTTGTGATCCGAACGAAGCCATATTCTCCTAGCACCCATGACTCGATCCTGTCGATCTTCGACCCGGGATCGATCATCTGAAAATCGACGTAATCCTCCGTGCGACCCAGGTACGGATACGAAGGGACGTCATCCTCGGCTTCCGCAAGGCAAGCGGGCAGAGACAACGATCCCATCAAACCCAGTGAGCTTTTCAGGAAGTCACGACGCTTCACGGCTTCTACCTCCCCCCGATTAAGCGTTCTTCGAGAAGATCGGATCACTCTCCATCGCGATCGCACGAATGAGCTCTTGCTCATTGTCATTGAGCGGCGTCAGAGCGCCCGACTGGGCCAGTTCAACCGCCATCTTGAACAGTTCCCAATGGCCGGGTGGAATCATCGCGGTCACGGGCAAGTGGGATGTGAACCGCAAGCCGAGCGACACCTTGTCGATCTCGTCAAACGGCTCGTACCATGCCTTATTCCACCGTCGGTCGGAGCGGTTGCCGGACTGCGGCCACTTCTGATGCGCCATGGCCTTGAGTGCCAGGATTCCGCGGTCCCCTGCCTTGGCCCGCTCGTGCACAGAAGGTCCGAAGTTTTCCTGGATCCAAATCGGAAAACTCAACGGAAAGAGGATCGAGTCGAAATCGTAGCGATCGAGTGCCGCGTGAGCAGCTTCCTCACTGTGGGCCGAGAAGCCAAGATATCGGAGCTTGCCCTGTTCTTTCGCTCGGAGAAACGTCTCCATCGCGCCGCCCGGTGCAAAGGCCTGTTCGACATCCTCGAGAGTTGTGATTGCGTGTAGCTGATAGAGATCAAAGTGATCGGTTTTCAACAATCGCAGAGACTCTTCCAGTTCCTGCTGTGCACCGTGCGCATCGCGTTGCGTTGTCTTGCAAGCCAGAAAGCATCGTTCGCGGTATGGCTGCAGTGCCGGTCCCAGCCGTTCCTGCGCGTTCCCGTAGGTCGGCGCAACGTCGAAATAGTTGACGCCTCGATCAAACGCCTCGGACACATACCGCGACGCTTCCTCGGGCGTAACATCTTTGACCACGATCCCACCAAATCCGATCACGGACAGGTGATCCGGTGCGCGACCGTACTTGCGTTGTGGAACCGGGTCGCTTGACGATTGGCCTGACTGCAGAAGCTCCTTGGCGGTCAGGTAAGCTGGATCGAGCATCGACAGCAATCCTGCCGTCGAAAGACCTCTGAGAAATTCGCGTCGTTCCATAAGAATTGCTGCCTCCAGAGAAGTGTGTGCTGTTTCCACGCCGGGTCCTTCTCAGGCGAGCCGCACGTGCCGACCCGGTCTCGCCGCACCGCCCGTTCCCCGTCTACGGCCCGATTCACCCGGAGGGGTCGTACGATTCAAAAGTTGTTGGTTCATCCGAAGTTACAACACCCGTCCGCATCGAGCTCGCTTTGACGCACAAGTCGAGCGACACCAAAGATCGAGAAGAGGAACCGCGGATCGAACGGACAATACGGATGTCCACGGATCTGTCGGTGCCGATCCGTACCCTCCGTCCAATCCGTGGCTTCCTCTCTTCCTTCGGTCAAAACAAAACGCGATATCCACCGGAGTGAAAGTGAATCCTGTTCGTAAACTCCGGAAAAACCAACACTTTGAAACCGCACGACGCTCAGAGGGAGAGGAACTCCCGCTCATGGCAACAGGCGAAACCAGCATCGTAACGTTTGCAACGGTCGTAACACGATCGCCGGCTGCGGCGCAATCTGCACCGCGCAAGCCGGATTCTACTTGCCCCGCTGTCAGGCGGCAAGAAAAATAGAGTGATGACTCCTGCGATCCACGGTCACAGTCGTTTCCGGTGGATCGAGAGTTCCTTTTCATAGTTGCGAAGCCAACGTTCTCGAGAATCGAGAAATCTCCGGAGAACGACGGCACTTCCGCTGGTCGTTCCGGCTCATTGACAACGCAACGGTCACCAGGTTACGGTTCCCGCCCGAATGCAGCGAATTCTTTGCTTTGAGTCACTTGAGGTGCGCGAGTTGCTGGCGGGGAATACCCTCGCAACGCTGCAAGCTGCGGTCAATGCGTCGCAGCGAGGGACGCCCGTTTGGCACAATACGACAATGCCAGCTGATACCAACGGCGACTCGCTCGTCTCGCCTGTCGATGCATTGCTGGTGATCGACTACTTGAATGGGGGATCCCAGGCGTGTGGACTACCTGCGAAACCGTCCTCCACGCCCCCCTTCCTGGACAGCAATGCCGACGGTTGCGTGACCCCCATGGATGCGTTGCTCGTCATCGATCATCTGAATGCTCCGCCACAAGTTCCCGAGAAACCGTTCGTCCGCCAGTCTCTTCAACTGGACTTCGGTAGTGGCACTTCGCCTGTTCAAAAAGGAATGACGCGCGTGACGCCGGCCCATCGGTGGGCTGCAACACGAGAGTATGGCTTTATCGGATCCACCGCAACCAGCTTAGCGGCGATCAGCCGTGCGGGACAGGCGGCCAGCGATTCACAGGATTTCATCCAGGGAAAGCGAATCGACTTCGCTTTGCGTTTGGCGCCTCTGTCGATCTGCCAATTAGAGATCGGAATGGGAGATCGGTTATCGGCGCGATCGCAGAAAGTGACGATCGGCGGCGGCGTCGAACAGCAATTCGAGATTGCCGCTGGTCAAGTACGGATCGCACGCTTCGTAGTTTCAGTTCCTGCCGATGGCGTGTTGCGAGTGACCATTCGTACCAGCGGACCGCTGCCGGCCGTCATGAATTATCTGACGGCCGAGACCTCTCCCGGCACAACAAACGGTCAGGGTTGCGAGACATTTGCAGGTACCTACCGGCCGAGTTGGATGGACGTCATTCCCGAGAGCCAAGCACCGCAGTTTCATTCGGAGCAGTACCCGATCACTTGTTCGCAGCAGTACGTGACAGGAACTAACTGGGGTGGGTTGAATGAACGACAGGTGTTTGACTCGCGTCTGACCGTGACAGACGCTGATCAAGAACCCCTCTATGAGTTTCGCCTGGGTAAGGGATCACAACTCTATTCTTTCCGGATGCGCGATGCGTCGGGCCGCTGGCGGGAAGTGGTCGGCAGCCAAGGAAACCCGGCCGTGGGCACGGCGCGGAATTCCGAATGGACCGATGAAGTGATTCAGACGGTGATTGTCGATGGGGAGTTGAATGACCCGTCGCAGGACTTAACGAAGAATCAAATTCACCAGGCGGGTACCTACCGGAGTGCCAGCGGCGGGCCGGTCAACTACTCGCCCATGTTGGATCAGGCTTGGCTCCCGGCAGAGAGGACCGTGGCGACCTTAGTCTGGCCACAACAAGCGCGGGTGCCTTCGATTTACGATTCGAACTTCCTCCTGTTGCAGCAGATTCGGGACCTTGGGAGCGGAGTGATCGAGGTGACTTACGTCTACCAGAACATGTCTCCGAACCGAGAGAAAGCCACCTTTCTCGCCAGTCCGTGGCTTCCCATTCGCAACAGCAGTTTTCCCGTGCAGCTGCGCAGTCTGGCCAACGGTCAAGTTCAGCGAGACCAGCGCGATTGGTGCCCAGCCTCGAACTGTAAAGACAAACCGGTTTCGATTCAGGACAGTTCCGGTTACTTCGTGTTTGCCTCAGGAACCAAGCCGGATGATGCGGCCTTCACGATCGTTTTCGGCAACGACGAGCAGAATGCCGGTCAGACTGCAGGCACGACGTTCCGATGGGGAACCGTGCGCACGGGGGATCGCGACCTGACCGCGACCAGTCTGCAGAAGCGCGTGCGCATCGAACCCGGTCAGGTCTTCTATCACCGGTTCTATCTGATCGCCAATTCCCTGCAAAACTCCGTCAACATGGCCCGCGAGCTGCGGAATCATGTCGATCAGGGGTTTCTGACAGGTTCCATCCTGCCGCTACGCAACGGGAATCGTCTCTGAGAAATGCCCCCATGCGTTCCCGGGGCAGACTACTCACGACGCGCGCGAGACAGCCAACCAAGCATCCCCAGAATCAGCAAAACGGAAGCGCCTGGCTCCGGTACGGTAGCCACGTTGCCGTCGTCGGAAAAGGGCCCTTGTTCGTAGCCACCTGCTCCCAGTGCCGCGACCAGGTCGCCCGTATCAAACGTTAGATTTCCCGTCCAGTCGCCTTCGGCCCAACCGGCATTCTCTCCCGTCTCGTATTTGCCGAAGCTGAGGACTTGTACTAAGTCGGCTGTGTCGAACTTGGAATCGAAGTTTGAATCTCCAACCCAAGTCTTCTTCAGCTCGGCCAGCCAGTATGCACGATCTGCCTCAGTCGCCTGACCATCACCGGTTTCGTCGTACTGATCTTCGTAATCGCGGAGGCCTAACAGGACTTCCGCCTGCCAATCCAGGTCTTCCGCGTCTAACTCGCCATTCCCGTTGTAGTCGCCGCGCACTCCTCCACCGATGATTGCCGAAATCTCCTCGGGCGTTAACGAGTGGTCGAACAGACGCACATCGCTCAGATAGCCCTGCCAGGTTTCTACACCATTCTGGCCCCCCATGGCGAAGGGAAAGGGATCTGCACTGAGCATTTCGCGAGTCACCATACCCTGATTCGCAACTTCGCCGTTACGGTAATAGGTGAGTTCTTCTCCATCCTTGACGACGACATGGTGGATCCACTCATCATTGCTGGGAATCCCTGTTTCACTATCCGTAGCCGGTGAATACTGCACATTCCCGGCAGCAGCGCCGTTCATGTGGAATTCGAATTGGTTGGGTGTGAACTTGATGAACTCACGAGGCGCGGTGTCCACATTATTATCGCCCCAACGGTTCCCGATAATGATGTCGTTGGCTGGAGTCGCCTGGCCCGGTGCCTGTCGCGCCCAGAAGGTCCAAGTGAAATCGTTTTCGTCGGTCATCATCGGCAGATAGCCGGCTTCGACCCAGGCATTGCTGCCGGCTGTATCACTTCCGCTGAATCCGATCACGGTCCCTCGCTCAGGATCGTCAACCCAAACACTCCCGTCGGGTCCCAAGCCACCGAATTCAGCGCCCCAGATCAGCGCCGGGTCGGTCCCGGGGGCCAAGTTAGCGGCCTCGTCGCCCGCTCCATCGTCCAGCGGCCAATGGCCATAAAGTCCCTTACCCGCCAGGCTGTCATTCGACATCATCACCGTCTGAATATCCGCCCCTGTCAGCCCGCTTTCGTAGAGTTGCACATTACTCAAGTAGCCTGCCCACGTCTCTCGGCCGTCTTGGCCGCCCATGTAGAACGGAAAAGGATCGGGGCTGAGCATTGATTGTGTCAGCTCACCCGTGTTTGCGATCTCGCCGTTGCGGAAATAAGTCAGCTCGGTGCCAACCTTGACTAAAGCATGATGCATCCACACATCGTAGCTTGGGATGTCGTTGTCGGGTGCATAACGCATGTTGTCCGAAAACGCACTGTCCATGTGATACTCGAATTGCCGCGGCGTGAATTTGATGAATTCCCGCGGTACCGTATTTTGTCCTGCATCGTCGTATCGGTTGCCAATAACAATGTCGTTCGACGGCGTCGCCTGATTGGGGTGTTGGCGTGCCCAGAACGCCCAACTGAAATCATTTTCCAGATCCATCATGGGCAAGTAGCCGGCCTGAACCCAAGCAGTATTGCCACCCAGTCCCAACACCGTTCCCCGCTCCGCGTCCTCGACCCAGACGCTGCCATCAGGCCCCAGGCCGTCGAGATCAGCATCGTAAATGATGCCCGGGTCACCCGTGGCGACCATGTTTCTCGCTTCCTCACCACTCCCGTCATCGAGCGGCCAGTGGGAATAGAGATCCGCGTGAGCAGAACCGGCGGCCAGAAGGCATAAGGGAATGGCGAGCCGAATCACTCGTTCGATCCAGAGCACGATCGCGTCAACCTGGACACCTCGTTTTTCTCGCATGATGATTCCCCTATTTGATCTGGATCCGTTGAAAACAAGTTGCGCGAAACCGCGTGAAATGCGCGAGCCTACGCAGGCTGAAGATATCCGATTCGATTCCAGATCGCAAATTCCGCACGACGAGTGCCCACCGCGGAAGGCCCTACGCGTTAAAATGCTAGTTGCGACATGGCAATTTGCCGATCTGCGCGGATTGCGATTCCTGGTGCGAAACGGGAAAGTCCAGCGCCGAACTGGCAGTCCGTGATATAATGCGGCCACTCATCGGACCCCATCTGACGAATATCGCGAGGTCTCAAGCCGGACGAATGAGTGACGTTACGCAGATTCTTTCCCAGATTGAGCAGGGCAGCTGCGAGGCGACGGACCAGCTATTGGTCCTTGTTTACGATGAACTGCGTCAGTTAGCGGCCCGCAAGCTTTCTCACGAAGCGCCGGGCCAGACGCTGCAGGCGACCGCTTTGGTCCACGAGGCGTATTTGCGGCTCTTTGAAGGAAACCAATCGCCGCAGTGGAAGTGTCGACGGCATTTCTTTGCAGCGGCGGCGGAGGCAATGCGGCGGATTCTGATCGATCGGGCTCGGGCGAAACGGTGTCAGAAGCGTGGGGGAACGGGCCACCGGCGACCGTTGTCGGAGGAGAACCTGTTATATCTTGGACCGCCGGAGTGGGTGATTTCGCTGGATGAAGCCATCGAACGTTTGCGAGTCGAAGATCTCGCCGCGGCGGAACTGGTCCGGCTGCGTTTTTTCGCCGGACTTTCGATCGAGGAAGCAGCGCAAGTGTTGGAGATTTCGCGGTCCAGCGGCTACCGCTTGTGGACTTACGCCCGCGCCTGGTTGCTGGCCGAATTGTGTGACGATCCCGATGATCCCTTGACCGACATCGCGGAATCGTCTGCTGCGGACCAGACAACCGCAAGACTGGATGCGACGCCGGTGGACGCGCGCACTGCCATGCGATGACGAGGGGTTTGGCTTCCCGAAGGTGTCAGCATGAATCGGCAGGCCAATCGAACCGCCAGAAGGATTTTCCTGGAAGCGGTGGAGCAACATCCGGCGTCGGATTGGCCAGCCTTTCTCGAACGCTGTTGTCCCGATCGCGAAATTCGCCGGTCGGTGGAGCGGCTCCTGCGGGCTCACGGTCAGCAAAGCTCCTGGCTCGACTGGGCCGATGGTTCGGGTCCGATTCGCCCCGGGGCTCAGGTGGGCAAGTACCGTCTGCTGGAAGAGCTGGGAGAAGGCGGTTTCGGCATCGTCTACCTTGCGGAACAATTGGAGCCGATTTGCCGCCAGGTCGCGTTGAAGATCATCAAGCCGGGCATGGACACGCGACAGGTGATCCGGCGGTTCCGTGCCGAACAGCAATTGCTGGCGATGATGAATCATCCGGGAATTGCGCGTGTTTTGGATGCCGGAACGACCGACCGTGGGTATCCGTTTTTTGTGATGGAACTCGTTCCCGGGCAGCCGCTCACCAACTACTGTGATGAGCATCGACTAACGCTAACGCAACGACTCGAGTTGTTTGCAGACGTCTGTGACGCGGTGCAGCACGCGCACGAAAAGGGGATCATTCATCGCGACTTGAAACCCCGCAACATCTTGGTTTTGGATCAGGACGGTCGTCCACAGGTCAAGGTGATCGACTTTGGTGTCGCCAAGGCGCTCCACCAGGACCTGGCTCATGCAAGCGTCCGTACGTACAGCTCGCAACTTCTCGGTACGCCGCTCTACATGAGTCCCGAGCAGGCGCGGGGTTCGGGCGCCGAGGTGGACACGCGCAGCGACGTCTATTCGCTGAGTGTTGTCCTGTACGAATTGCTGACCGGGATGACGCCGTTTGACATGGAGGGCCTATCGCGGGCCAGTCCGCTTCACGTTCCGGACATCTTGCACAGCACCGACTTGAAGCAGCCGAGTCGCCGCCTGGCCACGCTGGACGTGCGGGATAGTACGACGGTTGCGCGACAACGCGCGATGACGCCTCACAGTTTGACCTCACGCCTGCGCGGTGAACTGGACTGGATCGTCATGCGCGGCTTGGAGAAAGATCCGAGTCGACGCTACGAGACTGCGCGTGGCTTAGGTGACGACATTCGACGTTTTCTACGAAACGAACCAATCGAAGCCTCGCCTCCGGCGATTGGCTATCGCTTTAGCCGCTGGCTGCGCCGAGGACGACGACAGTACATCGTTCAGTTCGCCATGGTTGCCACGCTTCTGCTTGCCATTGGAACCGGCTGGCTGTTTTATGGTTGGAATGATTCCCATCATCAGCTCGTCGAAATCCAACGACTGTCGCAATTGGCGGAAGAGCAGGCGAAAGCGGGGGATCTTTCTGCTGCCGAGGGGAGTTATCGCGAGCTGGTAGGCCTACAACAGAAACTAATGCAAGACGATGATCAGATTGTTTTGTCATCAACCTATCGTCTTGTCGAAGTCCTTTACAGACAACGCCGCTGGGCTGACATTCTTCCTCTCGCTGAACAAGTCTATGCAAGTGAAAATCAGATCGGTGCTTTAGCGCGGCGGAATCGCGATCGCGTTGCGTACCTGCGATGCGAAGCTTACCTCGCACGCTGCTGGGAGCTACTCGATCCACGAATCGTCTACGATGGCAACACGGTCAAATCCGTTCTCAACTACGTGCAACGCGCAAAAGAAACTCACGATGACCTTATCAAAATCCACGGCGGTGCGCCTCTGCAGTCGTCTCGCTTGTTCTATATTATTGGCTGGTGTGAAGCATTACAGAGTCGTGCGTCAGCCGTCGAAGTGGCAATTCAACGGCTTGTCACCAGCGACGGCGACCGGCCGTGCAAGTATCTTGTCTGGTCCATCCTATATCACCGCCTCGGGCAGAACGAACTGGCCCATTCTGCCTTTATTGTGGCACAGGACCGCCTGCCACGTTCGCCATCGACCTATTTCGTGAACTTGCCCTTCGACGTTCAATACCAGGAGGGTGCTAAGCGCGTAGCAACACTGATCGGCGTTCGCCTCATACGCGGCGATGCGACGGCTTCTCCACAAGATCGAGTGCGTGCCTATGAAAAGATGCTGGAACGTTTTCCTCACGATCCGGTTTTGCTTTTTGGCCGCGGTCTGGCGTATGCTCTCACCGACCAATGGGAGCAGGCACTGGCCGATTTTGCAGCGGCGGTCCGTGAAGATCCACTTTCCTTCGAATACTGGGAGGCCGCCGCACTCGCCGCGATTCAGGTGGGAGATCTCGCAAAGTATCGCGAAACGTGTGCGGGTGCAATTGCCCGATTTCGAGGTTCACAGCACTTGCCACGTGTTTTGTACTGTTGCGAATTACTGCCGGACACGCCAGTGTCTCTGGAAATACTGGGACAGCGCGCTGAATGGCTATCATCGGACCCGTCCGATCTGGCGCGGCTTGCCCGCGGCATCTTGCACTTCCGCCTGGGTGAGGCTCAGAGATCGCTCGAGCAGCTACCCCAAGACAGTGAATGCGTTCATCTCGTCCTGACTGCAGATCTCTATCGCGTAATGGCCCTTCGTGACCTCGGTCAGACGGTCGAGGCGGAGCAGCTGCTGCGTCAGACGCAAGATCGACTTCGCGATACGCGATTCGAGATCTTCGAGCCGAAGCCAGGGAGATGCCTCCCCGAAGCTCCGCTCGATCGGCTCATGACTGAATTCGCACTAAATGAAGTGCTCAACAACCAAGTCCGCGAGTAATCGACCCGTGAATGACTCCACGCGAGCTGAGAAATCACTGCCTGAGATTATTCCTCAGCGAGATTCCGAACCGAGCGGTTCGGATCTGGAAGATGGCTCGCTCAACTCGATCCATCTGTCACACATCGAACGCGACTCACCTGGACCGAGTTACGACAAAACGGAAACCGAGGCAGCACAAGACCTGGATGCGCTGGAACGCGTCGGCCAGCGTATCGGCGAATACCACCTCACCAAGGAGATCGGGGAGGGAACTTTTGGCGTCGTTTTTCAGGCTGAACAGTACGAGCCGATTCGGCGGCAGGTCGCCCTGAAGATTCTCAAGCCTGGAATGGATTCGCGCCACATTCTCGCTCGATTTCGCCGCGAGCACCGGGTGTTGGCCCTGATCGATCATCCGAGCGTTGCGACGGTATTCGATGCTGGACTTACTCCGACGGGCCGCCCTTATTTCGCGATGGAATTAGTGAATGGTCAGCCGATTACGGACTACTCCGATGCCGCGAGATTGACTCTGTCGCAGCGGCTTAAGCTCTTTTCCGCAGTCTGCGATGCAGTCCAGCACGCCCACAGCAAGGGGATCGTCCATCGGGACTTGAAGCCCCAGAATATTCTTGTCGTTCGTGATGGGGCATGCGAGCAAGTCAAGATCGTCGACTTCGGTGTCGCTCAGGTAGTAGGAAAAGACTCGAGCATCACTTCCTGTTCTAACGGGCAGAAGGAGCCGATTGGCACACCTGGGTATATGAGTCCGGAGCAGACCGCGGGCGATCATGCCCAGATTGACAGCCGCAGCGACGTCTATTCGTTGGGAGTACTTCTCTACGAACTACTGACTGGCACAACCCCAATACCATGCAGTCGAAATCCATACATTCCTGCCGAGGATGACTCCAACAGGACGTTTTGTGACAATATCATCCGGCCAAGCGAATGCGTCGCACATTTGGCTTCTGACGCGCGAAATGCCATTGCTCTTGCTCGCAGTACTCCGGCACGACATCTTGCCCAGCAGATTCACCGAGAGCTCGATTGGATCGTGATGAAGGCGCTTGAAGTAAATCCAGCCCGACGTTACGAAACAGCACGAGGTCTGCGCGATGATGTGCAAAGACATATCCGTGGTGACCTTGTTCAGGCTCGCCCTCCTTCGTTCGCCTACGTGCTTCAGAAACGATTCCAGCGAGGTCGAGCAACGGGCGTCCTACGGGCCTCTTTGATTGTTGTCTCGGTGCTGTGTGTATTAATCGCGTGGCTCTTGTACCGCGAAGTCGATCATCGGTACCGAATGGCCTCACTAAGAGACCTTCAGATTGCCGCAAATGCATCGTGGGACAGTCCCGATCTCGAGGCGAGTCGACAGCTCTATGAAGAAGTGCAGACGCTACAGCACGAACTTCTCGGTGATGGGAATCCGACCACATGGTGGACGCAGGTTCATATTTCTGAGATTCATCGACAGCAACAGCAGTTCAGACAGGCCGTCGAACTTGGCGAAGAAGCCTACAAGATGCTGTTAGTGACACAGGGTGCTGATGGCCCATACACGAAGCACTGCGGGGTCCAGTTGGTCAATTCTTACCTCAGTCTCATCTGGCAATGTGTCAGTCCGGATCCTGCTGAGCGAGTCGAACCGTTGGAAAACGTGCCAATGATGGTGGAGCGCGCCACGCAGATCTGCCGCGATGCCGAAGAGTATGGGTATTACCTCCCGGGTCACAGACGTTACCTGATGAAGGAGATGGCTTGGTACTATGCTCTAACAGGTAATCTGGATCGCCTGGAAAGCATCGATGCCGATCTGCAGGCGCCATCGCGTACGACGCCCTTTATGTTCTGGATCAGGGCATTCGCGCACCAAACGGTCGGCCAGCCAGACCTCGCAAGGAAATGTTTGGCGATCGCACAGGATTACGATGACCCCTTGCCTTCTGGCGAACCGATCAAAGGCTGGGTAAGGGCCTTTGTGAATGAACTCGAACGACGAGCCCATGGCTACTTAGGCGTTTCTCCGGAACAACAACAGACTGCAATTCCGCCCACGGAACTCCTGTCGATCTATACGGACCTCATGAAGGTGTATCCCGTAAATCCGAGTTTGTTCTACGGGCGAGGTGTCAACTACGCTCGCTGCAATGATTGGCAGAAGGCTGCCGAGGATTTTTCCGTCGCCGCAATGCAAAGACCCGATGTATTCGAGTACCTCGAAGCACTCGCGATCGCGCAATATCAGATCCAAGAGTTCGAGGATTATCGAAGCACTTGTCAAAGTGCAGTTGAGAGGTTTTCCTTCTCCTCGGAGTACGAGAATCGGTTGCTGGGGATTTGCCTCCTAGCACCTGAATGCGCCATGGATCCGGAAACGATTCAGATCCATCTGCGTGACGCTGCACCACCGGCGCCGCTGTCGAGTCTCGCGTACTATCGATTAGGGGACTACCAAAGGGCACTTGAGTCGCTCGTCCCAAGCGATTCCCCGGTTGTCGAATTTTTCGGAATGCCGATTGAATCGATGATCCATTATCGGTGCGGATCTCAACACGCTGCCGCACGACTATTGAGGCGTGCGCAAGAAAAGATTGACGAGCAGCTTTCGTCCTCTGAGGGCGCTCCGATTGCAGGAACCTGGTTTGCGAAGTACCCTTTGTGGTGGGCGATCATCATTAGCCTGCAAAATGAAGCGGAGGATCTGATTCAGTCCGAACATCTGTCCGTGCCGATCCGTCCCCTCGGTTGAATCCGTGGTTCCTTCTTCGCCCTAGGAACGGCTCAGAAGGAACTTCCTCGTTTAACCGCGTGGGCATCGCCCCGCGCGTCGGGAGGGAATCTCGCGCGGCCCGCTGGGCACGCGGTTAAACGAGCGGGCATCGGCCGGGTCTTGAACAGCCTCCAGCCTCCAGCCTCCAGCCTCCAGCCTCCAGCCCAACTCCTTTCCCTCAATGCCTAGCGTTCCAACAGTCGCTGGGCCTCCTCCAAGGCGATTTCGGTATAGATCGATCCGACGTTGTTGCGATCACGCTGCTCAAACAGATCGCGCGCCTGTTGCAGCATCGCTTGTGCCTCGCTGACGCGGCCTGAACGATGCAGCGCCATGGCCAGGTAGGCCGAACACGTCGCTGCTCGGCGGCGGGCGAACTCGACCATCCATGGTTCAGAGAGCTTTGGATCATACTGAGCCGCATCGGACAGTAACTCGATCGCCTTGTCATAGTTCGCTCGACGATATTCGAACAGACCCTCGATTCGTTTCTGAGATCGATTGTGGGGATCGGCCAGTGCCGGCACAGGAAGAACCGCGTACCACTCGTATGCGTTTGAGATCTGTTCCAATTCGCTGGATGTCATCGGCATCACAAGGCAAGCGACGATCTGTTGTTCGAGGGCAGCGCCGATCTTGCCATCATCTTCCCCAGCCTCGATTCGCTTCAGCAGGACCTGTCGCTGTCGCTGATATTCCTCTTCCGCACCGCACACCGCCAGCAGTAACGTCAGGTTCTCGGCACGCGACGCGAATCGAGCCGATTTTGCCAGCTCGCGCTCGACTTCCAAGGCTTCCTTCCACCGCGCCTCGTGGCACAACTGGTTTGCGTAGAGTCCTTTCAACTCCATGTTGTCTGGTGTAAGGGCAATCGCACTTGCCAGGATCTCGACTGGATTCGCGAGTTCTGCTTCTTGGAAGAGTCGAGCGACCAGCAGGTCGCCCAATTCATCGGTGGCTCGCCGCAGGTCGGGTCCCGCATCTGCGGCATTTCCCAAACGCAAGTGGGCAACAGCTCGGGCGTAGTAAAGTTGTGGATCTTCCGGGTCATCCAGCAAGAACTGATTCAGGGCGGCCAACGATTCGCTGGCGTCGTTCATTTGCACGTAGGCACGTGTGAGAAACGCGGGATCGTCGGACAGGCGGAAGTACAGGAAGAACGGTCGCTCGCGGAAGGGGATATTCACGACTTTTGCGAGAAACGTGTTCCAGCCCGGTATGAGTGTGACGGCGATACACCCTTCATCGGGCCAGCGGCCTTCGACGCTTCCCTGAAGATCTTCGTAGATCATCTTGCCATTGTGCCATAACCGATGCTCGTCAAAACGAGCGGCACCCATGAGTACGGCAACCTTCACCTCGCGCGGTGCATACACGCGCGTCAGGGCGTAGGCCGAAATCAACTCGCCGCTTCCCACATGCATCGACAGGTTGACGCCCTGATCGAAACTCGGTTCGGCGAACTGCCAGCGCAGATCACGTGCTTCGGGAATCTCAGAGCCTCCGGCAACCCCCGGAAGCGGCTGACGCAAGTTCAACGTCTCCTGTTGCTCCGGAGGATACGCTTGCTGCAGATTGGCCGGATACGGCCCGATTACCCACTGGCCCGCGACAAACCATTTTGGGGCTGCCGATCCCAGGATCTGCACCGCGCGCTGGTAGTCCTCGCCCGATTGTTCCCAATCGCCCGTCGCAGCATGCAATCGCCCGCACAACTGCCACCCATCGGCATCCAGCGTTCCTTCGCGGCCTTCACGATGGAGTGCCTCCAACACGTGGTCCGAACCGAACCGTGCGTATCCGCTGGTTGCATCCCAAACATTGATCTTCCCGTCATCGCCACTCGAAACCAACCGAGTGCCGTCGTGACTGAACTCGATCGAATTGATCGGCTCCGCATGTTCGCGGAGCGTCAGCAGTTCTTGACCGGTTGCCGCATTCCATACACGAACGGTACCCAAACTCGAGCCGGTCGCGACGCGCGTTCCATCCGGATGCCAGCAGATTGCGGTCACGTAATCTGATCGGCTGTGGATGTCAAAGCGGAGGATTTCTTCGCCCGTCTGTGCGTTGCGAATTCGACCGCTATCCTCCGCAGTCGCAAACCGCAAACCGTCCGGACTCCACGCCAGGATGTCACCGAAGGGCAATTTTCTCTGTCGTGGTTCTTGCGATCCGGACAGTTCGAGCACCGTCATCTGATCCATGCTCCTGCCGATCGTCGAGATCTGATATCCGTCGGGACTCCATTTCACAAGTCCGGGAACATCTTCGATGTCGTGAACCTTCTTACCTGTCGCGGTGTCCCAAATCATCAGCTTCGCAAAGACGGCTGTCAGCAGATAATTCCCACCGGGATTCCACTCCAGACTCCGATCGCCTGCCCAATGAGGCTGGACCGGATCGGTGTCGAACTTCATCAACGGTTGTCCCGTTTGCGTGTCCCAAATGATGACATCGTGAAAGCTCCAGGTTGCCAGTCGGCGCGAATCGGGAGCCCACGCGATTGCGGCAATGGTGTCGCCCGAATTCAGTTCGTAGACCAGCTCTCCGTTCTGACTCCGCAAGATCCGGACACTCTGTTCATCTTCGGGCAACGCCGCGAGAAGTCGCGCATCGGGACTCAAGCGAACCGACTCCAAAGCCTCTTGATGCGGATAGCTGCGCAGTTCTCTTGGGTTGAAACTCCAAATCCGAATCGTGTGATCTCCGCTACACGTTGCGACACGGTCATCGTCGATCCAGATCAGCCCGGCGATTCCAAACGTATGACCAGTGAAGGCACGGGTTGGTCGTTGGGCTTTTTCGTCCCACATCTGAATCATCGCGGTACCACCCCAGGGATGAGACGTCGCAAGGGACTGGCCGCTCTTGTTCCAACGCGCGAAATTGACCGTCTGCGTCGTGCGAACCTCCGTCGGTTCGTGCGTCATTCCATCGCGGATGACGAACCGGCCTGTCGGCCAGCCGGCTTCGACAGTTGCCAGGTACTCTCCGTCGTGACGCCAGGCTGCACGATTTGTTTCAGTGTTCTCGATGGCCGGTGCGACTTCGTTGGCCGTCGTGGGGTCCCAGAACCGGATGCTCTTGCCCTCTTCACTGGTGGAGACAATCTGTTGGCCATTCGGGTGCCAATCGACACAATCGATCTCGTGACCGTGACCGGTGAAGGTGCTGATGACCTCGCCCGTCTCCACATTCCACACAATCGCTGTCTTGTCGTCGCTGCCCGATACGAGTCGATCACCACGGGGACTGTAGGCAATCGCGTTGACTTGATCGTGATGCTTGTCGAGTGTGCGGATTGGGGCCGTTCCATCTGCAGGCCACAAGATGATCTTCCCGCTTAGACCGGCCGTCGCAAACTGCTTTCCCGAAGGACTCCAGGCAACGGCAATCCCACCCACGTCGTCGGCCAGGTGACTAGAAATTCGAGTTCCGGTTTCGAGGTCCCAAAGCACAATCAGACCATCCTCGCCGATGGAAACGAGACGCTTGGCATCTGGGCTACTGGCAATATCCATGACCGCGGTTGAATGACCATTTAGAAAGAGTTCTGCCGAGAACTGCCTCGAGTTCAACAGATACCATTCCCAGCCGCGCCGGTCGAGTTGGCCTTCCAGAGGAATCCATTTCGCCAAATCAAAGGGGACCTGTTCATTGCCATCGGAGTGCTGCGCGTTCAAGTACGCCCGCGGGATGTCCTTCGCATACGCCTCGGCCAGCGCCCGATCCCGATCGTCAGCCACCTGTTCCCGCAGTGCCTGTTCGCGATCGCGTGCCGCGGCGACGGTACGCACTGCTCCCTCTAATTCTGAGGCCGTCTTCTGCGACTTTTCGGCTTCGCGATTCGCCTGAACGGCCAACAGGCCGCTGACCACCGTACTAGTCAGCAGCAGAGCCAAAAAGCTGGCGGCGGTGGCAAGGGCAGCGCGGTGCCGGCTGAGTGTCTTGCGAAACAGATAAAGCATGCTGGGCGCCGCCGCCTTGACCGGTTCGTTATTCAGATATCGCTTGACGTCCTCGGCGAATGCATTGGCAGTCTCATATCGGCGATTGCGGTCTTTTTCGAGAGCTTTCATTACGATCCAGTCCAAGTCTCCCCGCAACTCGCGACTGAGCCGCTGCGGTTCGATCCGCCGCTGTTGAGCAACGGTCGAAAGCTCCGCATTCTTCATGGTGCTGAAACGAGCCGAAGGTTTCGGAGGCGTGACTTCGCGGATCTGGCGGCGCAGTTCATCAAAACTCGGCTTTTCCTCACTGTCCGAGTCGAGGGGCGTCCGGCCGGTTAGCAGGACGTACAGCAAGACTCCCAAGCTGTAAATGTCAGACCGCGTGTCGACATCTAATCCACTCATCTCTGCCTGCTCGGGACTCATAAACCGTGGAGTACCCAGCATCTGGTGGAATCCGGTGTAGACCGAGTCATCTTGAAACGATTCATGAAGCGCCTTCGCAAGGCCGAAATCAATCACCTTTACGACCGGGACACCATCATGTTGAGTGATCAACACGTTCGAAGGTTTGATGTCGCGGTGAATGATGCCCTTCTGGTGAGCATGCTGAACCGCTCGACAGACAGTGACGAATAAACCAAGACGCTCGCGCGTGGTCAACTTGGCCTTGTCGCAGTAGTCCGTAATCGAGATTCCGCGCACCAGCTCCATGACGAAGTAGGGACGGCCACCGGCGGTGGTTCCGGCATCGAGCACGCGGGCGATATTCGGATGATCCATCATCGCCAGCGCTTGTCGCTCGGCCGCGAAGCGTGCAATCACCTCTTTGGTGTCCTTGCCCGGCTTGATCAATTTCAGCGCGACCTTACGTCGTACCGGCCTTTCCTGTTCCGCAACGTAAACGACGCCCATTCCGCCTTCACCAATTGGTTCACGCAGCTTATAAGGACCAATGCGCGTTCCATCTGCGGCCTGGTCGCGTTCAGGGTTTTCCGTCTCGTCGACGTTTAAAGCCGGCTGCTCCAGAAAACTCTTCTGCTTCTCAAAGCCTCTCAGTAGCGCCGTGATCCGCTGCAGCAAACCGCTGTCGTCTGCGGTCACCTGCCGCAGGTATTCTGACCGTAGCTCCGGGGACTCAATCTTTCTTGCGACGTTGAAAATTTCCTTCTCATCGAGCTGGATTGCCGGCATGATTGAATGCTCCGATACGGTGTCGCGTATCCTTGGAACCTGTTTGGAAAATGGGGTGGCACTGGCTATGCCAGTGTCTTTTTTCGATGTAGCAACGGCACTGGCAGAGCCAGTGGCACACTCGAGAGCCCGGATTCTCGTATTCCCAAACACGTCCTTAGAAGATGGGTCTCCAGGCGGTCAGATTGGCTTGACTGCCTTCCTACTAGATCAATGCGATAAGTGACAGGCAAAACTCTAACGGCATTTCAAAGTTTTTTCTGGAGCCGTTGAGATCCCGTAACGCCTTATGCGGCAGCAAGTTACTACGCGACGTCCGTTTGGGTCGCTGCACTGCGAACGGGGAAGAGGTTGTGTTTTTTGCAGGAAATCGAGCGGAACCAAAGATCGAGAAGAGGAACCGCGGATCAAACGGATCAAACGGATTTCCGCGGATCGGTCCGTGCCGATCCGTCCCCTCCGTCAAATCCGTGGTTACTTCTCCTTCTGAAGTCCACCCTGAAATCGATTTCCTCTCGCAGAACATGGTTCATCGAACGTGTTTACAGCAGTAGACCCTTACCCGCCCGAGCCCCCGGAATTGCACGCCCCTCGGACCCGGTGTCCGCAACCGGTGATCAGGCGGCTCCTTCCTCTTCCAGCACGCGCGTTGGAGCGGCCGTGCGGACGGTCTCAATTTCGTCGCTGGTCAAAGCCAGGTTTAACAGAAAGATACCGAAGGCCGAAAGGTAGACCAGAGCTTCGACGAACGGATCGAAATTGCTGCGGTCCAATCCTTCTGTAAGTGTCCAAAGCCAGTTGGGCGTCTGAAGAGGCGAATAGGCCATCCAACGAGAACCCCGTTGGGCAGAGGCGATGAAGAAGGGCACCGCGCATCCCCCCACGGCCAGCAACACCTGAATTAGAAACGGCAGCAGCAATCCATACTGCTCACGTCGCGGGATCAACAGAATCAAAAGTCGACCCACGCCCAGGTACGCCACAAGATATCCCAGCGTCAATAGGCAGGCACGGACCGTAGTCTCGACGACATTCGTTCGAAACGAGGGGGTTTCCGGAAAGCCGGTCGCCGACTGGATTGCGACCGCCGTCAACAAACACAACAACAAAACGGTGACATTGGCGATGGCAAACACGTAACCCGTTCCAGAGCCCGGGTTGAACCACGTCAGAAACACTCGTCCCAGAAACGACATCGGCAGTTGACGACGCACACGAGGCGAAAGGCGAGCACTCTCGCCAGACATCAACACACCGTACACATACCAATGTGCTGCCGCAAATATGAATGCCATGGTCAAGAGTTCCCAGTACGGATACTGGACCCACCCATACGCTGTCCATCCGACGAACAGGACGGTTTGAGTCAACATTGCGATGCGGATCCTGGTTGAGCGATTATCGCTGGGAAAACTGTTCTGGGCAGCGGCTGCCAGCACCAGCAACACCACGTAGGTTGCCCAAGCCGTCAACAACATCATTTGGATCCACCAGAATTCGGCCGCATCTTTGGGAATCTGTTCGATGCCTTCCGAGAGCATCACCGCGACCATGATGCCCCACGCCCAGGCGACAGCGGCCAAACCGAGCAACAAAACGACCGAGACGAGGACTTGCCATTGCCGACTGCGGGCCAAGCCTGCAAAGACCAGCCCCACGGCGCTGAGAATCACGGAGACGCAAAAGGTGTAGAACAGCAGCAACCCAATGCTGATGACATCGATGCCTCTCAGCAGATACGTGAACGCGATGCAGGGTGCGATTGCGGAGTAGTAGACGAGCATCTGGAGAATCGCGCTGCCGAGTTTGCCCGTGACCATCTGGCGAGCACCGAGTGTGGAGATCGACAGCAACTCATAGGTCCCATCTTCTCGTTCGCTGGCGAGGGAACGAAAAGCCGAGAACGGCACGACCAGTAACATGGGAAGGGCGAGAATGAAGTAGTACCCGGTCAGCATAAAGATGCCGGTCGGCGCGTAGTAGATTCCCGGATACGTTAACGCGACGCCGATGATCGACCAGCCCCAACCACAAATCAACAACAGGGCGAAGGTGATCGAGAATTGGCGACTCTTCATCGCCTGGCGCGCTTCCTTGACGAGAATCGGATTCAATCGCTCGCCCCATCGCTCGAGCATCGCCTCAATCCGCCCCAGTCGTCCGCGGGCCGTATCGACGGCCATAGCAGCCGGCACCAAGTCATTCGTTTCTAGGCGGTCCGCTGTTGTCACTGCACTGTCCCTTGGGTCACATGCATGAAAACATCCTCCAGCGATTTCTCTTCACTGCGGAATTCGGCAACTTCAAAACCGGCTTCCACCAACTGTCGAAGAATCCTCGCTTCATCGTGCCGATCGCCCTGGTGCGAGAAGCGGATGTGATCCTCTCGGGAAACGACGTCACTTACTCCGTTATGGTCGTTGAGCCAATTCGCAGCTCCCTCGGCTCCGCCGAGTACGCGGACGCGCACTTCGCGATGGGTGCCCAACTGGCGCCGAATTTCATCGACCGTGCCCACGGCCAGCAGACTCCCTTTCTCGATGATGCCCACTCGGTCACACATCTCGGCCAACTCCGTCAAGATGTGGGAACTAACGAGGACCGTCTTTCCTTCCATCTTGGCCAACTGGCGAATCATTTCGCGGAGCTCAATTCGAGCGCGCGGATCCAAGCCCGCGGCAGGCTCATCCAGAATCAACACGGCTGGATCGTGAATCATCGCGCGTCCCAGACAGAGTCGCTGTTTCATCCCCTTCGAAAGCCCGTTGATCGGTTTCTCGGCCAAGCGATCCAATTGCGTAAAGCTCATCACTCGACGCAGCGCTCGATGCCGCTCCTGACCCAGCAAGCCGTAGGCTCGTGCGAAGAAATCCAGATATTCCCAGCAGTTGACATTGGCATAGGTACCGAAGTAATCGGGCATGAAGCCCAGCCGCTTCCGCACACGATCGGGATCGTTGATCACCGAAAAGCCGTCAACTCGTGCATCCCCGTACGTGGGAAGATCCAGTGTTGCAAGGATTCGCATGCTCGTCGTCTTGCCGGCGCCGTTCGGGCCGATGTAACCGAACACCTCTCCGCGCGGGACACTGAACGAGACATCATTCACCGCGCGCGTCAGCCCGAAGAATCGGTGCAGGCGATGGAGATCAATCATCGAATTCCCGTTAGAGTGTGCAGCGGGTGCTTCCATCACCAAGTCCCCTGGATCACGTGCAGGCCAATTTCTTGCCGCGCTCGACGGACCCCCAGGGGAACCGTCACCGGGGCCTGATCGGTGATTGCATAATAGACGCGACCAGGCGGTAGGTGGAACGACCACAGTCGGCTAAACCTTCGCTCCAGTAAACTCGTGTTCGCATCGGGCGACTCAAACGAATCGTCGAACGAGTTCCCAAAGAAACGTCGGCGTTCACGAGGGACCTCGAATCCCGCAGGGATTCCCGGCTGTGTGGCAGCACGCCGGCTGAGTAGATACGCCTTGGCTTGCTGCGGATCGATCTTCTCCAGACGCGCCGTCTCGCCAACGGACAAATCGGTGCCCCAATAAAACTGGTCTCCGTCGACCACAAGCAGTTCCTGGATCTCGATCTGCAAACGGTTGTCGACCAGGACAAACGTACCGTTTGATCCGGAGCGAATCCGCAGTCCGACGCCCGCCGGACTCGCGTGAACCACGAGGAATTGGCTCGGCGTACGTGACGGCAAATAGCCCGCGACCAACTGTTGCCGATCGTCCCATACAAGACGCCGTCTTGATCGGCCGCTTTTCGGCATCGATTCGATTGGATAGACCGCCGTCTGTTGGGAAAAATTCAGGCCGCCGGACGGTGCGACTCCGGCGTAGTACGACTGGCGCGACCAGGATACCGCTGATCCTTCCGCTGCATCGAGTTGGGTGAAGCTCCGAATGCGTACCCTCGTTCCGAGCCCGTCACTGAGCAGCGCATACGCAAGCAGACATCCCGTGACGATCGCTGCACCGATCGGTACGGTCATCAGCAGAAGATACAGTCGATTCCAGCGGCGCAGCAGCCAATAGTTGATCGGTCCGATTGTGACCATGAATGCCGTAATGATCAGCAAGAATCCCTTGACCGGTGCCGCTCCGACACCGGGAATCAGCAAGTCCCAGAAACTGTCATTCGGTCGCTGCTGAGACATGCCGTGTCGGCGATACCACTGCCACCTTTCGCGTCCGAGTTCTGCCAGCAACCAGTCGCGCTGATCCGTTTGTTGCAGCGGTTCCTCCAAACGAATCGCAACAACGCTCCCCATTCCAAGCTCGCGCAGACAGAACTCCGGATCCGGGGCGTTGGTTGGCTGCCCTTCGGTCTGACGCGGACCGTCGTTCCTCATCGATCGACGAATCACCGTACCGCCGGGACCCACCATCTGGATGTAATTCTCGATTTCGAGAAACGTCGAGATCGGCTGCCCAAATTGCTTGTCCTGGGGAGACCGCCATCCATTCTCTGCGTCCAGCAGTTTGCGGTGATCGGGTGCCGGACGCCCCTCGACCAGTTCGTGAAGCTGACCCAATCGTTGAAACTCGGATCCCACACCGTAAACGATCAGATTCCCTCCGGCCGTGACATAGCGCCTCAGGGCAGCCCAGGCATCGGGCACTCCAACGGCCATTTTCGCCAAGTCGTCCAGCGAAATCAGAATCAGATCGAAGCAGGTGTATTCGATCCATCGCTTCGGCAAGTCGCCGGGCGGCATCATCGCAATACTCGAAACCCCGTTGAGCAGTGAGATCAATTCCGGGTCACTGAGTATTGCTAGATCGATCGATTCGCCGTCCGCATTGTCCGCTTGCACGAACGGCACGCTCACGCGATTATCCGGCGGCAACAAATCGAACCAAATGCGAATGTCGGGCAATTCCCGCTCAACTTCTCCCTCCTTCGGACGCCGATAGACCGTCGGAGTTGCTGGTTGGATCCCCGGCGGCGGTGCGTCGACGTCGATAAACAGCAGACTCGGATATGCCTCTGTCCATCCCCATCGCTGGCCTGTCCGTGGCCAACCCAGGTTGCCACTTAAATCCTCGAGATACTCCCCGTCCTCATACGTCGTGATTTGCCATTGCTGCCAAATCGCCCGTTGGGGTATGGGAACCACACAATCGGCCCTCGTCGCTCCTTGCGGCAACACCAATTCGAACTGAGCGGCCAGTGATTCGCGGATCGGAGAGTAACTGGTTGGCTCCATTGTGATCGTCAAGCGACGATCTGCCAGGGCGGGCATCGGCGAACTAACCTCCACGTGAATCGGACGGTAGCCATTCGCCTCGACCCAGTGGCTCGATAGATCGAGTCGCAGTCCGCTCGAACGGACAAAGACTCGCCCCGGTTGCGGCAACGTGACCAACGCACCCGACGCGGCCCAAGCCACCACTCCTGGGCACAGCAATAGTCCAAGAGCCATCAGAGCGTGAGCGACAGCGGACCTTCTATTGACGGCGGCGCAGTCAATGAACCAGGACGACCAACGAGAGTCCGGCATTTGCCGGTTTCGCGCGGCTCTTTGAGGACCTTTGACTGCGCCGTAGTGAACGTAGTGAATCGGATCTCCAGGCAATACCAACCCCGACCTAATCTGAAAGGGCATCCGGGCATCTCCGATGAGGCTATTCCACGTCGCGGGGAGGAATCACTTGGGGTGGCAATGAATCCGTCGCAAAAGGCGAGACCGAAGGGGATGAAGGTCGAACAACCCGCAGTAGTCCGGCCAAGACGAACGCCAGAGAAAACAGCAAACCGTAGACCAACATCGCCAAGGCCAGCGTCGCAACGGTCGTCACCAGCCCGATCGCCCAAAAACGCCCGAGAGCGGCATACCGCATGGCCAAGAAAAAAAATGCGCAAACTGTTGTGAGCAGCATCAGCCAGCGCACCGAGAAACGAGGGATTAGCATGAAAAATCTCTCGGGACAAGGAGGAGCAGGGGACCGCCGGTGTTTCTGTGCTTCGTATTCGTCGCCGGCGCCGAGATCTTGCATTTTAGCAAATCTGCCCACGTTGAAGCCACGCTCCCCGAACCTCATTTGTTGCGCCACGAGAAGATCGCGACGGTCTCCAGATCTTTGGAGGTCACGGCAGATCAGCGCAACTACAGCCTACAGCCTGCAGTCTACAGACTTCGCTCGCCTAAGAGCTTCGTGGAAACTCAAGCCAGGTGGACGAGGTATTAGAGTACAAGCAATGTTTTAGGTTTTGCCTCAAGTCGGCCTACAGTTTTGAGACCTAGTCTAGCACTCACATTTTTGAAGTTGCACGTAGCCGAATTCGTGAGAATTCGGAGGGCTGTGCGAATGGTTTCTCCCTACAACACCGCTCCGAATTCTCACGAATTCGGCTACGTGCCGTCGAAATGTGCAACTTCAAAGCACTCGCACTCGGGAACAACTCATCCCGGATCGGAGCATTCGATGAAGGCCATCAGCAGATTCGCAGCAATTCTGGTCGTCATTTTCTCGTGGCGGCCCGCGGCAGCAGACGTGGAGCGTAGTCGCTTCTGTCCGTTACCGAATTCGCCGTACGTGGCTTTTCGCGGGACTTTGGACCTGCCCAATCGCGGACTCTGGCGCGTTCGTTCGGCTTCTGACGAGGCCATTGTACAGCTTTACAGCATTCCGCAGCGCGAGGTTGATCAGCGCAACCTGGGCCGTCGGATGAAGGCGGCGCTCGATGAACGCCGCAACAATCAGGCCCAATGGCGAATCCGCAGCTTGCGATCGCCCTTACTGCAGTATGCACAGCGACACGATGGCGTTGGGCCCGAGACGGTTCAGCAACTGGATGACAGTCGGTACGAATTCCTGATTGAGAATTTCGATCGCAGCCCGTGGCCGGATTTGCAGGAGGTCGAGGGCAAAGAGATCGAAGGGCCGTTCATGTTCCTCGTGCCGCGAGCCCAGTTCCATTTTGCCGACGATCGTCAGCAGCGAATCGCTCCCGAACGGCGAGAGGTCTTGATTGTCGAGTTGCGGCCGTACATCAATGACGGCCAACATTGGGTTCTGTACACCGACGGGACGTGTCAGCGCGAGCCGATCAAGAAGGAGCTAGTCGCAGCTCACGGACTCGAGGTGAAGCCGGTACTCGAAATCACGGATCCGCCAACCGTGCGGGCCGAAGACACCGTGCGCTATCAACTCATCGCCGTCCGGCGGAATGAAGAGCGAGATCCGTTTGAGGTGACCCTGTGGAATCCGATTGTTGGAGAGGAACGGTCACATCCGTGGGATCCGGGGGATGCAGAGCTGGACGAAGGTGTCTTGGCGTCGTTGAATCAAGCGCGGACCGAAGCGTGGCAACCCTATCTGCGAACAGGTCCTGCACCCGTTCTGCGAACTTGGCAGTCGCAGACCTCGGCAACCAGCACCGATCCGCGTCCAGAGGATCGGCCCGGCAACCGGGTATCCATGTTCGCCCTGCTGGGTGGTCGAGCGGCCGTGGAGGAAACGCTTCAATTGCAGGTGTTACGTTCCTCAGCCAAACAGGATGCTGCGGAGACGGTCGCGATTTCCTCGCTTCCGGGCGTTCGAGTGAAAGCGCATCCTTTCGAACAAATGTTGGCGGGACAACCTGGCGGCCAGTTACCACTGGCAGAGGCCGCTCCGCCAGATCGGCTGTTCGTCTATGTGGCACAGCCGGAAGCCATCCTGCCGTTTCTCGATCATGGAGCCGGTTTCCTGGCGGGCACGGGCGCGATGATCAGCGGTAACCGGCTCGATTATGACCTGACCCACCGGTACTTGGAGCGGTTGGGAATTACTCGATCGCAACTGGAAACCATCATTCGGTCCGGCGCTGTGCAGGAACTTGCGGTGATCGTGCCCGATCTGTTCCTGATCGACGGTACGGAGATGACTGTCGTAGCGAGATTGGCTCAACCGCAATTCCTGGCGGGACTGCTTCAATTATTCGGAACAGGACCATTGACCGGTCAGGGGATCGTTACGGTCAAGACAGCGGGAGATCGTTCCGCCTTCTGGGCGTTGCGTGGTGAACTGCTGTGTCTGAGCTCGAATCGGGACGAGTTGCAGCGTGTGCTGCAGCATGTCGACGATGAAGGAGCAGGCAGTCTTGGTCGCAGCGCGGAATTCCGCTACATGCTGACGCAACTGCCCGTGACCGATCAGACTCGCGTCTATGCCTACTTCTCGGATCCGTTTATTCGGCGGTTGGTGGGGCCAGAGGTGAAGCTCAAGCAGGCTCGACGCGTGCAGTCACGCGCGCGCATGGAATATCTGACAGCAAAGATGCTTCGCGCTCGACTCGACGGTGTTTCAGCGGCCTCCGTCGGACGATTGCGCGAGACCGGCTACCTGCCCGATACGTTTCCAGCAGAGGAATACTCGATCAGTCCGCAGGGCCAGGTGACGTCCGATGTCTACGGTTCGCTGGCTCGTATCGATACGCTGCCGAATATCCGACTCGAACGCGTCACACCGGACGAAGCCGAAGCTTATCGTGAGTATGTCGAAGAATACGAGCGCTATTGGCGTCAATTCTTTGACCCGATTGCCTTGCGATTGGCCGACACTCCGCAGGGAACATTAGAGCTGACGACCTTTATTCTGCCGTTGATTGACAGTTCGGTTTACGACCGACTGCGGCAGGCAATTCTCCATGCCGAGAGTCGGCGTCCCCTGACCGTCCCACAATTGGAACCGGCTCCCGTGCTGCAGTTTTCGGCAAATCTGAGCGATCAATCCTGGCAGCAGATCACGAATGGTTTCGCGGACTTCTTTACCCGTTATGCGCAAGTCAGTCCGGCTCTGCTCGACGACCTGGGGCCAGGTCTGCACTTGGCCGTTCACGACGCCGACCCCGTGATCGCGTTGGGGAGCGGCGATTTGATGGGCGCATTCGGATCCAACGTCCTGCGCAATCGCGGCAGTGAGATGATCATGCTGCCGGTCATGCTGTCGATCTTCACTCGACCCTGCACTGTGTTGTTGGAAACGCAGGACGCCGCACGTACGACGCGGCTCTTGAGACAGGCAGCAATCGGTTGGAGACCGCCGGAACGGCTGATCGGGCGGGAATTTCAAGTCTCGTTCTACCAGATCGCGGATCGCGACGAATGGGTCTGGACGATGGATATCGTCGGCGTGGTCAAATTGCGATTCGGCATCGAAGTCGTCGACCGCTTCCTCGTGCTGCGGAATATTCCCTGGTCAGCCGATGATCGCATCGTCGGATCACGGCCTTCGGCTCAGAACGGAGCCCAATTGACACTCACGCCTGCTGCTTGCCGACTGCAACTTCCAGGGCTGTTTGCGGCCGCCGCAGATCAGGAGCGGCAGGCCGTCATCCATGCGCTCGGCCGCCTCTATCCGCTATTGATCAGCGGGGCGACCGATCCCGAAGCAGCCGCACAAGAGCACCAACGCCTGTTTGGCTTTCGGCCCGTTTCGCCAAGCGGCGACGAATGGGTCTGGCAAGACTACGAAGTGTTCAGCAGTATCTACGGATCCGCGAGTCGACAGCAACAACCTCGCTTCGATCCCAATCAGCCGTTTGGCCTGCTGCACGGTGTTCAACAAATGCAGCTCAGTATGCAGTTGGAGGATACAGGCCTTCGAAGCACAGTCGTATGGAAGTACGATCCGTAGAGTGTGTGGATCGGCCAGATACGTGGGACGGATTGGCAATCCGTCCTACGAATTTGCTGTGATGTTGGCCTTGTAGGACGGATTGCCAATCCGTCCCACCATCGAGCACCCACAGCGCAGAGATTATTGCCCACTGTCCGAATCGGCCGCGAACCGATGAGCAGCGGCCCGTTCGGGCTGGCCCAGCTTCTCGTAGGCTTCCGCGAGCAGTTGGTGAGTCTCCGCGGACTCCTTCATGCCGTTCAGCGCGTACTCGAGTTCCTGAACGGCTTCTTCGTACCGCCCCAACCGCACGAGGATTTGACCACGCGTCTCGTGGTACATGGGCTCATCCGGGCGAAGCTGTACCGCTTGGTCGGCAAAGGATAACGCCTCTTCGTCGGTTCCCTGGTCGCTCTTCATCAAAGTCCAGGCCAGATTGTTGAGCGACTGGGCGTCCTGAGGATTCATCGCACAGGCAGTTCGCAAGTATTTCACTGCTAACATGAAATCGCGTTGTGATGCGGCCTCCGTACCCATGATCGCATACAGCAACTGCGGAGCCTGACCGGTTGGAAATAGTGACTCGAGAGAAGGCACGGTTGCATCGCCCTGTGCGTTGGAGCGTTGCAGGCGTTCGCCTAGACGAATAAGCGATTCCTTATCGTCAGGGTCGAGTTGGCAGGCTCGAATCAGCAGTCGCATCTGTTCGTGCTCTTCAATTCGTTGTGCCTTCAACGAGTCTGCTCGTGACACGCACACGATACGTAGCTGTTCCTTCAGCGGCGCTTCATTCGGGTGCTCGGCAATCGCCCTCTCGAGAATTTGCTCAGCCCGTGCCGTGTCATTCATGATCAGGCAAGCGGTTGCCCAGATCTCGTATTCCACACTGCCGATCTTCGTTCCCTGCTGTTCCTTCCGTTGATAGAGCTCCAACACCTTCTGGACTTCGCGCTGTGCCGCATCCCATCGTCCTTGGCGTGCGTAAAGCTGCGCCAAAGTCAGTCCCTGTTCGGGTAGTCGCCTGACCACCTCACGTAGTTCCGTCAACGCGTCATCGAAGCGTCCAACGCGTTCAAAGTGCAGGGCGAGTAACGTTCGCGCTTCGGCATTCCCGGGCTCCCGATCGAGAGCAAAATGCAGGTGCCGTTCAGCCAATTGGTTGGCCTGTTCGTGCGACAGCTTTGTCTCGTGATTCAAATACCGTCGCGCCAACCAGACGTGCGCAGCCGGAAATCCTGCCTCACTCTCCGGCGCCAGATTCTTCATCTGTTCCAAGGCCTGTTGCTTGTTGCCTGATTCAAATGCGTTGATTGCCGCCTGATACTCGACGGTATCGCTCATTGCACCGAGTTGATACAGTTTGCGAAAATATAGATCTGCGGCATCGTAATCCTTATCCGTCAATGCCTCTTGCGCCGCCGCACGGTAGTGCCGTGCCTTGGCGACATTCCCGTAGAACGGCAGTCGAATCATGCAATAGGCCAATGGCAGGGCCAGCAAGAACGCGGGAATGCCACCGACAAGATGCCAGTAATGCCGCGTTGCCAGCCAACGTCCCGCGAAGACGAAGAAGATTCCAGCGACGGACCAGAGCGCCTCTCCGATCGCCGCGAACACCCGACGAACAGGCGCGGGCAGCAGCACGTTTCCCAGGCCACTCAAAACCCGCGTGGAGAATTTGACCAGACGCGACTCAAGGACCCGGCTTCGTCGCGCGACGTTCTTCGCACCCGTACCGACGGACGAATTGGCGATTCTTGTCGAGAAGATGCGGCCGACGCGCGCGACGTGCGCCTCGGTCTTGTGAACTCCAAAATGAATCGATTCACTCGTCTTTCGCAACCAGCGGGGCAGGACGAGTCGCTGCAGTTTACGCCGGAGTTTGCGATTCCATCTGTTGACCACTGCAAACCAAGATGTGAGCCACGATCCACTCAGTAAGTAACGCATCCTGCGGCGCCAGGAAGATCGGGGCGAGTGGTACGAATTCTGATGCATCAGCATGACTGGTTTCCAGTCCGTAGTTGTTAAGAAAGTGCTCGATCCAAGTAGCGCACACTTCAAAACCTCCCTCTCCCTCTGGGAGAAGGCCGGGGTGAGGGCCTGTTCGCCGCGGAATTCATCCCTCACCCAACCTCTCCCGGGAGCGGAGAGGAGTTTCGAAATGCGCGATTTCGTCCTGGCTGATTGGCTGCGCCGCCGTCAATAAACGCGCTCTAGATGAATCATTGCTGCGCCGCCGGCACGTTGCATGGCACGTTGCGCGTTTACCAGGTGCGGATAGAATCAACTTGCCTGAGGTGTCGAATAGAACGAATCTGCGGGCGAATCGCCTCGAATCGCTGACC
This sequence comes from uncultured Pirellulaceae bacterium, assembly GCA_964522605.1. GTDB lineage: Bacteria > Planctomycetota > Planctomycetia > Pirellulales > Pirellulaceae > CAVZLD01. The sequence goes on from CAZFWV010000005.1 coordinate 63,254, forward strand.
ATCGCAGGAGGCATCCGCCGAGCAAGCACCGCCATTGGATCCGCAAACGTCGACAAGAGACTCCGAAACGCATTTGGTCAGAGTGCACGCCGGTGGTGAGAGTGGACGAATGAAGAGATTCCGAAACCAGATGTCCGTATTATGATCGGTGAGCATGATTCGGCCCAGGCGATTCGCACCGAAGCCTTCGCGTTCGGCAAACTTGCTCGCCGCCAATCGTTCGTTCCAGGACGTACTTCCCACGTCGGCGCACACAACCATCCGGCCGTTCATCCAGTGTTCGATATGATCGCCCTGCACCAGAATCCGCCCGCGATTGAATTGACCCGGTGAATGCAACTGGTAGGGTTGCTGGGGCGCATACAAGTCATACAACGAACCGGTCAATTGCACAGGACGCAAGCTTGGAAAGGCTGCGTCGTCGATCATCTGATATTCACATCCTAACCATTGGCCATCGTAAGAGCGGACGCGGTATTTGATGCCACTGTTTCCGCGAGCGGCGACTTTCCACTCGAAAACAAGGTCGAAGTCGCCGTAATCTCGATCTGTAATGATCTCACCTCCGCGCTGCCCCGACGAATCGAGGTGAATCGCCAACTCTTCGACCTTCCAGCCGCGCGCGACCGGCTTGCCATCCAGCGTCGTCCATCCTTGGAGCGTCAAACCGTCAAACAACGGATACCACCCTGCTGCGAGCGCACCGCAGGGCGCAAGCATCCCGCTCAGCAGCAGGAGACTCGCCCAACAAACAAAACGGACAAATAAACCGCCACTCGCGTTCGTTCCTTCTCTGCGGCCCTCTGCACTGCTAACGGTGAGTTTCTTGTCGGGCGGAGCGAATTCGATCATGCGGCAGGGTTGAGCTGTGTTTCTCCCTGGTTTGACTGTTGGCATTTTGAAACGCAGCGCAGCGTTCGTCGGCGACTGGACTGGGTGCCAATGGCTCTGCCCGTGTTCTTCCTCAACCCAAGACGACACTGGCAAAGCCAGTGGCA
>CAZFWV010000006.1:0-57477 GCA_964522605.1 uncultured Pirellulaceae bacterium
AGATTTGGCGTCTTAAGCTGCGGATGGCCATTGTAGGCGGTGTCGCCCCAGCCCTGGTCGTCGGCCATACAGAGGCTAATGTTGGGCCTGCCTGTGTCCTGAGCCCGCGCCTGCCACGTAAAGATGAGTGAGATCGCGATGATGCAGGACAGACGCAGTCTGATGGGCGGACGAGTCATGATTCACCTCCGATGGAGAACAAACACGGAACATGCATGGTAGTGCGGTCGCTGGTAATTGACGCGTCTTGTACACGTCAGCCATTGGACGCAAACGAGTGACCGCTTCCGCGTGTCGATGTTGGATTTACACCTCGGACCGTTTCAGTTCATTGTGTGGCTAAACCGGCTCTGGCTCTTGATCGCTACCGGTATCCCGAAAGCTGTCGATCGTGATGTGAGGCAACACGAATCGATTGTGTCCACAGCCGGACCCCTTGCGGGATTGTTGCGATAGCGGGGAAATGTCCGCGTGAGATGGGGCATTGCGATAACTCCTGGTGAGTGGCCCCAAAGCGGTATGTACCGTTTTGGCATTCTCAGGAATCAGCCGCTCCGCCGACCTGCGACGGGTAAGAAGTGGTTCTTTCGGCAGGACTTAGGAGAAGTGGGCGATACTGGATTCGAACCAGTGACCTCCGCAATGTGAGTGCGGCGCTCTAACCAGCTGAGCCAATCGCCCGCGGAAACGTCTCGGATTGATCGAGAGTGTAGCCGATTCGTGCGCCGCCCGGAAGATGACTGCCGAACGAATCGAGGCTCATTTGGCCGGCGACTCGGCGGCGGTGTCGGCGGTACCGGGGTCGGCGGGGGAAGGTAGCTCGAATTTCGGCGCGGTGGGCTCGTCGTAGTTCTCGGACTCCTCGACGCGCGTCGGGTCCGTGTAGGAGCGGTACGAACGACGCGGCGAGTACGAGCTGCCGGTGAAATCAATCTGCGATTGGATCTCGCTCAGCCCCTGCCGAAACTCGCGATAGCTGGCACCGAGTGATTTTGCGACATCCGGCAATCGCTTGCCAAACAAGACGACGGCCACGACACCGACGATCAGCAGTTCTTGAAACCCTAGTCCGAACATGGAACGAAAACATCTCCTGCCAAGCGGCAATGATTAGGGACCGAGAGGCTTGTCGTGCGAAGCCTCTCCGGTGACGTCTCTTTTCGTGCAATGCCACAATTTAAGTTCGGGTTCCGCAGCAGAAGGTGGCAGGAGTCAAGCGACGAAGCGGCCGAATGCAGGTCTGCACCTTGAATCCCTGACGCCTGCCGGCTCCCTGGCGGCGCCCCGAACTCCTCGTTGTGACACGGGACTAGTGGTCGTGAGACTTCGATGAGTCACGAATGGAGCGATCAGCTTCTTTGATGTCCTCATCGATGCCCTGAACGCCCTTCTTGAACTCCGTGACTCCTTGCCCCAACGATCTCATCACACTGGGCAGACGATGGCCAAACAGCAGCAGCATGATGGCCATCACAATGATCAATTCCATCGGCCCAGGCATCCCAAAAGCAAACACGGCGGTCATGCGATTCGCCCTCGCACATTTCCAGGAAAAAAGAAGATGGCAACGTATTCGAAGCCCGTGCGGCGAAAGCGGGCGATGCCCCAGATTGGGCGGCGCCAGAACCGACTCGATCAGCCAAACTGCCGACAATGGTGCAGAAAGGCTGGCTTCGCCCTTCATTCTATCCGGCGGGTGCAGGCTGTCAAACGGTCGCAAGGTGCCGCTGCGGACCGCGAAATGGACCCTACGAGCGACGCCATCCCCAAGGCGTTCGGCAAGCGGTTGGCACCCGCGCCGCCCGGGCAACCACAGTCCTACTGTGACGGATGTGTCGGAAACTTTGCTTTGCCGCGCGAGATTGGGGCCCAGGATTGCCCTTCCCGGGAGGACGTACCGAGGGCGAATCCTAGACTTACTTTACCGATCCGAGTGGCTCTCGCACCGGCTTTCTGAAGGTTGAGACGAACGATGTACAGAATCTGTAGCGACTGCGGGTATGACACCCAAGACGCCGCGAGGCGGTCCTGTCCGCATTGTGATCGTCCGCTGCAAGTAACGATGTTGCGCCCGCGTGATTCATCGGGCTCTGATCCGCACGAGTCGCCCGAACTCTTGGCGCCGCAGGTCGAGTTGCTGGAACAGCCGCTCAATGTTCGGATGGTGCAAATCGCGACCGGGATCCTCGTCTTCCTGTTGGTCAGTCGCTGGGGGGCGCGGATTCTGATTCTGTTAATCGGATCCAATGCTCAGGTCGCGACGCCCGGCCAAGCGATCTACTTGGCGGTTTACACGTGCTTGATCTATGTCGCGGCGGCGCTCGCCGGGGGCGCGGTTGCGGGAGCCTGGTCGGTGAATTGGATCCCCCAAGGGATCGGTGTTGGGTTTGGCGTCCTATTCGTTCCGCTCCTGCTCCTGCTCTTCTTCTTGCCCGAGAGCCTGCCGTTCTACTGTATCGGTGTGGTCACTACGACGGGACTGACAGTCCTCGGCGCCTATGTCGGGCACTTGCTCGTTCGACCCGCGCAATTTCTCCGATGAGAAACTGCGCGACCGCGTCGAAGAGAACCAAATTAGGGTTCGTCTCCAACGCCACGGTCAACGCAGGCCGATTTGAGACAAGTTGGACTATGGTTTTGAGCTGGAGCCTAACGCGATAGCGGAGATGGGGCGGATGCCACGGGGTCGGATCGATCCAACAGCGGCAAGTAGCGGTAGTAGGTTTCCAGGCAGAGGCAGGCGAGGGAGGTCGTATAGACGCGTCCGCCGGTGTGTCCCCATACGGTGTCCGGGTCCCAGCTTCCGGCCAGAGATCCCGCCTTCTGTTGCGACTGCAGCAATCTGCCGGTCAATTCCTGGTTCCAGGCGACCCACCGGTGATCCTGTACCTGATACAGGGCGAGCGTCCCATAGTAGCAGTAGTAGAGGTTCAGCGGTTGCCTGCTTACACCTTCGCGGGCGATGAAATTTGCGGCTTCGTCAATTGCTGCGCGATGGGTCCCGCCCTGAAGGAAGAAGCGACAGGCAAGCGCCTCGGCCGTCATTGAATGAGATGGCACGCGTCGGTCGGGGGTGTAGCAGGCGAGTCCACCGTACGAACCCAGGGAGACTCGCTGCAACCAACGTTCCGCGCCCTGCCAGACATGGGTTGGGACCGAGATGCCGGCCGATCGCGCGCTGACCAGGGCCATCAACTGCCAGCCAAATTGACTCGTATCGCCTTGATCGCCGGGTTGATAGCGCCATCCACCCGTGGTTGGGTGCTGCGTGACCACCGTGTAGTGGACCGCTCTTTCCACGATTGGACGCAACTGTTCGTCGCGCGTCATGATGTAGGCCTCACTGACCGCGAGCGTGGCGATCCCGTGGCAGTACATCGCGACATAGCGTCCTGCGTTTCCCGCCAAGCTGCCCGTGCTCGGGGATTGGCTCCTGCGCAAATACTCGAGCCCGGCAGCCACCTGTGCCTGGTATTCGCCTTGTTGATGGGTATTTCCGGCACCGAGAAAGGCCAGCAGTGCCAGGCCCGTCGTCGCCGTATTCGCTTCGACTCGCGTGATCGGCCCATTGGGCGTCGTGAAGTTTCGCGAATCTCGACCGCCTTCCCAAGCTTGCGTGTCCCAGTGACCGTCATGCGGGTCTTGAGCTTGAGCCAGCCAGGCGAGGGCCGCCTCAACCGCTTCTTCCGTTTCCGCGGATCCCCCTTGCTGCAGCGCGATTTCGCGCCGTTGTTCCGACCGACCCTGGTAGAGCGGCGGGACAACGTCCGCGCTGGCGGGCCGCCCGGTGGCAACCGACACCGGCCGTGACGACAGTCGCCGGGCGGCCGGTTCGAGCATGCGCGTGAGGCCTTGTGATTCGCCCGCATTGGTCTGGTCGTTGGCGGGATCTTCAAGCGCGGCGATGATCTCAGGAAGCTCGTCGTGATTCGGCAGCAGGGCGAGGCCTTGGATTGGCGAGGTCGTGTCGGCGGTCATCGTCGCAGGATCAGCGGAGTCGGAGGGTAGGTCGACGGAGGGAGCCGTCCGCTCGGGCGACGGGGGCGCTGGGAGCATCTCGGGCTCCGGTTGCAGTGTGCGTTCGGGAGTCTCGCTGGTGAGCGTGGCCGCGGGCGACATCGTATCCGGCTCGACGGTGGGATTCTGCTCGGGTGCGGGTGGGATTTCGGCCGACGAAGTCAGCAGCGGTTCCGCGAGTTCGCTCAGCGGTTCCGAACGGTCCGGCTCCGGAACAACGGCTCGTTCGACTGAAGGCTCCGGCGTCCAGTCCTCAACGACAGGCAGCGGAACGGTCTCGAGTTTCTCCGAGACCGGTTCAGCCGGCTGCCACTCCGTCCGCTCGATCGGTTGCTCCGCCGGTTCGGAGTCGTCGACCAGCAACTGGACGGTGACTGCGGAACCCGCCGGTCCGACGGTTCGTGGATGGACAGGAATCGTCAAATAAGCCGCGTAGCCCAGCAGCAGCAGATGGGCCAGGACGGACAACGCGACACACTTGGAGAGCGGTCGAGCTTGGCCCCAGCGCGACATCATCAGCACCAGCAGCGAAAGCCACAGGACGGCCACACCGCTACCGAGAAGGATCCAGGGCAGACGGATCCAAATGGTTTGCACCAAGGAGGCGAGAATCGGCGAAATCAGACTGATGTCGGTCATCGAGTTCTATTCACGGCGGCGCGGACAAAGGTCTTCAGGAATCAACGCAGATTCGATGAATACCGGACTCCCATTGGTCGTCCTCGATCATTGACTGCGCCGCGGTCAGTAAGGCGCGGACTCGTGCGAGGCGCGCGCCGGTTTTCTCTCATTCCATTTGGGGGCGTACGGAAATGCCTAGGTCGCGCACACCGGCCTCGCGGCAGGCGGTCAGGACAGAGGCGACATTCTGGAAGCAGCCCTCCGCGTCGCCTCGAACGACGACGCCCACGTCGGGATATTGCTGGGCCGCTGACCGCAGTGTGTTGGCCAAATCGGGTAAGGTGACCTCCTGGCGGTCGAGCAGGATCGTTCCGTCCCGGAAGACGCTGATGACTCGCTTGTCCGGCACCGTCGCCATGGTGCCCAACTGACTGACGCGTGGAACCTGCAATTCGACATTGCGTTCCATGTCCGCGAATTTGGTTCCGACCATAAAAAAGATGATCAGCAGAAACACGACATCGATCATCGGGGTCAGGTTCAGTTCGGGAAGTTCGTCTTGGTGGGTTTTCAGTGGCATGGCGGGACTCTCTTTCGAGCCGGATCAGGCGGCCTTGTTTGCTTCTCTCCGCGTTGCTTTCTTTTGCACGGGGCGTTTCCAACCGTCGCAGGCGATGACGTTGACGATCTCCTGACCCAGGCCATCGATTTCGATCACCAGGCGATCGACACGGCTGATGAAGTAGAAGTTGGCGATGATCGCCGGGATCGCGACACTTAGGCCCGCTGCAGTGGTCAGCAGGGCCTCGCTGATTCCCGCCGCCAATAGTTCCGGGCGACCCATCGCATCCGCGGTCGCGATCGCGTTGAAGGCACTGATCATGCCGACAACGGTCCCCAGCAAACCGAGCAAAGGACTGAGCGTCGAGATACCGTGAAACAGGCGGAGGTATCGTCGTAACCCGGTCGCCACACGCTCGCCCGCATCGAGGACCGCCTGTTCCACCTCGACCGCGGGACGCCCCCACTTCTTCGTCGCGGCGGCGAAAACCTCAGCGACAGGGCTGCGATTTTCCTCGCACAACTCGAGTGCTTCTTCCGGCTGGAGTTGGCCCTCCTGCAGTTGATGCACAAAACGCTTCACAAACGGCCGGGGGATCACTCGTCCCCGGCGAAGACTGATCGCACGCTCGAAGACAAAGACGAAAAGCACGAAAGAACAAATCCCGATCGGAAGCAGGATCGGGCCTCCGTCGCGCATGACGCCCAACAGGTTCCGAGTTGCAATGCCCTGGTGTGGGGATGCGTCCGCTGGTCGATTGGAAATCTGGTCACTCGAAGTGGCGGAGGGTGGCGCCGTGTCCGGCTGAGATTGAGCCAACACTGCGGCGGCGCCGATGCCGCACGCAAGGGTCACGACGAACCAGACGCTAAGCTTCCCCATGCGACTCTGGATCATCCGGTTTCTCCTGTGAGCGTTTCCTGGTCGGGGCGATGGGTTGGAATCACCGTCGGTTCGGCGAGTTGGTTACGGTCAGACGGTCCGATTCGGACTGCAGTCTCTGTAGACGCTGTTGTGCGACGCAGCGCTGATCCGATTCGGGGAACTGCGCCAGTAGTTGCTGGTAGAGCCGACGCGCCTCGTCGATCTGCTGGAGTGATTCGTAGCAGCCTCCCGCTTCCAGCAAGGCAGCGGCCCGCGAAGGGGGGTGATCGTACAGCAGGTCGAGTCTCAAGTAGGCTCGAATGGCGTCCATGTACTGCTTCTGATGCCGGTGCGTCTCACCGATCATGTATTGAGCCATGGCGGCCGTTTCCGATGCCGAAGCATTCGGGTCATCCACCACACGCTGAAAAGCCGCCCGCGCGTCGTCCAGCCGGGCAAGTCCCATCAAGGCTCGACCCGCCACGAACTCGGCCTCGAAACGCCGTTGGGCATCGCTGTGGTTGTCGAGGATTGCCTGCGCGGCCGCGAGCGCTTCGGGCCACTTCCGTTCAGCTGCCAGGATCTGGGCGCGCCGCAACGGAACAATGGCGTTCCAAGGTTCCTGCAGCGAACCGGCCTCGTCCGCCACGATCGCGAACTGTTCTTCGGCGGCGAGATAATCGGCCAAACGGTAGTTGGCTTCCGCCAGCCAGAGACGTGCGTCGCGGGCCAACTCCGCGGACGGAGCCTCGGTCAGGATCTGCTGCATGCGGGCTGCTGCTCCCGCCCAGTCCTTTTCCGCGATGGCAATACGTCCTTGCAGAAATAGCGCGAACGGCGCGAAATGAAACACGGAAGCTGCTTGCTCGGTTGCGATCAGCTCATCCAGCAAGGTTGTGGCGTCATTCCATCGCTCGGCCTGGTAGGCGGATTCGGCGAGTCGATAGGTCGCGTCCGCCCAGCAGTCGCTCTCCGGGTAGTCGTCGTGCACCGTCTGGAATTCCACGACGCTCGACGCAGAATCTCGTCGGTGACGGAAGATCCATCCGCGGAGGTAATGGACTTGATCCCGATGGACGGGATCGCGTGCGTTTTCCAAGATTGCATTGAGTTCGTGGAGGGCTGCCTCGTAGTCGCCCTTTCGTTCCAGGAGTTGGGCCATCCGCAAGCGCGCCGTTTCGGTCTGTCCAGCATCCGTCGATCGTTCGGCAGCCTGCCGATAGACGGCCAACGCTTCGTCCTCTTCTCCCGCTTGCTCCAACAGCCGCGCGAGCAGAAAACGCGCTTCCGGGGCTCGCCGGTCATCAGGGAAATCCTGGACCAAACGACGCAAGTGCTCCGCGGCAGCGTCGCGATTTCCCTGTTTCCAATGGCACCACGCCAGCCCGGACACGGCCCCCGCCAAACCGGCGTCATCGACCGATTGGTCCGCTAAATCCTGAAACCAGTGTGCCGCTCGCTCGTAGTCGGCCTGAGCAAATGCTGACTCCGCCAACTCCGAGATCGCGGCGCGGCGCGTCGACGCGGATGCGGCGCTGGTGGGCCAACTTGCCAGCACATCGGCGGCGGCGGGGAAGCGATCATCCGCGATCAGACAGCGAACCAATTGAAGGCGGCAGCGATCGGAATGCGCGTCGCCCGGAGCGCGCTGAAGTGTTTCCTGGAGCAGAGAAATGGCTTGGGCGTATGCCTCAAGATCCGTCCAGGCGAGTGACTCGACCAAGTCGAACTGCGTGCGGAGCGTTGCGGACAGGTCCTCGCGAGGTACGGGCAGCAGCGCACCGAGAGCTTGCGCAGGCTGCTGATTCCCCAGGTAGGCGACTGCCAGTAGGTAGGCGACGTGAAAACGTTCCAGTCGATGGGCGGGGGCTCCGGTCCTCTCGACAGTGACCTCGGTCAGCAATTCCAACTCGGCGATCGCTGCGACATATTGTTGGCGCTGGATCAGAAGTTGGGCCCCTAGCTGGCGCGCCTGTTGGGCGAATTCCGACTGTGGAAAACGCTCTTGAACCTGCGAGATCCAACCTTGTGCCCGCTCCCAATCGTCTTGTTCGACCCCAAGCCGGATCAAGCCCAAACTGGATGCAGCGACCCACTCCTGCGCCGCTCCAGCATCCACCACCCAGCGGAATTGATCTTCGGCTGCATCCCATTGCTTGAGGCACCGGAGACACTCACCGCGAAAGAAACCTGCTGCGGCATGGACATCCTCCGCCGTGGGCGCCTGAAGGACACGCTCAAAGGCTTCCGCCGCGGATTCGTACTCACCCTGGGCCAAGAGGATTGCGCCCTGCCAATACAAGGCGTGAGCTTGACGCTTGCTGTCGGGAAAATCGTCTCGCAGGTGACCGAGTTCCGCAAGCGCGGCTTCCAGACGCTGCTCTCGATAATACAGAATGGCCAACTGCAAATGGCACTCATCGGCCAACGGACCGCGTGGATACCGCTCGATCGCCCGATGCAGAATCCCGTCCGCCTGCATCGTTTCGTTGGACGCGGCGAGCAGCTGCCCGAGATAGGGCAGGGCGTACGCATTCAACTCATGGTCCGGCTGCTGGCGAGCGAATTGCTGCAGCAATCGCAGGGCGTCCGCCGCATTGCCCAGGCGGTATTCGCACTCGCCCCAGCGAAAGAGGGCTCGGGGAGCCATCGGATGCCGGTGATGCGCTAGAAGAAACTCCTGATAACACCCACATGCCGCCTCCAGCCGATTCAGCTGGACCAGCGACTCCGCCTGAAAAAACTCCGCATCGGCGGCCTGCGGATGGTGCGGGTGTCGTTGCCGAAAGTGATCAAACTCGTCCGCCGCAAATTGCCAGCGGCCCGCTTGGTAATGGCTCGTGGCGACGCCAAAATCCTGCTCCGCCGTCGAAGCCGAAGCCGAACGGATGATGACGAGGAAGAATGCGACAGTCGTCGTAAAATGAAGAATCGCTCTCAAAGCCGGCATCCTTGCAGGCCTGAGCTCGACCCCTCCGCAAGGGACGAGCGAAATTTCAGATGTCGTGAAGGGGCGCTTTCGAGGCTGCAAAAGCCCCATCGCTTACGGGACGATCGACCGATCGGCTGCCGGGTTCGGGCGGAATGCCCCAGCCTTTTCTCGCGGTCGCCCCTGGCTGCTGCATGTCATCATCGGCGCTCGGTTGGGTGACGGATGATCGAGAATCGCTTCGCGCGACGAGCCGATGCGTTCTATGGGTCCGGCCGTACGGGCCATGGCGATTGATGCCCCGAAATCTCAAAACGGTGTCGTAACCTTCCCAGGGCGACGTAGGTCAGCAACAACAAAACCGCAAGCGCTATCGGGTGATCCACGAGTTGCAGCCAGCGTTCCCAGTTCATTGTGAAGCCCATCTCCAGCCTGCCGTTTCGGCTGTCGGATTCCTTGCCAGGGATGAACGGCGGGCCCGATCGCGCGACTCCGAGCTAATCAACCCGCTTGATCCAAACCCAAATTCGAACCGTCCATGGATCATCGACCATTCCAATCACTTCGGCCAGACGACTCGCTGTTGGCGCCAAACTCGACCTACCTCTCCTCGTTTACTCACTTCGGGTCGCATCCGTGTCAGCGGCGAAAGGGAACGGACAAGGACCGGAGCAGTCGCCGCAAGAGGACCTCGTTCACACGACCGCGAAACCGGATGCGGCCGTCAATTTGAACGACGGGGACACACGTGTCGAACCGCTGCCGCAGTTGAGGCTCGTCGTCGATCGAAACGAGGTGCGGATTGAGACCATACTGCCGCAGCAGGTTCAGCGCCTCGTCGCATAGGGGACAGTGGGCTCGGGTGTAAAGAATCACTTCAGGCATCTGGCGGGGTGCTTTCTTCTCCCCAAAGCAGGGGGTTCTGTCGCGTCGAAGGGAGCGATGCGACGCACCTATCCAACTGTCCAAATGGAATCATTCTTGCGGGTTCCGCCGCCTCTGGACGGGGCAGCCTCACACGTTTTTCGCGAGACTTCCGCCTGGTCGCCCGGTTTGCGCATCGTGATCGAAACGGCGTTCACGATTTTATCCTAAGTTATTTATTAGTAAATACTTAAATGTGTCCACTTGAATTTTCAGATGGCCAGCATCTAGCATGATGAGGGCAGATCAGTCCGCCCAGTTTGCCAAATGATCCCCGACCTCAATGACGCTCAATCCATTCGAGTTGATTCATGGCATCGCGTAAACGTCAGCATTCTAATTCTCGAGCGATTCGAGTTCCGCAAACGGTGATTCCGACGAAGCGATTGCGGCACAGTGCGGCGCTAGGTCAGCGCGCCCGCGGTCTGCAGAAGAACGAACGCTCGTCGTTTTCTCCACCTGAGGATTGGCACGAGCCGAGCGAGGAAGAAGTTCGGCAAACGGGGTACCGCATTATTGTCCAGTCTCCAGGTGATGGTTACCGACATGTTCTGACGCCGCAGGAGATTCGCCGCCGTCTCGCGCAGCTTCCTGCCCGGATGTTGGAGCGATTGGACGTGGTGCAGCTGAGTCGGCTGACGCGGAAAAAGTTGAGTTTCCCCTGCTACGGCATGCAATGGGGGACGGCCGTCTATCTGTATCCCATGGAGAGCAGTCTAGTCGAGTGTTATGCGTCGCCTCCCCGTCCGGCGCAGGTGAACGAGGCTCGAATGTATGGTGGGCGATGGGTTCAGGCCGCGGTTGACGAATGGCACCTCGTCTGGACCGAGGCGGCGATTAAGGACTACTACCTCAACAATATCTTGATCCACGAATTGGGCCATTTGGTAGACCACCGCAATGAAAGTTGCGCCGATCGAGAACGCTATGCGGAATGGTTCGCGATCGAACACGGGTATCGTCGCAGTCAGCGAGTGGATGGAAGTGCTCGGCGACGACGACGCTCCAAGTCGGTTGTTCGCCGACACCACGGGACTTGAGCGATTGGACCGTGGCGGCGATTGAGTCACGCCACAATTCGAGGATTCTTCCACCGACTCTTGCGGCAAAGATGTGGGTGAGGCATAATGCGGACATGAATTGGTTTGGCGATCGGTACTTCTGGTTCGGCTTTTTTACCCGTGAGGGTCGCGGGGCCGGAGGGACTGTGGAGTAAGCCTTCCAAAACTTGAAAGAATCTAGGCCCCGAGACCTGTAGAGGTTTTCGGGGCTTTTTTTGTGGTTTTTGTCCAAGAGTGGTTTCCAAATGGAGGGCGCAAGGCGCCCGCCGAGCCGAAGACGCGGCAGACTCAGGCTCGGCTGGAACGTCGCCCCCCCAACGGTTTTGAAACGTGCTGCCGAGTGAGTTTGTTCCGTGTCCACATCTAGTTCTTCCGCCGGCATCCAACTGGCCGCCCAGTCGGTTGTACTTCCTTCGAGGCCACGGCGGCCCCGCAAGGTCTCGGTGACCGGCCCCTATTCGGAGGTTGAATCGATGATTGTCGTGATGAAGCGTGGTGCGACCCCAGATCAGGTGCAACACATGGTGCAGAGGGTCGAAGACTTCGGGCTCCGGGCCCATGTCATCGTGGGCACGGAGCGAACCGTGATTGCCGCGATTGGCGAAAAGCGGGAGGAGACCAAACAGTCCCTCGAAAGCGGGCCAGGGGTTGCTGAGGTTGTTCCGATTCTCGCGCCCTACAAAGTTGCCAGTTTGGAGGTGAAGCCGGAACCGACGGTTGTCCGGGCGCGGGAGCTCGTGGTCGGCAACGGGCATGTGGGGATCATGGCGGGCCCCTGTAGTGTGGAAAGCGAACAGCAGATCATTCAGACTGCCCGCGCCGTCAAGCAGGCTGGAGCGCAGGGACTTCGCGGAGGGGCCTTCAAGCCGCGCACCAGCCCCTACAGTTTTCAGGGCCTGAAAGAAGAAGGTTTGAAGCTGCTCGCGGCAGCTCGCGATGAAACCGGATTGGCCGTCGTTACCGAGGTGATCGCCTCCGAAGATGTTGAGCTCGTCGCATCCTATGCCGACATCCTGCAGATCGGAGCTCGGAATATGCAGAACTATCGACTGCTGGAGGCGGTCGGCGAGACGGACAAGCCCGTATTGCTGAAGCGCGGACCGAGTGCCACGCTGGATGAATTATTGCTCGCTGCCGAGTATGTGCTGAACGAAGGAAATCCTCGCGTGATGCTCTGCGAACGGGGCATTCGAACTTTCGAGGCTCACACTCGATTCACGCTCCCGTTGGCCACGGTATCTTACCTGCACCAGCGAACTCACCTGCCGGTCGTGGTGGATCCGTCTCATGGAACCGGACATGCCAACCTGGTTCCTGACATGGCGGTGGCGAGCGTCGCGGCGGGTGCCGATGGCTTGATCCTCGAAGTGCATCCGGACCCGGAACATGCGCTCAGCGACGGCTACCAGTCGTTGACGCTCGACCAGTTTCAGCAGACGATGCAGCGATGTCGCCGTGTTGCGGAGGCGATTGATCGAAAGCTGTAATGAGGACAGGAGGGTCATCAGGATGCTGGGGGCAGTACTAGACAGCCAAGAATACATCCAAAGGCTGCAGACGGAACTCGAGCGGATCGACCACGCGGCACTTGGCCGGTGGTCCGATGCGCTGTTCCAGTCGTGGCAGAACGAACGTTTTGTATTCGTGTTGGGCAATGGGGGGTCGGGCACCACGGCAACTCACATTTGCGAAGACCTGGGCAAGAGCACGCTTCGCGAAGCGGACTTGCATGATGAGTCGCGCCGTCGATTGAAGATTCTGAGTCTGACGGACAATCTGGGCTGGATTCTCGCGGTGGCCAACGATCTGAGTTATGACGAAGTGTTCGTTCAGCAATTGATGAATTACGGTCATCAAGGGGATCTCGTCATTGCGATCAGTGGTTCAGGGAACAGTCCCAATGTCCTGAAGGCGGTCGACTGGGCGAATCGACATGGGCTCGTCACCTTTGGCTTGACGGGCTTTGACGGCGGACGACTCAAGCAGCGACAGACCGATGGCCTGCACGTAGAGCTTTCGGACATGGGAATGGTCGAAAGCATTCATTTGTGCCTGTTCCATTGGGTGCTGAATGATGTGTTTGCTCGCATTAATGCGGAAGGTCGATATGGCTGCCAAACACATTCTGGGCATTGAGATTGGAGGCACGAAGCTGCAACTGGGTGTTGCCGATGGCCAGACCGGAGAGCTGATCCACACGGAGCGGGGCCAGATTGATCGCGCGGCGGGAGCGGAAGGCATCCTGACGCAGATTGCCCGCCTGACGACTCCGCTCCGAAAGCGATTCGGCTGGCAAGCGATTGGAATTGGTTTTGGGGGACCGGTTGATGTACGAACTCAGCGGGTCATCACCAGTCATCAGGTGCCGGGATGGGATGATTTTCCGCTGATCGAGTGGTGTCAGCAGACGCTGGATGGTCCGGCCCTTTTTGAGAACGACTGCAACGTGGCGGCCCTGGCGGAAGCGAGACGCGGGGCGGGGCGCGGAGTGCGGCGGGTGTTCTATGTGACCGTGGGAACAGGAATCGGCGGCGGATTCGTTCTTGATGGGAGAATCGATGGTCAAGGACGGCCCGCGGTGGCCGAGATTGGACATTTGCGACCCGGCTTGCAGGCGGACTCACCGCAAGCGACGGTCGAGTCGTTGGCGAGCGGAATGGCAATCGAACGTGCCGCCCGACGGCAGCTGACATCCACGGACGGCGACCGCGGAGAGCGGGAAGACCTGTGGCGCCGATGCCAGGGGGATCCTGATCGGCTGACGACTCGGCAGGTTGCGGAAGCCGCTTCGACAGGCAATCGGCTCGCTGTCGGGATCCTGGAGCGAGCTGCCGAGGTCCTCGGATGGGCAATTGCCCAATCGATTACGCTCACCGCCCCCGAACGCGTCGTCATTGGTGGAGGCGTCTCTCTGATTGGCGAGTCGTTCTTGGACCGCGTACGGCAGCATATCTCCCGCTTCGTCTTCCCGCCCTTGGCGAATTCTTGTCCCTTGGTTCCCGCGGAGCTGGGCGAATTGGTGGTCGTCTACGGGGCGGTTGAGCTCGTTCGAGCGGCCGAGCCCGAGTGACCAGTCCGTGGCGCTAGCGAGGCCTCGGTTCCAGATCGGCGCGACGTTGCCATTCCGCCTGGATCTCTGGCAGGGGGTATTCCAAGAGGGGCCGCTCTCGCCCCGCCATCTCCCGCAACCGACGATAGCCGCGCGTGACCAGCGTCTCTCGCTGGCGGACAAAGGTGGGATCCAGTTTTCGTTTATCCCAGTCGCCCTCGGCCCAGATCGGGTCGAATTCGGGATCGACGATAAACTGGGCCAGTTCCGGATTGCACCGCAGGTGCCGTTCCGGCGCCATGTGCAACAACTCGGGGTCGGTCTCACCGATCACATAGGACAGATACAGGTCGCTGTCCGTCAATGCCTCGACGTCTTCGCCGCAAACCTGACAGAGGTATCCTTCTTCACAACGGGCCATCAGATGCCTCTCAACAGATCAGGACTTCGGATGCTCACTGCACTGCCAACGGTGAGAATGTTGTTCTCTCAGCAAGAATTCGAGCGACCCCTCCAGCCTCCAGCCTCCATTCAGCTTCCGATATTTCCCCTGTAGTTCAAAGGCCCAGTACGTCCGTCATTGCGTAGAGCCCGGGGGACCGACCCGCGATAAACTTGGCCGCGGCCAGCGCCCCGAGCGCATAGCTGTCGCGGTTCGTTGCCTTAACGCTTAACTCGATCGTTTCCCCGAGCATGCCAAAGACGATCGTATGCTCGCCCGGATTGTCTCCCGTTCGCAACGCATGGTAGCCAATCTCGTCACGACCGCGCGGACCGGGGCGACCGGTTCGGCCATGGACGTGCCGCGACTGTCCCATCTGTTGGGAAATCAATTCCCCGAATCGAACCGCGGTACCGCTCGGCGCATCTTCCTTAAACCGATGATGCCGTTCAATGATCTCGACATCGACACCTGGGGCGTAGCTTTTCAACTTCTCCGCCGTGAGGGCAGCAAGCTTCATCGTCAGATTGACGGCGAGGCTCATATTGGGCGACCAGACGATCGGGATCGTATCGGCCGCGTGCCGGATCAACTCCTGTTGTTTTGGGGCCAAGCCGGTTGTGGCCAGGACAAGCGGGACCGAGTGGGCGACGCAGGTGGCGAGAATTTCGGTTGCCGCTTCGGGGATCGAAAAATCGATGACGGCTTGGACCGAAGTCGTCAACTGTTGCGTCAGCGGGACACCGATGCGGCCCAGACCGGCGATCACGCCGGCGTCCTGTCCGAGATCGGGATGAGCGGCACCTTCCAGGGCACAGAGCAGCTTCAAATCGGGATCTTCCGCGGCCAACGCGATCAGTCGCCGGCCCATGCGTCCGGCGGCCCCGTGAATTCCGATGGTAATTGGTGGAGCGGATGATGAGGCAGCCATGGGTTTTTCCTTTCCCGATTCTCGGTTGCGGGACAGGTCCCCGGGGCGACCTGTTTCCGGCAGCCTGCGATGAATTCCGATCGAAGACGACTCTGCATCAGCCGGCCTCTCCTTGCTTGGCCGGTGGTCACAGCCCGTTCAGCGATGCTCCTGAATCACTTTCGTGATGGCACTCAGATCGTTCGCGACGGTGACGGCACGATTGGCAAAGGATGCCTCGCGAACGCCGCGGGCTCCCAGCACGTTCTGGAATTGTTCGCGATCGGCCGCATGGTAGGCAACCGTCGCGGTCGGATCCTTCAGTTGATGTCCCGTCAGAATACAGACGACGCGGTCATCGGCTCCGATGATCCCTTCCTCCCGAAGCTTCCGAGCGCCGGCGACACTGGCGGCGCTTGCCGGCTCACAACCGATTCCTCCGGCGCCAACTTGGGCCTTGGCATCCAGGATCTCTTGGTCTGTGACGGTGCGAACGACCCCATCACACAGTTCAAGCGCCCGCAGGCACTTGTTCAAATTCACCGGTCGATTGATCTCGATTGCGCTGGCGATCGTCGCCGCCTTGCGACCTTCGCGATCGAGTTGATCATAGTAATGACACGCAAGTTCCAGTTGGGGCTTGCCACCATTCCAACGCAGATTCTGCTTTTCGTGGAGTTGATATAACGTATCGGCGCCGGCGGCGTTGATGATGGCCAGCCGCGGGATGCGTGGAATGAGTCCAAGAAAATGCAGCTCCGCGAAGGCCTTGCCGAAGGCACTTGAGTTTCCCAGGTTGCCTCCGGGGACGACGATCCAATCCGGTACCTCCCATCGCAGACCCTCCAGGACCCGGTACATGATCGTCTTCTGGCCCTCCAGTCGGAAGGGATTCACACTGTTGACCAGATAGATGTTCAGTTCCCGGGCGGCCTCTTTCACACGTTTCATTGCATCATCGAAGTCGCCATCGATCTGGATCGTCAACGCACCGTACTCGAGCGCCTGAGACAGCTTTCCGTAGGCAATTTTTCCTGAACCGATAAAGATAATGGCTTGCATTCGGCGGGTCACCGCGCAATACATCGCGAGCGATGCGCTCGTGTTTCCCGTCGAGGCGCAGGCTGCGCGCTGTGCACCAATCAAACTCGCATGCGTAAAGGCAGCAGACATCCCGTTGTCTTTGAAGCTTCCGGATGGATTTAGTCCTTCGTATTGCAGGTAGAGTGAACCGCGTTTCAGATGAGCGTATGCGGCGACGGCGTCCGCCTGCTGCAGAATCGTCTGCCCTTCGCCCACGGTCACAACCTGATCACTCGGCGCAAACGGAAGCAATTCCCGAAATCGCCAGACTCCGCTGAGACACAGCGGATCGCAGCGCCGGGCCCACTTCGATTCAAACCAGTCCAATCGCGTTGGCAGGGACAGGCGATCCCATTCGTACGCGACGTCCAGCAGATCGCCGCAACGGGGGCAGGCAACGAGCACTTCCTCGATGCCGTAGGTGGCGCCGCAGTGAGATGCAATGCAGCGTTGGAAAGCAACATCCGACGGGGATACGACGTTCATAGCAATCGTAGTGCGGCAGAGCCGCAACCCAACAGGGTGCTACCGCACTCGGGTAAGGGGCGCTTCCGTTGGTCGCTCGGTTACTTGTCGAGATGACATTTGCACCGTTCGCGGTGTACGGAGCGGTCTGTTCGCATCCACACGGCAGCCGACGGATGCGTTGTCGGCGTAGTCTAGGATAGCTCCCAGGGCCGATCAAGGCCGTACAAGCGGGCAGAAAACTTGTGGCGAATGGGGTCGCGCGTCGGCCGAATGCGCTCCGGTCGGGGCGTCGGGGCGCGGCACCGTGTCGTTGCACTGCCGATGGGCCACGGGCAACCAAGTTTCCAAAACGGCGCGTGTTTCGAAGGTGAAATCAACGGTGCAAGCACCGGACGATAGCACCGCCGAAAACCGCGAGAAAGCAGTGCGTTTCGGGCCGTTTCGATGCCCGCCCTTTGACAGTCGTTCTGTGGCTGACTAAAATAAGAAGGCTACAGAGGATTCAGTGTAGCTTGCTCGTGTTTATTCCATCGCGAACAGCCTGTGTGGTGTTCGGGTTCAGTCAATCCTTTGTGTTGGGAGCAGCGTCGAGCCTCATGGTCAAACGGTTGATGAAAAAGACGGAGACGAAGGTTTACAAGGAACGTTTGCTGGAACTTCGCGCTCGCTTGCGTGGTGATGTTTCGGCGATGGCGGAGAACGCCTTGCGCCGAAATCGAGCCGACGGCAACGGTGAGCTTTCGAGTATGCCACTCCATATGGCCGACATTGGAAGTGACAACTTCGAGCAGGAGTTCACGCTCAGTTTGATGGCCAACGAGGAAGACACGTTGCAGATGATTGAAGCTGCTCTTGAGCGGATTGAAGACGGCGTCTATGGTGCTTGTGATGAATGTGGGGGAGTGATTCCAAAGACGCGTCTGAACGCCATCCCCTACACGCCGTATTGCGTTAAGTGCGCCGAGAAACTGCAGAGTTGATTGGAACGACGGGCAGTGGATTGCGAGTGGCCGGGGCGGCCACTCGGGACGCACGTTGAGCACCGCGAGGCCTTCTGGGTAATGACGGCTGTCAGTCCAGACTCTACTGCGCCGCGCCCTCGTGCGCCGGTTTCCGCTGGGGCCTATGCAACCTTCGCTTGCATTGCGGCTGCCGGTTGTCTGCTGGATTTGTTGACCAAACGCTGGGTCTTTCAGTGGCGGGGTTTACCCGGTCAGCAACCCGTTTGGTGGATCTGGGATGGGATCCTCGGAATTGAGACATCGCTGAATACCGGGGCGCTGTTCGGAATCGGTCAGAATCAAGTACGTTGGTTTGCCGTCCTGTCGTTTGTTGCGTTGGCCGGGATTCTCTACTGGTTCGTTCGGGCGCGGGCGGGACAAGACCGGTTGCTCACCGTGATCTTGGGCTGCGTCACGGGTGGGATTCTCGGCAATCTTTACGATCGGCTTGGTTTGTGGACCCTTGGCGCGGAAGGTCTCCCGCGGATTTATGCAGTGCGAGACTGGATTCGCGTCAGCTATGGGGATCTCGTTTGGCCCAACTTCAATCTTGCCGATTCGCTGCTCGTGTGTGGAGCTTTGCTCCTGGTCTGGCACGCCTTTCGTTTGCCTCCAGGGGACGGAACGGAGCAGGTCGACGAATCCCGCTAGTCGGAACCTTCTGTCCGGCGGCGATAGGCGCTGAAATGCGTTCTCGTGCTTCGTCTCAGAAGGCACGGTCACAACGTAGGCCGACTGGTCTCCAGTCGGCCTAAAGTTTTGAGGCAGGACTAGTTTGACAACCGAGTTCCGGGCCTCGTATATTGGACGAAGCTATGGGGGCGTCCCGTTCAGAGGCAACCTGAATCATCGGTTGCCTGACTCATCGGGGCGAAGCTGCACGTCACCCGAATGGACTTTTCGAAGCGGGATGGAGCCATGTGCTCCATCGGATTCTGTCACCGGGTCCGCGAGATGATCGCGACTTGGTCAGTTTCGAATCGGGCGACACAGCGAGCCTTTTACGATGAAACTATCTCGAACGGTTACCTATGCCATTCAGGCGACTCTTCAGCTTGCCGAATCGAATTCCAATGGTCCGGTTCCGTGCAGTCGGTTGGCTGCCGAGGGCGAAATGCCGGAACGGTTTCTACTCCAGATCCTGCGCCACCTCGTGAACCACGGGATCCTGCAGTCGACGCGCGGGGTGGATGGGGGTTACTCTCTCGTTCGATCCCCCGACGACATCTCGGTGTTGGAGGTGATCGAGGCGATCGATGGATCGCTGTTTGAGGAACCGGTGTTCGTGGGCACGGGCCTTGCCCCGGTGCGCGAGCGGCTGGAAATGGCACTGCTTGAGGTGTCACGAACGGCGCGAGAGCAGTTGCAGGCGATCAAGCTATCCCAGATTCTGCAACCGGCGCACTGAACAATTGACGCTTCGGCCGCTTGGGAACGGTCGGTGAGGAACACTTCGAGGTGGCGAAGTTTCCTTTTTGTTCGTCGCTCGGCCGTTCCCGCTCGCCAATTCTTCCCTTGGGGTTACGATAGGTGAATTCGCCTTCGGATGAGCGGCCGCCCGTGCTCGTCGGATGATCTCCCCGCCTGCGTTCCTGGCGGAGGACTGGCAGCGGACGATGGGGGCAATTCGTGCATGCTGACCGAGGGTATCCAGACATCACGGAGCAGGAACGAGCGAGACGAGGTAACGATCGTGGTTGAGGGACCCTTGAACGCGCGCCTGGCTTTAGCGCGTGAGGCGGCCGAGCAGGCAGGGGAATTGGTGATGGGCCATTTCCACCACCAAGTCGCCGTCGAGCGGAAAGCAGACGATTCGCCCGTCACCGTGGCCGACCGGGAGGCGGAGCGATTGCTCCGCGCACGGATTGAGGAGGCCTTCCCCGACGATGCGATTCTGGGGGAAGAGCAGGGGACCCGCCCAGGGCGATCCGGGTACCGCTGGATTCTCGATCCCATCGATGGAACAAAATCGTTCATTGCCGGGGTTCCGCTCTTCGGCACACTCGTCGCGGTTCAGGAAGGCGATCGCGCGGTCATCGGGGTGATCGAACTTCCGGCTTTGGGGACGCGGATCTTCGCCGCACGGGGCCAGGGTGCCTGGACCCAGACGGGGTCCGCGACTCCGCAGCGGGCGCGGGTTTCGGATCAGGATCGGCTCGCCGAGGGGCTGTACCTGACCAGCGAAGTGTCGATCTTCCATCAGGAAGGCCTCTTCCAGATCCACCAACAGCTGGAATCTGCGGCCTGGTACTCGCGAACCTGGGGGGATTGCTACGGTTACTACCTTGTCGCAACGGGGCGCGCCGTGGCGATGGTCGACGCGGCGCTGAGGATCTGGGATGCGGCCGCTCTGCAGCCAATCATGGAAGAATCGGGGGGGACCTTCACGGATTGGTCCGGTCGTGAGTCGATCGATCCGGGGCGAGCGGTCGCTACGAACGGCCGGGTGCTGGCGGAGGTCTTGGCGATCACCGGGGCCGCCGCCGGCGCGGCGGACTCGCAATGACGCCGCCACCGTTCCCGAACAGCAAGAAATCTTCCGATCCGCATGGCCGCCCAGGTCATCCAGCGGAGACTTCGCACAATCTCCAGGTCTTCCTCCTAACGTTTCGCATCGCAGGTCAAATCCACAGAAGCTGACCTGCACCCGGCATGGGATCGACCGGGCCGGTTGCGGTTGCGGCGACTTCGTCCGGCGTTATACTGGCGGTTTGGCCTGAAGGTGAATCTCTCGTGAGGAAACGAATATCATGGCTCGACAGTGTCAAGTCTGTGGAAAGCGTGCTCAGGTAGGCAATGCCGTCGAGACGCGTGGAAAGGCCAAGTACCTGGGTGGGGTCGGCACAAAAGTGACCGGAATCACGCGCCGTACGTTCAAACCCAATCTGCAGAAGGTGAAGGTTGCCGTTCCCGGAGGGGGAGCCGCGACGATGCGCATCTGCACTCAATGCCTGCGGAGCGGCGCGGTCCGCAAGGCTGTCAAACGCCCGCCTTTCAAATTGAATCCCAGCGACGCCAAAGTCGCCAAAGTCGCCTCCTGACCCATCGCTTTACGGATGCCGTTTTGGAGTGTGGGATGCAGATCGTGCATCCCATGCGTGTTTTCAGAAAGGCAGTTGATCGATGAGTCTTTCTCGGGAAGAAGTCGAAAAAGTGTCCCTGCTGGCACGGCTTCAGCTGACGCCGGACGAGTTGGACCGGATGACAACCCAGTTGGGTCAGATTTTGGGCTACGTCGATCAGCTCTCCGAGTTGGATACGGACCGTGTGGAGCCGATGGCGCACGCCATTGATGTGGCGAATGTGTTTGCGGAGGATCAGCCACACACCAGTCTGGATCGTGAACAGGCTCTGGCCAACGCGCCGAAACGCGATGAAGCGTGTTTCCGGGTGCCGGCCGTTCTGGGGGACTGAGCTTCGACCGCCAGTAGAATCCGACCTGCGATGTCCATCACGCAACTGACCGCGACTGAATTGCAAACGCAGCTGGCCGAAAAGAAGCTGTCGGCCGAAGAGGTGGCGCGGGAGTATCTGACGCGGATCGAGCGTTTCGACTCTCAGTTGAATAGTTTTCTGTGGTGGGATGCGGATCGGACATTGGCCGAGGCGCGCGCGATCGATCAAGCACGCAGCAAGGGACAACCGCTGGGACTCTTGGCGGGTCTGCCCTGCGCCGTGAAGGATGTCCTTTGCACGAACGGCCTGATCACGACTTGTGCTTCGCGGATGCTCGCGGACTTCCGGCCCCCCTACGACGCGACCGTCGTTCAGAAACTTCGGCAGGCGGGCGCCGTCTTGTTGGGCAAGACGAACATGGACGAGTTCGCGATGGGCGGTACGACGGAGAACTCCGCCTTCGGCCTGACGCGGAATCCATGGGATCCGACCCGTGTTCCCGGGGGATCCAGTGGGGGAGCGGCTGCCTGTATTGCGGCCGACCTGGCTCCGCTTTCGATCGGGAGCGATACGGGCGGCTCGATTCGTCAGCCGGCCGCCTTCTGTGGCGTCGTCGGAATGAAGCCGACCTATGGGCGCGTTTCCCGCTACGGTTTGGTGGCGTTCGCCAGCAGTCTGGATCAGGTCGGACCGCTCGCGCGAACGGTGGAGGACGTTGCGCTCTTGCTTGAAGCCATCGCCGGACAGGATTCCCGCGATTCGACCTCCGCGCCGATCCCCGTCCCGCGGTACTCGCAGACGGTTGCGGAGCCGCTCGAGGGCTTGCGGCTCGGAGTTCCCCGTGAGTTTTTCGGCGCTGGGCTGGACGCCGAAGTGGGAGCGGCGGTGGAACAGGCAATCCGTGTGTACGAGTCGCTCGGCGCGCGGATCCAGGAAGTTTCGCTGCCCCACAGTCGCTACGCAATCGCGGCGTATTACATCATTGCGCCGAGTGAGGCGTCCAGCAATCTAGCACGTTACGACGGGGTCCATTACGGCTATCGGACGGACGAACAGCGAATGATGCGAGAGTTGGAGGAGCAGCGGAAGGACCTGACCGCGAAGCAGGACGAAGCGGCGCTCGATGAATTGGACAGTCCGCTCGTACGGCTGTACCGGCAGACGCGCGCCGAAGGTTTTGGCGCAGAAGTCAAGCGAAGGATCATGCTCGGCACGTATGCGTTGAGTGCTGGCTATTACGACGCCTATTACCTGAAAGCCCTGAAAGTCCGTCGTCTGATTCGGCAGGATTACGACCAGGCGTTTCAGGAGGTCGATCTGATCGTGGGGCCGGTGACGCCGAGTCCCGCGTTTCCGCTGGGCTCGCTGGTCGACGACCCTCTCGCGCTCTACCTGCAGGATCTCTACACGGTGAGTGCGAACCTTGCGGGCTTGCCCGGCGTGTCCTTACCCTGCGGCTTCTCCTCCGGACAGCTGCCGATCGGCTTCCAGTTACAGAGTCCTCCCTTCCAGGAAGAACGCCTTCTGCGCGCGGCAGCGATGTACCAGCGAGCGACCGACTGGCATACTCGGAGGCCTGCCCTTTCATGAGTGGTCCACCGTACGAATTGATCATTGGGCTGGAAGTCCACGTGCAACTGGCCACACAGACGAAGCTGTTCTGTCGGTGTCGCACGCAGTTTGGTGCCGAACCCAATACGCAAACGTGTCCTGTCTGTCTCGGGCTGCCCGGTTCCCTGCCGGTGATGAATCGTCAGGCCTACGAGTTGGCGTTGCGAACCGCCGTCGCCCTGCATTGCGAAATCCCTCGGTTCACGAAATGGGATCGAAAGCAGTACTATTACCCCGATCTGCCCAAGGGCTATCAGATCAGCCAGTATGATCTGCCCATGTCGTGCGACGGATGGCTGGAAATCCGCGATTCTCAGGGTGAGTTCGCGCCGAAACGGGTCGGCATCATCCGCGCGCATCTGGAGGAGGATGCGGGCAAGAGCATGCACGATGAATTGGCCGGCAAGGCGGACAGCCGGATCGACTTGAACCGAACCGGGACGCCACTGCTGGAAATCGTCAGCGAGCCGGATCTGCGTTCGCCGCAAGAAGCGAAGGCGTACCTGAGCGAATTGAAACTGCTGCTGACCTACCTGGAAGTTTCTGACTGCAATATGCAGGAAGGAAGTTTGCGCGTCGACGCAAATGTGAATCTGCACATCCCCTCGCCCGAAGGGCCGATTGCCACACCGATCGTCGAAGTGAAGAACATGAACAGCTTTCGCGCGGTCGAACGGGCGCTCGCGTACGAAGCAGAGCGACAGTATGAGGTGTGGCAGGAGACCGGACAACGGCTCGGCATGGTGCCCAAGCAGACGCGCGGTTGGGACGATCAAGCGCAGTTGACGAAGCCACAACGGAGCAAAGAGGAATCGAGCGACTACCGCTATTTTCCGGATCCGGATCTCGTTCCGGTCCGCGTCAGTGAAGAACAAGTGCGGGCCGTCGAGCAATCGCTCGGAGAATTGCCGGCGGCGATTCGTGATCGTCTGCAGCAGCAATATGACCTATCGGCCTACGATGCGGATGTGTTGGTCAATCAAGGGCGATCCCTCGTCGACTACTTCCTGGGGGTGGCGCAGGCCGCCGGAGATCCGCGAAAGGCGAGTAATTGGGTGCAGCGGGATGTGATTCGCGCGCTGAAGGAACGGGGCCAAGCAATCGAACAGTTTCCGGTATCCGCCAATCAGCTGGGGGAACTGATTCGCGGGATCTCTGAGGGTCAGTTCGACAGCAGTCGCGCGCGAGATCTGTTCGCGCACATGATCGAGACGGGGCAGGACCTTAACACGGCGACCCGGGCGCTGGGGATCGAGGCTGTGGACGATCGGGCGATCGTCGATTTGTGCCAGTCGCTCCTGCAGGCAAACCCGCAGATTGTGGCCGATGTGCGCGCCGGCAAGCGTCAGGCCGTCGGTGCGCTGATTGGTCAGGCGAAGAAACAAAACCCGAATGTCAATCCCGCGTTGGTCCGGGAAACGTGTCTGCGTCTGATCGACGACGAAGGTCGTGAATGACGGATGATTCCTCCCTCCCTCATTGCCCTGACAACCGATTTTGGCACGGGCAGTCATTATGTGGCCCAAATGAAGGGCGTGCTGCTGGGGCTCAATCCGTCCCTGCAGATCGTCGATCTGACGCATGACGTCGCCCCGCAGCAGATCCGCCAGGCCGCCTTCTTGCTGCAGCAGTCCGTGCCGGCGTTTCCCGCGGAGACCTGTCATGTCGTGGTCGTGGATCCCGGGGTGGGGACGGAACGCCGGATTCTGCTTGCCCGGATTCGACACCAGTATTTCGTAGCGCCCGATAACGGCCTGCTCACGGATCTCCTGGAGGATTCTCCGGCCGAGTGGATTCGTTCGATCGCAGAGTCGCGATTCTGGCGTGCGACCCGTTCGTCTACCTTTCACGGCCGGGACGTAATGGCACCGGTCGCGGGCCATCTAAGCCTCGGCGTGGTACCGTCTGCCTTCGGTCCACCCGTGGACGACCCTTGCGTGCTGACTTGGCCCGCCGTCGGTTCGCAGCCCGGTCGGTTGTCGGGAACGGTGGTCCACATCGATCGCTTTGGAAACCTGATCACGGACATCCAGTCGGTCGCTCTCCAACAGTTCTCGCCCGGATCAGAGCTCCAGGTTGGTCTGGGGAAGACGGCAGGAGCTTTTTCCGTGGAATTTGTCCAAACTTATGCTCAGCGACCAGCCGGTTCGCTGGTCGTCCTGGTCGGCTCCGGGGGATTCGTGGAACTTGCCCAGGTCAACGGTCGAGCGGCCCAGGCCCTGCGCGGCGAAATCGGAATGCCCGTGACCTTCACTTGGTGAACGGGGAGGCTTCGGCCGGGTCGATTTCTCCACCGAGCCCATGGTCGGGCCGATCGCGTGCAAAATGGCGAGATTCCTCGTTTCTCGCGGTTCGCAACTCACCAATCCAAAATCTGTCTTCCCGTCAACAATCGGAACTCCTTGCTCGTCACTCTCCGTCTCCTCAACCCCTGGCCGTCCACCCGGGATTTCAACCCCCACGATTCCTTGTTGACTTTTCCGACCACAAGCTCAAGGACGCAGAAGCTGGCGTGCACCCTGCGAGTTGTTTAACGGAATGGTCTGCTTGGCTCACGATCCAACAGCTTTTACAATGCGGACTCATCTGCATCCGTGGGGAGACGCTGTTTTGGCAGGGAAGATCCAGGGGCACGTCGTGGCAATCAGTGAGTCGGGGGATGCAATCACCGACGTTGCGACTGCCAAGTTGCGTGACGTTCCGACCGATGAACGCGTGAGCATTGCCTGTGAAGGGCATGTGACAAGTTGCCTTTTCCCCGCCGATCATCAGCAGCCGGCCATGATGTTTCTTGCTGTTCTCGCGACCGACGGATACCTTCACCTGCAACTCGTGGGGGATAGCGTCAGCGCGTTTCTTGGAATCAAGCCGGGCAGTCTCGTCATCATTCGGTGGTGACCCGGCAAGGCCGAAGCATGGATCCATCGCTTGATCAATTGCGGCAGTGGGATCGTGAGATCGTCTGGCACGGCTTCACGCAGATGGCCGAGTACGAGCCGTGGATCATCGAGCGGGCGGAGGGCTGTTGGCTCATTGACGCGGATGGACACCGATACGTCGACGGGGTCAGCAGTCTCTGGTGCAACGTCCATGGTCATCAGCGTCCGGAGATTGACGCGGCGATTCGACGGCAATTGGATCAGGTGGCTCATGTCACATCCCTTGGGATGTCCCATCCGACGACGATCCAACTGGCACGGCGACTCGTGGATCTGGCGCCGGATGGTCTCCGCCATGTCTTCTTCTCCGACGATGGTTCGACGGCGCTCGAAGTCGCGCTGAAGATGGCACTTCAGTACTGGCAGCAATGTCCCGAACCGAAACCGAAGAAGCAGCGATATGTTGCGCTGCAGTGGGCCTATCACGGCGATACCCTGGGGAGTACGAGTGTGGGGGGGATCCCTCGGTTTCACGAGGTCTTTCATCCGCTGCTGTTTGACGCCCTACGCGTCCCGGCGCCGGATTTGTATCGCCGACCCCCCGGGGTGACGCGGCAAAACGCCGCCGAATACTACCTGCAGCAATTGGAGCAGCTGCTTGCGCAGCATCACGAGACGATCGCGGCCGTCGTCGTGGAGCCCTTGATGCAGGGCGCGGCGGGGATGCTGGCGCACCCGCCCGGTTATCTGCGCGGCGTTCGCGAATTGACCCACCGCTATGATCTGTTGCTGATTGCCGATGAAGTTGCGGTCGGCTTCGGTCGTACCGGAACGATGTTCGCCTGCGAGCAGGAAGCAGTAACACCCGATCTGCTCTGTTTGGCGAAGGGTCTGACCGGCGGCTATCTGCCCATGGCCGCCACGCTTACGACGACCAAGATCTGGGAAGCCTTCCTCGGTGACTATGCCCAGTCGCGGACCTTCTTTCACGGCCACACCTACGGGGGCAATCCGCTTGCCGCCGCCGCCGCTCTCGCCAGCCTGGAGATTTTTGAGCGGGATCAGACCCTCAGTCACGTTGCCGCCCGTGCCCGGCAATTGGAGCAGCTCTTGAAACCGATCGCTGCGCATCCCCACGTGGGTGATGTGCGGCAGCGAGGCTTGATGGTCGGGATCGAACTTGTTCGGGATCGAGTTCAGAAGGAACCGTTTCGGTGGGAGGAACAACGGGGAGTGCGGGCTTGCCAGTTTGCCCGGCAGCGCGGGGTTGCCTTGCGTCCGCTCGGCAACGTGATTGTCATCATGCCTCCGTTATCGATTTCCGCCAGCGAATTGGAGCTCATTGCACAAGCGGTTCGCTTTGGAATCGATCAAGCGACCGATTCCCATTGGTTTTCGCAGGAACGCCCGAGCTTCTGAGTGGGCTTCCAAAGTAGGCGAAAGTCTCGCGCCGCGAAAACCGATAAATGGTCTCGTCGAACGCACGCGACGGGGTTCGACAATCCAACGAGACGCAATTAAGTTCCCAGGGGGGAATGAAGTCCGGCAACGGTCCGAATCAGGGCCGGCCGGACTCTTTTTTGCGCTGCGTCGCTTCCGCCTTTTGAAGCTGCAAACTTCCGCGTTCGGTGCGGTGTTTCTCGGCACTTATCGATTACCCCGGCCGAGACAGTGCCACTTCAAAAACTCCGCACAATCCCCGCCGTCTCGCGATGGATCGCCGAATCACTTCCCGCGCGGTAACTCGTAGGTCGCATAACAACGGCGTGTCTCCCAAAGATCGACCCGTACCACCGGGTATCCTCGGCCATGGGCGAAGTCGAAGATCAGCCGCGCGATGTTCTCTGCGGTCGGGTTCTTATCCATCAGGTAAAGCGGCTCGCCCAGCTGTTGGAGAAATGGGACGGCGGGATCGTCACGGTGAAGGATCATCCGGTGGTCGAGTTCATCGTCGATCCAGCGACTCACGACCTGCTTGATGTCGGTGAAATCGAGCACCATCCCCCGGTGGTCGAGGTCTTCGGACCCCAGCGAGATCACAGCCCGTCCGTTATGCCCGTGGAGATGCTTGCACTTCCCGTCATATTCCAGCAGCCGATGGCCGTAACAAAAGTCAATCTGGCGCGTTACCCGGTACATGAGTTGCTACTTCCGATCGTTTCCTTCCCGAAATCATCGTGGCCGTATGTGTCGGCTCGCATTGCCGACCTCCCCACGATACCGTTCCCTCTGCCGATCGGACAGCCGGTCCATCCGCCGATCGCGATGCCGACAGAAGGGGCGTGGCAGCCGCCTCCCTGAGGACGCATGTCAGGGGTTGCCTGGAACTCCTTGTTCGTCAATCGCCGGCTCCTTCGCCGCTCAGCACTCGGACCTCCTTGTTCGTCGCTCTGCACTGCGAACACCGCCTGCCTCATCCACCGACCGCAACCCCTTGTGAAATCCCACGCGGACAAGTACACTCCGCCCCCCGATGAACGGTCGGATTGTGCAACGTAAGTCATGTCGTTGTTGGGATTTCCGTAGTTTGGTACTTGAATCGCTCGCGGGCCGTTTTAGAATGGAACTGTGCAGTCTCGTGGGCGAAGCAACGTGCCTAACCCTTTAGGAGTAAGGTGGTTATGCGTGCGACGCTGATGGGACTTGTGGTTGCGGTACTTGCTTCGATTGGGCTGACTTTGGTCGGAGTAGGACCCGCAAGCCTGTACGCGCAGCGCCAAGGCGGCAATGAAGCCCCGGCGACGTTGCGAGACGGTCTGACCGCCCTGATGGGAGCGACCGTGGATGGGCAGCAATTGGTGCTGCTGGTGGATTCCCAGCGGCAGACCATGGCGACCTACCACGTGGATGTCGCGTCCGGTCAAATCTCGCTACGGAGCGTCCGGAACTGCCGCTGGGACCTGGAGATGGAAGCGTTCAACGGGGCGGAACCGTCCCCGGAGAAGATCCAGGCGCTGCTGCAAACCCGATCCCTCCAACCAGCGCGATAGCGGCAGCAGCGATCAATCACGGACGAGGACAGTTGCTCACGCCGATTGTCTGGAGTCCTTTCATGGCGAAGCTGATCAAGCTCGAAGAAGCGGCCCAGTTCCTGGGTATCAGTCCCGACAAGCTTACCGAAATGCGAAGCCGAAATGAGGTTTTCGGCTATCGGGACGGTTCCACCTGGAAATTCAAGATGGAGGAACTGGAGCGGGTCAAACGCGAGTTGGCTGACGAGTTGGGAGAAGCGGATCAACTGGAAGAACTGGAGGATCTGGGGGAATTGGTTGATGCCGAGGACCTGATTCTGGAAGACGATGCGGAAGTCATCGATTCCGAGCCTGGTGGGACAGCCGAATCCGACTCGATCTTGGTCAGCGAAGAAGAACTCGGAAAATCGGACGAGACGACCGCCAGCACGATTATTGGCGACGAGGAATTGTTGGGCGGGCATGAGAGCGATCTGCATTTGTCCGATGAGACGGCCGACGGGTCTGAGTTGCGCCTGATGTCGGATTCGAAATTAGGGGAATCCGACGCGGACGACGAAGTGGGGGAACTCGACTCCGATGCGCTCGGGATGTCGGATATTCTCTCGGAAGAGGGTGAAAAGCCGACAAGCGCGTCCGACACCGCGCGGCTGCAACCGCTATCTGGGTCGGGGGACGAGCTTTCCCTGGAGTCGGGGAGCGGCTCGATCGATCTGTCGCTCGAGGACGAAGACGAGCCTGACACGGAGGGGATGGCTGAAATTCGGAGTGGCGCAGAGGCCAGTGGCAGTGGCTTTGGCTCGGCAATCGATCTGGATCTTGACGACGATGAACTGGTCCTCGGCAGCGGGTCGGGCAGTGATGTCACGTCGGGAGCCGGTGACAGTGGGATCAACTTGAATCATCCTTCCGACAGCGGATTGTCGCTGGAAGAACCGCTCGAATTGACCAGCGGATCGGGGGTGGAATCGCTAGAACTTGGCGAAGACGATCTGGCCGAGTTGGACAAGATGGGGGCAGTCGAAGGGGCAGGCGATCAGGCGGACGACGATTTTCTGCTGACTCCTGTCGACAGTGGACTGGATGACGAGGGGGAGAGCGGTTCCCAGGTCATCGACCTCGATTCCGAGGAATTCGAAGACACGCCGGGCGATCTGTTGTCGCCTGCGGCTTCGGGGCTCGAGGAGGAGCACGAGACGGTCGAGTTCACCGAAGTTGACACTGAGGCGCCCCCAGCGGGACTGGCGGCGGCCGGAGCCGGCCCGGCGATCGCGGTCGCGGACGGTTCGGAAGCCCCCTACACGATTTGGAACGTCCTCAGCCTCTTCTTCGTGGTTCTGCTGCTTGGGTTCACCGGGATCTTGATGCTCGACCTGATGAACAACATCTGGAGTTGGCAGGGGAACTACGCATTCAACAGTCAGATTATGGATGCGATCCTGAATCTGCTCACGGGTGCCTGATTCGGTGAGCAGCGTCTGGCGGCCGCATCGAACGATCTGCGCGGCTTGCCTGTACTTGATGGCGTCGAAAGCTCTATAATCTTCTAAACCTGTCTCCCATGGCGCCCACGTTCGGTCGCTGCAGCGTGACTTCCTCCGCGGTGGCGGCTGGCACTTGGCCTACCTTCCAGGACGCGAATCCCGAGATCACTCATGAGGAAACCCTTCCCGCGCATCATCGCTTCGGCTTTCGGAACGCTTCTGGCAACCTGGCTGTTCCTTTTGGCTGGCTGCGGTGAGCGGGATGTCATCCGTCGTTACCAGGTACCGCATGAAGCGCCGCGAACGTCTTCGGTTTCGGCTGTCGCTCCCTCCGTGCCCCAGCGGCTGTTGGGGGCAGTGATTGCGGGAGACGGGAAGGCGTGGTTTGTGAAATTGATGGGGCCGGTCGAACAAGTGGCCGGCGTCGCCGAAGTGTACGAGCAGGTGGTTCAGTCGTTGCGTTTTCCTGCGGGGCAGCCGGGGCCAACTTGGACCGTTCCCTCCGGCTGGACCGAACGTGGGGCCGACGAAAACCGATTCGCCACTTTGGAGCGGGACGGGCTCGAGATTGCGATCTCCCAGCTTCCGTGGGATTCGGCGAATTGGGACGAATATGTTCTCGCGAATCTGAACCGCTGGCGTCGTCAGGTGCAATTGCCGCCGATTGCGTCGGAGCAACTGGCCGAGGCCGGACGGCAGGCGGAGATTGATGGCCGTTCGAGTTTTCTCGTCGACATCGCGGGGGACGCGACACGGGCTTCTGGGGGCTCACCGCCCAACCTTCCGGCAAGCGGTGACGTAGCGCCGCCCCCGACGACGGCTGCGGCCCCACTCGAATACGACGTTCCCGAAGGATGGGTGGCGGGACGGACGAGTGCATTCCGCGTCGCCGCCTTCGATATCCAGCGCGACGGACAAAAAGCCGAGTTGACGGTCATTCCGTTAGGCGTTGCGTCGGGGAGTCTGCTCGAGAACGTCAACCGGTGGCGCGGTCAGATCGGTCTTCCGGCCATCGACCAGGCGGAACTCGATGCGACGGTGAAGTCGCTGAAAGTCGACGGCGTGGATAGTAGTTATGTCGAATTGGGCCCGTCGGAGAGCTCCGATTCGACTTCGACGATTCTTGCGGTGATCGTTCCGCGTCCTGGCCAAACCGTGTTCATTAAGTTACTCGGGGACCACTCGTTAGTGATCGACGAGAAACCAAATTTCGAGCGTTTTGTCCAGTCGCTGCGTTTTCCTGCTTCCCCTTGATTTCAACGGATCAGCAATTCATGACTTCGATTCCGGTTGACACGTCCGATTCTGCATTACTCGATCAGCCCCATCGGATCGGCGCAGGTTCCGTTTCCGTGCATTCTCTGCTCCGGCCTTTGGCATCCCTCAAGTTAACCGTGACCTTGTTTGCGCTGGCCATTGTCGTGATCCTGGTCGGAACGTTGGCGCAGGTCGAAATGGACATCTGGCAGGTGTTGGAGGACTACTTCAAACCGTGGGTGACTTGGGTTGATGTTCCGTTGCTTTTTCCGCGATCGTGGTTTCCGTTGCGGAATGACGATTCGATGATTCGCGCGTTCGCCTGGGCGACGATAGGAATCAGTTTGCTTTGTGGGACGATGATCATGGCGAATGCTTTCGTGCCGCGATCGTCGTCCGAATCGCAACGCTCGAGTGCCTATCTGCGAGCGGGCCTGGTGGTCTTTTTGGGAGGCGCGATCAGCATTTCGACGTTGTTAGCGCGTGGATTCTGGCTGCCTGGGGGGGCGATGATCGGTGCCGTGATGTGCATCAATCTCCTGGCGGCGCACGTGTTGCGTTTCAAGGTCCATGCGCGGGGGCGTCGGCTGGGAATTGGATTGGGGCTGCTGGCCTGTGGGGTCCTTCTGACCTGGCTGGTGATTGCCAGTGGACACAACCCGGATGGATTCCAGGGGCAGCCGCCTTTTGCTTGGCGAACACTCTGGTTGTGGGTCAAGATCGGCTTGAGTGTGGTTGCCGGTGGATTGCTGCTCTATGTGTTCCTTGCCCGTCCCGCCACGGACGCCCAGCGTCATGTGCGGTGGATCTGTGCCGCCCTGGGAGCGAGCCTCACGGTCCTTGCTTTTTGGCTTTGGGCGACGCGTGACAACACGTATCTCGGAGACTCCGGGATGCGCGTGCTGTGGCAGTTGATTCTTGGTCTGATGGCCAGTGTGGTGCTGCTGATGGGAGCGATTCCGCTGTTCGGTCGCCGTGCCGGCATCGTCGTGTTGCATGGTGGCGTTGGTCTGCTGATGTTTGGCCAGTGGTTTGTCAGCAGTTACGACGTGGAAGAACAGATGACGATGGCCGAAGGGGACACGGTGA
The DNA here is from genome assembly GCA_964522605.1 of uncultured Pirellulaceae bacterium. GTDB lineage: Bacteria > Planctomycetota > Planctomycetia > Pirellulales > Pirellulaceae > CAVZLD01. The sequence continues at coordinate 32,620 of CAZFWV010000006.1, forward strand.
ACTATGGCCAGGACATCCGAAGCATGGAGTTGGCGGTGATCGAGCGCCAAAGTGCAGAGTTTAACGGCCAAGATGATGTCGTTGTGATTCCCCTCACACGGAATGGCAAGCCGACGCGTTTTCTGCGCGATGGGCAGGTCGTGGACGAGCGACTTCCGTTCCGCATTGAGGTTGTCGATTACATGGGGAATTCTCGGGTCGAGATGCTGGCCGGCGGCGAGGCCACTCCTGCCGATTCGGGCAATGGACTTCGTTTTCAGGCGGTTCCCCTGCGCGGGGCATCGGGAGCCAGCAGCAGCGCGGTCGATCTTGCCTCTGGCTATTTCCGTTTCGTGGATGCGGAAAGCGGTGAGAGCCTCGGCACGTTTCTCCTTTCGCAGGACCAACTTGCGATGCGCAACGGGGAGGCGATTCGTTTCGACACGCAGCCGATACGGGTCGGAGATGATTCCTTTGACGTGCAGCTGCGTTTTGTGCGGAATTACAAAGACTATTCCATGCAGTTGGTCGACGTTCGCAAAGACGACTACCTGGGGACGACCATTCCCCGGAATTACTCCTCGGAAGTCGTGCTCAAGGATGCGGAAAGCGGCATTGAGCACGATCTGAAGATCTGGATGAACAACCCTCGCCGGTACGCAGGGGAAACATTTTATCAGAGCGGCTGGCAACGCGATCCGAGTACCGGGACGGAGTACAGCACGCTGCAGGTTGTCCGCAATCATGGCTGGATGATTCCGTACGTTGCCTGCATGGTTTGCATGGTCGGGATGTTGGCCCATTTCTCGCTCATTCTGTTGCGATTCCTGAACCGACATTCGCGGACAGCGGTCGTTGAGGAAAGCGAGTCGGTGACGCGCGCGGCGAAGAAAAAGCGGCGTGCGTTTCGGGGAAGGGATCCGGAGTCCCATCGGAGTTGGGCCGATTGGCTGGTTCCCGTGGGTGTGCTGGCCGCCTCGCTCCTGTTGCTCGCCCGAGTCGCGTCGCCTCCGAAAAGCGCAGAGGGAGAGATGCAGTTGGAACAGTTCGGCGCGTTGCCCCTCGTATATCAAGGTCGCGTCAAACCGTTCGACACTCTGGCGCGGAACAGTCTGGCGCGAATCTCCGACGCCCAGAGCTTCACGGGCGTGTTGCCGTTAACGGAATATCAGAGCCAATGGCCGGAAATTGAAAAGAAACTGAAAGAGCAATTTCCGGCGGTTGCTCAAGAAGATCTGAAGCCGTTTCAGAATGGCGACTTCCTGGGATTGGTTCAATTCATGAAGCAGAAGGCCCAGGCGGACCCGTTCCAAGTCGAAGAGGCGGTGAAGAAACTGACCTGTCGACGCCAGCCGGCGACACGCTGGTTGTTGGATGTGGTTACCGGTTCCGTCCACTCTCGGCGACACCGAGTCTTCCGGATCTACAACCCCGAGGTCCGAGACTTGTTCGGCCTGGAGCGACGTCCTGGCTTCCGGTATTCGCTCGAAGAGCTGACGCCGAAGATGGATGAATTCGAGAGACAGGCCCGGATTGCCGACCAGCTCAAGCGGGAGAACGTCGAACAGTTGAGTTTGTATCAGCGAAAACTGCTCGACTTGGATCAGCGGTTGCGAACGATGGTGCTCCTGTACCGAGCGTTCCGCCCACCCGACCTGCCGCCGCTTCCAACGCCTACGGAGTTTCAAAACGAGCATGATGTGGCGATGGAGAAGCTGAACGCCTACCGCGAGGCGGTCACACGCCAGACGCAAATCCTGCAGGAGATGTCCTTGCCGTTGTCCGTTCCTCCCGAAGAATCCGACGGCTCCTGGCAGGCCTACTCCGTCGCCTGGCCGGCTCAATTCCTGGCCAATCGTGTGCTGGGAGAACAACCGTCTCCCGCGTTCGGTTCGCTGAACGAGATCCTGGTTTCCTATCTCAATCAAGATGTGGAAGAGTTCAATTCGGCGGTGGCTGGTTATCACGGGTTTCTCGAGCAGAATCCTCCATCCGAATTGAGCGCCGGTGATTCTTACACTGGTTCGTTCGTTTCTCGCCTCTTCGGTTCGTTTTATCGTTTCGAGGCCTACTTTAATCACGCAGCTCCCTTCTGGTGGTCCTGGATTCTCTACATCGTGGCTTTTGCGTTGCTCGCCTTAAGTTGGTTGTGTTGGCGGCAGCCGTTGCAGCGGGCCGCCTTTTGGCTGATCGTTCTGACGTTTGTCTTGCATACATTCGCGTTGATTGCCCGGATCTACATTTCGGGTCGGCCCCCGGTCACGAATCTTTATTCGTCGGCTGTCTTTATTGGTTGGGGTGTCGTGGGACTGGCGCTGGTGATTGAGCTGTTCTTCAAGAACGGTCTGGCCAGTGTTATCGCCGCCGGTTCGGGGATTGCCACGCTGTTTATCGCGCACAAATTAGCGCTGGAGGGGGACACGTTCCAAGTGTTGCAAGCCGTCTTGGACACGCAGTTCTGGCTCGCAACCCATGTCGTCTGCATTACCTTTGGCTACGCGACGACCTTCTTGGCGGGCGGACTCGGGTTGCTGTTCATCTTGCGCGGCGTTTTCACCCCTTCGCTTTCCGCGCGAACGGCTCAGGAATTGGGCCGCATGATCTATGGGACCTTGTGTTTTGCAATCCTGTTCAGCTTCATCGGGACCATTCTTGGCGGTCTGTGGGCGGATGATTCGTGGGGGCGATTTTGGGGATGGGACCCGAAGGAAAACGGGGCGCTAATCATCGTTTTGTGGAACGCGCTGATCCTGCACGCGCGATGGGATGGCATGATCCGGGAACGCGGGATGGCCATTTTGTCGGTGATGGGAAATGTTGTGACCGCGTGGTCCTGGTTTGGCGTCAATGAACTGGGCGTCGGTCTTCATTCCTACGGATTCACCGAAGGACGGCTGCTTACGCTGGCCGTTGTGATTCTGGCGCACCTGTTGGCAGTCTGGGTGGGTTGGCTGCCGACTTCCTTGTGGTGGAGTTTTCTCCGTCGCGATGACACGCAGTCGTCGCGGTCGGGACCCGCGGTTGCGGGAGACACATGACCAAACGGTTCGCCTTGATTCTCGTCGGGATCGTGATCCTGGCCGCCTTGCTGTTGAGCAGTCAGTTGCGGAAGGAGCCACTGCGAGTTTCGGGGATTTTGGAGGCGGATGAAATCCGTTTGGGATCGCGAGTCGGTGGACGAGTCGCGAAGGTCCACGTGCAAGAAGGGGATTCCGTCAAGGCAGGGGATGCCCTGGTGGAGTTGGAGCCCTACGACCTGCTCCATCGCGAAACAGAGGCCGCTGCCCGCGTCGCCGAGTTTCAGGCCGAACTGGATCGATTGGAGTTCGGTTATCGCAAGGAGGAGATCGCTCAGGCGAAGGCGAAGGTCGATCACTGGCAAGCCCGGCTCGATTCGCTCGACCCCCAGCAGGGACCGCGGAAGAAAGAGATCGAAGCGGCGGAGGCGCGTCTCCAGGTTGCCCTCGCCCAGAAGGAGCTGGCAGAGCAGGCGTTCGAACGAAAGCGCGGGCTTCACGCGCAAAATGCGGCGTCCGATGCCGAACTGGAAAAAGCAACCGAAGATCTGAAAGTCGCGACGAACCAATTTGTGGTTCGAGATCGTGAACTCCAGTTGCTGATCCAGGGGACAGAATTCGATCTTCAGCAGGCGCGGGCGCAGCTGCGAGAAGCGGAAGCTGCTTGGGAGCTGATGAACAATGGATTTCGCAAGGAGGACGTGCAGAAGGCAAAGGCGGCATTAGAAACGGCTCAGGCAGAACTCGCGGCCGTCCGTGCGCAGCGCGACGAGCTGATCATTCGGGCACCATCGGAGGCGACGGTCGAGGCGATTGAGCTGCAGCCGGGAGACATGGTGGCTGCCGGGGCTCCCGTCCTTTCTCTTGTCGATCGTGGTCATCTGTGGGTTCGCGCCTACGTGCCGGGTGCTTTGGACGTTCAAGTCGATCAGCGGGTGTACGTCGTGATCGATGGGCAATCCGACCCGCCGTTTCCGGCCCGGGTTGTGTTTCGTGCCCGGCAGGCCGAATTTACGCCGAGCAATGTGCAAACCGTTGAAGAGCGGACCAAACAGGTCTTTCGGATCAAGGTTGCGCTCGAGCCACAGCAAAATCTGTGGCCCGGCATGACGGCCGAAGTCTGGTTCGAACCGCCGGACGAATCGAGGTCATGAAAGAAATCGTCGTCGACGTTCGCGACCTGAGTCGGTCTTTTGGTGACCTGGTCGCCGTCGACCAGGTCAGCTTTCAGATCGTACGCGGCTCGATCTTCGGTTTGCTCGGCCCGAACGGAAGCGGTAAGTCGACAATGATCCGGATGCTCTGCGGAGTTCTCGAGCCATCTGGAGGTACTGCCCGGGTCTTGGGCTTCGATGTACGCGACGACGCGGAAGCGATTAAGCGACGCATCGGCTATATGTCCCAGAAATTCAGTCTCTACACCGACCTGTCGGTGCAGGAAAATCTGGATTTCTACGCGGCGATCTACGGTCTAACTCCCGACAAACGTCAAGAGCGTAAGCGATCGGTTCTGGAACTGACATCTCTGTCCGATCGCACGCGCCAACTGGCGGGCACCCTGTCGGGCGGCTGGAAGCAGCGATTGGCGCTTGCCTGTGCCCTGATTCACGAACCCGAGCTTCTGTTTCTTGATGAACCTACCGCAGGGATTGATCCGGTTGCCCGTCGACAACTCTGGGACCTGCTCTTCGAGCTTTCCAGCAAGGGCGTAACGCTGCTCGTGACGACCCATTACATGGACGAAGCCGAACGGTGCAGTCACCTGGGCTATCTGTATCAGTCTCGGCTGTTGGCGCTGGGTCGGCCGGACGAGCTGAAGCGTCTGCCGCAAGTCACGCCGGCGGGGACGCAGCGTTTCGAACTCTCGCTGCCGGATCCCGCCCGCGCGCTTTCGTCCTTGAGAGATGAACCAAGGATCCTGGATGCGACGCTATTTGGTCAAACGATTCATCTGCTCGCTCCGAACGATCTGGATACCGGACGATTACTCAAGAATCTCCAGCAGGAACAGAGTCCGGTCGACTGTCGAGAGATCGGGCCAACGCTGGAGGACGTCTTTGTCACGTTGACCAAACAGGCCGACACACGACCCGATCCAACCTCCGTCCCGATCGCCGATCCGATCTCGGCCGATCCGGAATCCGAGCCCCCGCGGGCAACGGGGAAAGTCTCGTCCGGCGCGGATCCGGACACTGCCTCTCCGGTGTCTGCGTCAAGACGCAGTAGAGCCTGGGATGGACTGCGGGCGGTTATGGCCAAAGAATTCGTTCACATCCGCCGCCAGCCTTCGACGATCTTCTTCATGCTTGTCGTGCCGGCCATCCAGACGCTGATCTTCGGTTTCGCGATCGATACGCAGATCGAACACATTCCGATGGTGGTTCACGATCTGGATGGGCGACGTCATGCGCAGGAGCTCATCGAAGCGTTTGAAAACACGCGCCGCTTTCGGGTCGTGCGGACCGTGACGAGCGACCAGGAGTTGCGGCAGTGGATGACATCGGGGCGTGCGAAAGTCGGACTGCGTATTCCGCCGTATTACACGGACCGTCTGATCCGTGCCGAGCAGGTGTCGGTCCAGGTACTGATCGACGGAAGTGATTCCCAAGTCGCGACCACCGCGATGAATTCGGCGACTTTGCTGGGTCTGAAACGATCTTTGCGCATTTCGGCCGAACAGGACGAGATCCTCGGGATGGGAGCTGCCCGGAATGCCGCGGGACAGGTCGTCTTGCCGATCGAAGTTCGCCCTCGTTTACTCTATAACCCCGATCTCGAGAGCTCGCACTTTTTCGTGCCCGGGTTGGTCGGCATCATCCTGCAGCTTGTGACGCTGTTTCTCACGTCCTTTGCCATTGTGCGGGAACGGGAGCTGGGCACGTTAGAGCAGTTGTTCGTGACTCCCGTGGGGCGAGCCGGTCTGCTGGCCGGTAAGCTCCTGCCCTACGCCGTAGTTGGCTTCGTCGAAACCCTGCTCGTCTTGGTGATCATGGTCTTCATTTTCGGCGTTCCGATTCAGGGAAGCCTCCCGCTATTGCTCCTGCTTGCCGCCTTGTTTCTGCTCTGCTCACTCGGTTTGGGCTTACTGGTTTCCACGCTTGCCGAGACGCAGTTGACGGCAGTGCAGTTTGCTTTTGTGATTATGTTGCCGTCGGTGTTATTGTCGGGCTTCATGTTTCCCCGAGAAGAAATGCCTTTGCTCATCCGGACCTTCACCTATGCGATTCCCGTAACGTATTTCATCGAGATTCTACGGGGCATTGTGTTGCGATCGGCGGAGTTTCGCGACCTGATCCTGTCGGTGTTCGGCCTTCTGGTATGCACGACGATTGTGCTGACTGCCAGTGTCGCGCGATTTCAGAAGCGAATTGCGTGACAGGTTGAGCCGGAATCAGAAAATCGCATCGACGAAAATCACGACGAACATCACGGCGCCGGCTGCAAGTTTGCCGGCGGTGCCCCAGATTCGCCCGAGGAAGGCGGCCCGCCCGACTTCCAACCCCTCCTGGATCTGCCGCCCTTTCCAATGCTCACCCGCGACGGCACCGACGAACGCGCCGATGGCGCCGCCTACGACCGCGGCCAGAGCAGAACCGATAATCGGCACGGGAATGCCGACAATCGCCCCCAAAACACTGCCCCCAATCGCGCCGAGGACCGACAGCACCATTCCGCGTCGGCTTCCGCCCAACCGCGCCGCTCCCGCCGCTCCTGCAAGTGACTCGATCACTTCACCGCCCAGGCTCAGCACACCGAGAATCGCCACGGTTGACCAACCAATTCCGCGACCGTCTTCGGGATGGACCAGCCAGGCAAAGAGAGCGGTCAGACCCAACATGCACCAGTTGCCCGGCAGAGAGAGCAGATTTAAACACCACGCGAGGGCGCTCAACAGCAGCAAGAGGGCAACGACGAAAAAGTACCAACTGGAAATCCACATCGAACGGATCACGAAGGACTCATGGGGGAAACACCCGCAGTCTGTCGTCGATCTGACCGTTCGTCAAGAACGAACCACGGTGAACGGTCGGAGCTCCCGAAATTGGATGATTCCGTTGCCTTGTCCGACCGTAGTGCAAGCCGGCAGAAGCTGACATGCACCCGGCCGACGCGGCTTCCGTTGGTCGCTCGCGCTCATGTACGGCATCGCGATCAAGCATGTTGCTTCAGCGAATACCAGCTGAGTAACGATCCGATGATGAGCAGACCACATCCGATCCAGAGGCGTTCTCCTGGAATGACGGCCAGATAAAGACAGGTAACAATCGTCGAAAGCAACGGCGTAATGTACGACCCCACGGCAACAAGCAACGCCTCCCCTCGCCTCATCGCCGTATCCCAGAGACCGTAAGCATAATAGGTTGCCACCCCCAGAAAACTCGCCTCCGCCAGCGGGCGGACCTGCCACAGTCGGGGCTCCTGGGTGACGAATGCCAGACCGACAAGGGCCAGCGCCGTCGCAGGGAGAAACACGTCAATCGCCCCGTCCGCACGACCGGCTGCCCAACGACGAGTCAGCACCGAATAAAAGGCCCAGCAGAATGCGGCCGTCAACCCGAGGACATACGGCGTGGGATTCGTAAAAACATGCTCCGTTACCGTATGCCACGTTAACTGGGCGTTGTGTGTCAAAACGAGAAACGTGCCCATGAGCGCCAGTCCCGCCCCCAGGACGAGTAGGCGACTTGCCGGCGCGCCTAAGAGCCACACGGAAAGCAGGACGGTCAGAACCGGCCACAGGTAGTTGAGCAAGCCAATTTCGAGAACCTGTTGGCGGTTGTCCGCCAGCCCAATCGCCAGAAACAGGAAGAGCATGTAGGCGATAAACAGCAGCCCGCACCCGCACAAGTAACGAAATGGTAAACGCCGCACCTGCTGGCGCCGCGAGTCGCTGCGCAGCAAACGGACGACCGCCAAGCTGCCACTCACCGTGTAAACCGCAGCGGCGGCTGTGATCGGACCGAGTGACTCGGCCAGGCTGCGTGCAATCGCGACGGTCGTGCTCCAGAGAAGAATGGCAGCAAAACCGCCCAGGGTCGCCCGGGTTCTCGCTTGATCGGTGTCCATTACGCCCGTGGATGGTGTTGACGGTGGATCCGTTGCAGACGCGAGGCATCGACGTGCGTATAGATCTGCGTCGTGGTGATGTTCGCATGACCGAGCATTTCCTGAACCTGACGCAAGTCCGCTCCACCGGCCAAGAGGTGAGTCGCGAAGCTATGGCGAAGCGTGTGGGGACTGACCGAGCTGGGAATCCCGACTCGACGGGCGTATTTCTTTACGAGCTCCCAGATGGACTCCCGAGAGAATCGGCGGCCGCGTCGCGACAAAATAACCCAATCCGGCTCCGCTGTCGTTCGAGATACCAGGGCGGGTCGTTCTTTTTCCAGATAGTCCTGCACAACACCAACGGCTGCGTCACTGATCGGGACCAGACGATCCTTATCGCCCTTACCGTGACATTGACAAAACCCCTCTTCCAGGTGCAGGTCTACGATTCTCAGCGAGGACAGCTCAGATGCGCGACACCCGGTCGCATACAGCAGTTCGAGGATCGCTCGATCACGACGCCAGAACGTATCCGTCTTGCCCGGCGCGGTGAGAAACCGGTCAATTTGGCCCGGCGAAAGGACATGTGGGATCCGGTGCCACTGCTTTTTCGTTCCGAGCAGCTCCATCAAGTTTTCCTGCAGAATGCCCTCCAGCTGCAGGTAGCGAAAGTACATTTTCACCGCGACCAGGTTGCGCGACATACTCGAGGCCGCCAGTTTCCGCTGGTGCAACCAGGCTGCGTAATCCGACAGATCCTGGACCGTCAACCGGGCGACTTGCCGACCGTCCAGCCACTGCACGAAGGCCTTCAGATCTCGCTCGTACGCGGCAACCGTGTTCGGCGCCAGATGGCACTCGGTCCGGAGATAATGGGCAAAGGCCTCCGGGGAGGGAGCCGGGCGCGTCGCGTCCGAGCGACGCGGGCGAGAACGCAGCAGTTTCCGCGGCGGCATGGTGCAGACCTCACTCGGATCGTTCAGTACTCTCTGTCCCCTTTGTTTCGGACTGTGAACAGGTCCGCTTGACGCGAACTGCACTTTCCTCCGTGACCGCTGCGAACGGTAAGACGTGCACGGTCCCCGGCGTGCACGTCTTGAAGGTGCACATTTCGTCAGTTTGTAGCCGAATTCGTGAGAATTCGGAGGCTTCGTTGGTCGGGCCCCCTGCTCGAGACCTCCGAATTCTCACGAATCCGGCTACGTGCAACTTCAAAACGTGCACGTTAGGATTGAAGATCGGACGTGGCGGCGGGCCGCGTCCCCGGAAACCTCCTGCAGGGGAAGGAAACCTGAATGAACATCTTGGTGACAGGTGGCGCGGGGTACGTGGGATCCCACACGGCACGGTGGCTCGATCGTGCCGGGCACCGCGTTTGGATTTACGACAATCTGTCGGCGGGACATCGCGCGGCAGCCCTGCCGGAGCGGCTGATTGAGGGAGATCTGAACGACCAGGACCGGATTCGCGAGGCCCTGCAAACCCATCAGATTGAGGCCGTCATGCACTTCGCGGCGTTTGCCCTCGTCGGTGAGTCCGTGGCCCATCCAGAACGGTATTACCAGAATAACGTGGTCGGGACGCTGAGTCTGCTCGAGGCAATGCGGGTCGTCGGCGTTCGAAAGATCGTCTTTTCGAGTACGACGGCCACGTATGGAGTGCCCGAGAAGATTCCAATTACGGAAGATGAACGACAAGATCCCATTAATCCGTACGGCTTCACCAAACTCGTCATGGAACGAGCGCTCGCCGATTTTGCCCATGCCCACGAATTTGCCTACGCGGCGCTGCGGTACTTCAACGCGGCAGGAGCTACACCGGATGGAGATCTGGGAGAAGACCATGATCCGGAGTCGCATCTGATTCCGATCGTCCTCCAGGTCGCGCTGGGACAGCGGCACGAGATCACCATTTTTGGGGATGACTATCCGACCCCCGATGGTACCTGCATTCGGGATTACATCCACGTCGACGATCTGGCAGATGCCCACCTCCGGGCATTGGATCACCTGAAACCGGGCGAGGGATTGAAGTTGAATCTAGGGACGGGACGGGGAAACAGTGTCCGAGAAGTGGTCGATGCGTGTCGCCGAGTTACGGGAGAGACGATTCCGGAACAGCTTGGGCCACGTCGTCCCGGGGACCCGCCCGAACTCGTTGCGGACTCGACCCGAGCGCAACAACTCTTGGGATGGCGACCGCGCTACTTGGAGATTGAACGCATTGTCGAGACCGCTTGGCGATGGCACCGCTCCCATCCCCATGGATACGGTGACGGGTAATCATGGCTCTGATCGAATTGCGCGATGTCCGAAAGACGTACCGTCGGGGCGAAATCGAAGTCCACGCCCTAGCCGGGGTCACGCTCGATTTGGCCCAGGGGGAATACGTCGCGCTCATCGGTGCCTCCGGCTCGGGCAAGAGCACCTTGATGAATACGCTGGGGTGCCTCGACCGCCCGACAAGCGGAAGCTACGTTCTCGCCGGACAAGAAGTTACGAGCCTGTCGCAGGATGCGCGCGCCCGATTACGGAATGAGCGGATCGGCTTTGTATTCCAGAATTTCAACCTGCTGAATCGCACATCCGCCTTGGAGAACGTCGAACTGCCCCTGCTGTATGGACATCATATCAGTCCACGGGCGCGGCGTCGCCGGGCGATGGAGTTGCTCGACCGAGTTGGTTTAACGGATCGGATCGACCACCACCCCGCTCAGTTGTCCGGTGGGCAGCAGCAGCGCGTCGCCATCGCTCGGGCGCTGGTCAATAAGCCGTCCATCATTCTCGCGGATGAGCCGACCGGGAATCTGGATTCGCGGACGAGTGCCGAGATCATCCGATTGTTCTGGGATTTGAATCAAAATGAGGGCATCACGGTGATCCTCGTCACGCATGATCCCGGCGTGGCCGCCTACGGTCGTCGGACGATTACCTTGCGGGACGGACAAGTGGTGAAGGACGAGACGGGCGAGTCGGAATCCGGAGAGTCGCCGCAATCGGACCCGTCGGATGGAACGCCTGCCCAACAGTCGGACTGACGGAGATTTCGGCAACGCACCATCGCCGATCGGCCGAACCTGAATAAGTGATGTTCGCGACAGGATGGAGCCTGCGGAGTTCTCTTTCGGGGTGCGTGCTCACCCTCTGCTGCGTAAGCCTTTGCGCTCAGGAAACCTGTATCGGCGTTTTTCCCGGATCGCGTCAGATCGACGTTCGTGATCCTGCACGCCTGCCTCAGGCCCATCTGCCGGCGGGGCTTCCGCCGCCAACGGTCGATTCCAACGTCCCCCGCGAACCCCAGCTGATTACGCTGGATCAGGCGATACGCGAATCGCTCACGCAGTCGGAAGTCGTTCGAGTCTTGTCCGGTTCGGTCCCCGTCAGCAGCGGCCGGACGTTATACGACCCCGCGATTGCGAATACGCGAATTGACGTCGAGAAATCGCGTTTCGATCCAACGCTTGACACGCGTCACGATTTCCTGCGCAACGAGACGCCTTTTGCCCGACTCGACCCATTGGATCCTCGGCGGGCGTTCATTGATGGCTTGCGAAATGATCAGTACGACATGACGCTGGGAGTCACCAAGCAGAGCGTAACGGGTGGCACGGCCAGTCTGCGCGTCGACACCGATTGGCTGCGACAGCGGCCCGGTCCGACTCTTCTCGATCCCCAATCCCGCCCCTCGCTGACGTTCGGACTGAATCAACCGCTGCTTCAGGGAGCCGGTCGCTCCGTTAACGAGGTGCCGATCGTCCTCGCCCGCATTGATACGGAGCGGTCCTTCTTCCAACTCAAAGGCGGTCTGCAGCAAATGGTGCGGCAGGTGATTCAGGCTTACTGGGACTTGATTTCCGCCCGGACATCGCTCTGGGCGGTTGAGCAGCAGGTCAAGCAGGCGGAATTCGCGGTGCAACTGGAGACCGCTCGAAAAGCGACCGGGATCTCCACACAAGGTCAGCTAGCCCAGGCGCAACTGGCCTTGGCCAATTTCCAGGCCAACCGGATTGCTGCCCAGGGATTGGTACTCGACCGCGAAGCCGCACTGCGCGCGATCCTCTCCATCCCGCCGTCCGGGACCAAACAGCTCGTTCCGGCAACTCCACCGGTGACGGATGAATTGGTCTTTGATTGGGAGCAGTTGGTTGCGCTCTCGGAACAGAATCGTCCCGACCTGATCGAACTAAAACTGGTGTTGGAAGCGGACTATCAGCAGTTGCTGCTGTCACGAAATCAGGCCTTACCGCAGCTCGATGCGAATCTGCTCTATCGTTGGAACGGCTTGGAAGGGGAAATCCCAACGGGTGAGGATCTTCGATCAGATCCCGGAGCCTTCACCGACTGGCAACTTGGTGTCAATTTTTCCGTGCCGCTGGGATTGCGTGGCCCCCGCGCTTTTTTGCGCCAACAGGAGCTGATTCTGGCGCGAGATCGAGCGAACCTCGACTTAGCGTTGTTGCAGATCGTGCATGAACTGGCCTCCGCACTACGGCGGTTGGAACAGGATTATCAGCAGTATCAGGCCTTTCGTACGACGCGGGCCGCGGCCACGGATAACCTGCGGCAGCAGTTTGCCGGGTTTCGCACGGGTCGACTCGAGTTCATTAATGTCCTGGAGGCGATCACGAGTTGGGGGAATGCCGTACGTTCGGAAGCACAGACGCTGACCCAGTACAATTCGGATCTCGTCGCCCTGGAAAGCCTGACCGGCACGATTCTCGAGGCGCACGGAATTCGACTGTACGAAGAGCGCTACAGTTCAATCGGACCCCTCGGGTTGCTCGGACACGAAGCCTGTTACCCACGTCTTCTGCGGCCGCAGCCCAACGTCGATCGCTATCCCGGGGGGGACGAACCCGCCGAGTCCTTTTTCGATCTCACGACGCCCGACTACCTGTTGCGGGAGGATCGCGAACGATTACGTGAGCGATTGCGGGAAGAGTTCCCTGAAGACTTGCCTTCGCCTTCCGATATCAATCCGCCGCTGCTGCGGCGTCTGCCGACCGACGGTCTGTAAACTCCGGCGCTGTAAAGATTTCCTCGTAGGACGGATTGGCAATCCGTTCGTTGCGGCACGAGACGCGGATCGCGACGTCGTGGACAGACATCACGAATCGTGCGGTCTGGCCACAGGCGATGACTTCGGTTTCGCGTCGGCATTTCAAGGACGGATTGACAATCCGTCCTACTTTTTACGCAACTAAGGTGTAAACGTGGCGCGATTGCTCTGATCTGTCGTTGGCAGCCGACGACAGACGTCCGTCCAGATGTCATACCATTCGTAAGGACGTGTGTGGGGTTGTTTTCTTCCGATGTGTTCTCGCGTCCAGGAGACGAATCGGCCCAGAGTCCACAGCAGATTTGCCGATACGAGTCCGAACCAACCGTAGTGTTTCCGGAAGTATCGACTCCGCGCGGCGTAGTAATACTGCGGGCGGCGTCGCAAGGTGGCAACGCGATTACTGATTTGAGAACTGGCACCCAGGTAATGCAGGACGCGAACCTCGGGCCAATAGAGGATCTGCCAACCGGCTGCGCGCGCGCGTCGACAGTAATCGGCATCCTCGTAGTACATGAAGAAGCCTTCATCAAGCAGGCCGATCTGCTGAATCACCGCCCGCCGAATCAGCACGCAAGCAAACCCGATCCAGTCGGCGCAAACCGGATGCTCAAATGGGCCCCGCGGCACGTTGAATGGTGCCAGGAGACGAGTAATGGGACCCGTGGCCGCGGAATTCAGTAGCTCGCTGACGGGATGATGGTCCCGAAAGCAACTCCCCGACCACTGCCCGTCCTCTTCCTCAAAACTGGGGCCGATGATGCCTGCCTCGGGGTGCTCTTGGCCAGCCTGCAGCAGGCGATCGATCGCGCCGCGCGGGACGACCGTGTCGCTGTTCAGCAGCAAATAGTATTCGGCGTCGGTCTCGCGCAGCGCGAGGTTATTCCCCGCAGCGAAACCGCCGTTGACCGGTGATCGTCGCACGGCGGCCCATTCCGTCCAGTTCCGAGTCTGAATCGTCTGCTCGATCTGGTCGGCAGAGCCATCCTCGGAATGGTTGTCCACGACGATAACCTGGTCGCGACCCACTTCGGCCTGACCCTCCAATGAGGCCAGGCATGCGATCGTCAAGTCAGGCGTGCGGTAGTTCAGGATGACGATCGCCAGACGCATCAAGTGCGACCTCTTGGGACGGAAGGAAACTCTGTTCCAGCCACTCGAGGACCACGTGTGTCAGCTCGGCGGAGTGGGCGGGTTGGAGAAAATCGTGGTCTGCTCCCGGAACGACTCGTTCTACAACGTCGGGTGATTCGTCCACGTGAAGTGCCGAGCGCACTTGTTGGAAGAACTCGGCGTTATCCGTTGTTCCGAATGCAAACAGCACGGGGATCTTTCGCTTACAGCTTTGCTTCACGGAACTCGCGAGCGGCAGGTTGGCAATCTCGCCCAGGCGATCCGTCAGCAATCGCTCGTCCAGATCCGGCTCGGCTCGCTGCCGAAACGGCTTGGCAGCTGCCATTCGTAACGACCGAAGATGGAGTCGAAAATCGGCGCGAAGCGTCAGCAGCTTCCGCCATGCCGCGGGGGAAAAAAGCTTCTCGCGATATCGCCACAACGGTTGTCCGTCACGCTGAGCCGGGTGGCGGGAGTAAACAAGTGGTAGTTCGACCAGGCCCGCGCCGACGACCCGCGGGTCCGTTGCCGCAAGCCAGCCCGCGGTGACTGCTCCTCCGCAAACACCCAACAAGATGATGCGGCGGGCGCCCTGTGTTCGCTCGAGCCAGTCGATTGCGGCGCGCGTATCGGGAACATGGCCGCCGTTCTCGACCGCGAGAAACAAGTCCGCGCCCGTCGTGTATTCCAGCATTCCCCCACTGTGGCCCAAGCCGCGTGCATCAAACCGCAAGGCAGACCATCCGGCGCGTGCCAACGATCGCCCGAGGGACGTGTACAGCTGATTCCAGCCACTCCGCAGATTCATCCCCTGGGGTGGCAAAACAACCACCGGGCGTTGCGTGTCTCCGCACGCGGGTCGGTGCAGGATTCCAGTGCAGCGGATCCGCTCGACCTCGAACTGCACGGGCAGTTCCTCACCATCATCGGATGACATCGAGTGGCAGTCGTGGCGATCACTTGCCGCTTGGCCAGCAGCGTGCAGAAGAGTCGGCTGATCGCTGGTCATGAAATCGGGGCGATTTGCCTCGGCATCAGTCTGCAGGTGGGACTGCAGCCAGGTCGCCGACGGCTCAAACAACTCCTGGGGTAGGATGCGACCGGCGTAGTCCAGCACGAGCGAGCCGAACCAGATCGGCGGGCCGGCGACCACGATCAGCTTGGTGGGACAGCGGTCTGCGAGTTCTTTTCCCCATTTGGTCAGTTGAGGGCTGGCCGACGTGGCGTTCGTTTTGCGGATTTGGGCCAACATTGTGGGCTGTGAGAGGGATTCGCAGGATTTCGCCAAATCGAGTTGCTCGAGGGATTGCACGAGTTTCTTCGAGATGGGTCTTCCCTCGAAGATCACCGTCTGTCCGTCCGAGATCTGCTGGCGGATGTCGGCGCGAGTCATCCGCTGCGCGCTCTTTTGTGCCATGTTCTTGGCCAGCAGGGCACGGAAAAGGTCATCGAGGTATCGAGTTCCCTGAAGAACGGGTTCCCAGAGCAGAAGTGGGCCCTCACGCCCCTCGTCAATCCAGACCTCTGCAGCCAGTGCCGCTCCGAGACGCAGTCCCGTTAAACCGCCACAGGGTACGCCCGCCCGTTGTTCCAGGATCTGCATCGCGCGCCGAATGTCGTCGGCGAAATCGTTGAGATCCAATTCGGCAAACTGGCCGCCGCTATCCCCATGGCCGCGGTAATCGAAGTGCAATACGTGGAATCCAAGGTTGGCCAAAGTACGCGCCCATTCGGCGAGCATGCGGTGCGAAAAGTCAAATTCATGGGCGATCGGCGGACAGAGCACGATGCCGCATCCGAGTGCGGGCACCGACGCTTTGGGCGCGTGCAGAACGGCGAAATTTGGCTCGGCGGCGTCTCCGAAGAAGAAGGCCTCTTCCATTTCGTCTCGTCCCATGGTGCCGGACCTTTGGCTTCCATTGACCGCGCGAAGGGGCGGCTCAAACACAAGTTCCCCGTTTCAAGTCGAGCCTCGCCCTCCCGGAATCGCCGAAGTTCTTCTTGCGTCATCCCTGAGGGGCAATGCGCTCGGCGGACCCGTGCGCGCCTACTCGCCTGACGAGCAGACGGGTTCGATGAGTTGGGGCGTCAGATGCAGGTAACGCGTGGTCCGCCGTTTCTGGTCGATATCACGAAACACACGCTGTACTTCGTCCGGTCGCAGCCCGATCGCGGCCGCCACGGCCTCCGCGGGTACATTCTGGTTGCGGGCATAAAGGCAAAGATCGAGTTTATCGTAGGGCAGCGAGAAGTAGAACTCCTCCTGCGTCTGCGCCATGGGATAGGTGTCGGTGGTGGGCAGTTGTTCACAAATCGCGGAGGGGATGCCGAGATACTCTGCCAGTTGATAGACCTGGGTTTTGTACAGGTGGGCAATTGGCTTGACGTCCGCGGCTCCGTCGCCCAGCTTGACGAAAAACCCCTGATCGTATTCCAGTCGGTTCGGTGTTCCGATGACCGCATAATTCAGTCGATCGGCGCGGTAATACTCGAGCATCTTGCGCACACGCTGCTTGAAATTACTCGCGGCAACCACGGCCAGGTAGGCATCGTGGGGCAGGCGAGCCTCCTGCGTTCGACCGTCCGGTGCCTCAACGATCACGGAAAAAACGCGCAGCTGACCTTCCTGATTCAGCTCCGGGAGCGCGATCTTACACTTATAGCCCGGTCCATATTCCGGAATTACGCTGCGAATCGCCTCGTCGCGCAACGGATAACAACCGACCGATTCAAGGATCGGCGTGATGTCTTGCTCGATGCTGGGGATCCCGAGATGATCCACCACAGTGCGGCTCAGCTGTCGTGTGGACGCAGAGGATTCTCGTTCGGGAAGGAGCAGTCCGATGACGCGGCTCTTTCCCAGAGCGTGCGTGCATAACGCGGCGACGACGCTGCTGTCGACGCCACCCGAAATCGCAACGACGGCTCCGCGACGGCGCAAGTCACGACTCAGGAGCTGACGCAGCCGTTCGCCAATCCGCTCTACTTCGAGCTCGGGGTTCAGGCGGAGGTTTTCACTCGAGAAAGTTGATGTGTCAGGCATGATGGGCTGCTGCTTCCGCTTCCAACGTTCGGCGGTCAATCTTGCCGACGGCAGTTCGCGGCAAGTCGGTTCGAATTTCGACATGAGTCGGGACCATGAAGCTCTCCAGGTGTCGCGCACAATGGGCCTTGACGGCCGCAGCGTCCAGTTTCACGCCGTCTCGTGCGGTGACAAACGCCTTGATTGCCTGACCTAGCACGGGATCCTTGACGCCGACCACGGCAACTTCCACGACACCGTCGAGCCGATGAATGACTTCTTCCACTTCACGGGGGCTGACCTTTTCACCTCGCGACTTGATGATGTCATCGGTGCGGCCAACAAAATAGAGATATCCGTCCTCGTCACAGCGGAACAGATCGCCCGTGTGAAGGATTCGTTGGTAGGGCAGAACATCCGGCTTCAGTACGCGGGCGGAGGCCTCCGGATCACGCCAATAGCCGAGCATCACGTGGGAACCGCGAACCACAAGTTGCCCGACTTCGTCCGGCTTGGCTCGTTCACCGTTCTCGTTGATGACGTACGCCTGCGTGTTCGGCATCGCCTTGCCCACCGATCCGGGGCGCGAATCGATTTCTTCCGGTGGAAGGTAGGCAACTCGTTTGCATTCGGTCAGACCGTACATCGAAAAAATCTGTAACTCGGGCAGACGCCGGCGAAGCTCGAGTATGTGCTGGATCGGTAGCGCAGCACCCGTGTTCGTCACGTATCGGAGTGCGGAAAGATCATAGGGACTGAGGTCCACACGCAGCAGGATTGCCAGCAGCGTGGGAACGAGTGGGAATCCATTCACTTTCTCCTGCACCAGCCGCTGTAAAATCGCGGCGGGATAAGCAAAGGAACGTTCGAGCACCAGCGTCGACCCCATCTTCACGGTCATCAGCCACTGGTACAGTCCGTAATCGAATGACAAGGGGAGCGCACACAAGACAATTTCGTCGGATTGCCATCGCAGGTAGGTCGAAATCGACGTTGCGGCGGCGACCATATTCGCATGCGTCATCATCACGCCCTTCGGGCTTCCTGTCGAACCCGAAGTGTAGATCAGAGCAGCCAAATCGATGTCAATCCGCGAACAGTGGGGTGCCTGATTCGCGGCTGGATCGGATGGCAGATTCGAACGATTCCAAACCGTCTTTTCCGTTGCGCTCGATTCTGGCTGATCACGATCCACAACGTAGATCAAGTCCAAGGCGGAGAGACGAGCTGTCAATGCGGTCGAGCTTGCGAGTTTTCGCTGGTCGGTGATCAGCGCGCGCGCGTTCGCGTCGTCCAACACGTAGGCCAGCTTTTCCGGCTTGGTCGTGGGGTGAAGGACGACAAAAACCGCTCCGGCTTTCAACACAGCAAAAAGAGCAATGGCGGCGTCACTCGAGTTGTCCAGATGAATCACGACTCGGTCGCCCGGTTCGACTCCGCCCGATCGGAGCAGGTGAGCGAGTCGGTTGGCCTGCTCGTCCAGTTGCCGATAGGTCCATCGTTGCTGATCGCAGATCAAACCAACTTTATCCGGTGTTCCGGCCGCGTTCTGTTCAAGAAAGGACTGCAACAGCACGTTACTGATCCTCGTTTTCTGTTTGTTTCCTTCGGACGAAATCGCTCAGTCTGCGCAGCGAATCCAAGTTCTCCGGCACCAGTTCCGTATCTTCGACGCGCACCTCGAAACGTTCTTCTAAGAAAGAGACCAGTTCGAGCACTCCCGTGGAGTCAATCACTCCCGTCTCGAGTAACGAGGCATCCTCGTCCGGAACGGCGGACGTTTGTCCAAACAGGAAATTTTCGACAACGAAATTGCGGATTTCGTCGGCGATGAGATCAGCTTGCGTGGATTCGCTCATGGCTTTCCATCTTTCCCGGATGTTCGATGAACTGGTGGACGAGCAATTGCGTGGACAAGATGGCGACGAACGCCATGTTGTCCCGAACGCCTTGCAGCTTTCCTTGACGACCCTTCTGAATCAGTTTGGCGACTGCATCCTCACGAAACAGACCGTACTGCCGAATCCGAGCGGGGTCGAGCAAATCGTCGACGTAGTCGGGGGTCGGCGTGTCTCCCGAGCCGCGCAGAAAACTGACGGCGTCGGGGGCACGATACGGTTGCTTCGTCCGCTGCAGGACCTCGGCGGGCAGCAGGTCGGATACGGCGCGTTTCAAAATGTATTTCTCGTTCAAGCCACGCATCTTCCATCTCGCGGGCAATCGCGCGGCAAACTCAATGACACGGTAGTCCAGGAAGGGAAATCGCCCCTCCACGGAGTGGCCCATCGCCATCCGATCGCCCTGAGACGACAGGATGTATCCCGGCATCAAACCCGTGGCCTCCAGGTATTGGGCTTGGCAGAAGGACGGCCAATGTGCAAATTCTGCCGGCAAGGCGGATAACCACTCTGCCTGAACGTCATAATCTCGCAGTTCGGATCGGACGTCGTCTGACAAGAATACCTTCAAACCGCCTGTCATGTCCCAACGCGGCAGGTGGGAAAAGAACGGGCTCGCCACGGCGTCGGGGTCAATCCGGTAGAACCGCTGCAGGTAGGCCGGGGAGAGTCGTTGAATGTTATCCAGATAGGGATACAGCCGTCGCAGAAGGAGTGGGCGCCAGGTCGAGTCGCGGGCGGCTGCCCAGAACCGCCGAATCTTCGTTTCCTTGAAGATGTCGTATCCGCCCAGAATCTCGTCGGCTCCCTCCCCCGTCAAAACGACTTTGTATTGGCTGTCGCGCACGAGCCGCGACAAACAGTACAGCGGGGCCGGCGCCGTCCGGACGAGCGGTGCTTCTGCATGCCAAATGACTTCCGGGAAAACGTCGCCGATCTGCTCGTCGGAGCAAAACGCCGCGCAGTGGTCCGTCTGTAGATGTTGACTGGCTCGTTGCTGAAATCCGCTTTCGTCAAACTCCCGATGTGCAAACGTGACGGAAAATGTGCGTAGAGGATTGTGCGTGTAGTGCTTGATCAAGGCGGTGACCGCCGTGGAATCAATACCCCCGCTTAAATACGCTCCCACGGGCACATCCGCCCGCAATCGGATTCGCACGGCGTCGATCAACAGGTCCCGCAATTGTCGGCTGAGCTCTTCAATCGGTTCCTCGGTGACTTCGTCCGAAAACTCGAACGTCCAGTACCGGCGAATCGTCACGCGGCCGTCCCGGAAGGTGAGATAGCAGCCGGGCGGAAGCGAACGAATGCCTTGCAGGATCGTGCGGTCGCCCAGGGGGTGCCAACAGGTGAAGATCTGTTCGAGGCACTTCAAATCAAGGCGTCGGGAAACCAAGGGGTGGCACACCAGAGCCTTCATCTCGGAAGCAAAGAGCAAGCTGCCGTCCACGACCGTGTAGTACAGCGGACGAATCCCAACCCGATCTCGCGCTAAAAACAATTCGCGTCGGCGGCCATCCCAGATGCCAAAGGCCCATTGTCCATTGAACGACCGCAGACATTCGGGGCCGTACTGTTGAAAACTACGGAGGACCACTTCTGTGTCCGAACGCGTTGAAAACGGCACGCCTCGGGATGCCATTTCACTGCGCAACTCCAGGTAGTTGAAGATCTCGCCGTTGTAGGTCAGGCACAGATCCTCGTCGCGTAGCTGCATTGGCTGGCGACCGCCGGCAAGATCCAGAATGGAAAGGCGGGCATGGGCCAAACCGGCTTCCCCGTCGACGTAGATCCCGTTTTCGTCCGGCCCGCGATGTGCGATCGCGGCGATCATTTCAGCGAGAATCGCACGGTCGGGTTGACGACCCTTCGGGTGAATGATGCCCGCGATACCACACATGGGAGAGAATCCAGAATTCTGATGATCCCCGGATGCCGAGCGTCAGGCCGGTCGACGTTAACCCGGATCCGTGCGGCAGCCCAAATTGGATCGAGAGGCCGCGGATCGGAAGAACGCGGCGCGGACCGCAGGGCAGGGGGAGCGAGATCTTCGTCCAAGTACCGCGGAAACTATAGGTGGCACTTGGCGGCCCCGCAAGGTTGCCCCTCCCTCGCGAGGTCGGGCAGTTCTTGAGTTCTTGGCTCGGAAATGATTGCGTTACCTTCCCGTACGGAGGCTGTGCGGCTTTTAACTCTCTGACTCGTAAAAGGTTACACCACCCTCCCATAGGGCGCTCGTCTTGAGTCAGCCGCCCATGCGCTGACTGCCTTATCGGAGGCGTTCTTGGGGCCGATCGGGGCTTACTGGGCGTCTGTCCGCGGTTCTCCGCGGCGACGTTCCCCGCATTTCCCACGGATTTGTGCGTCGCAACGAGCGCGGGACGAGCCGTCCGCCTATTCGTATCGCAAGGCCTCGATCGGATCCAGACGGCTGGCGCGGCGCGCCGGATAGAAACCGAAAAACATGCCGACCATCGCCGCAAAACCGATCGCGACCAGGGCGGCCGGAATGGAAACCACAATCGGCCATTGTGTACCGCGCGTCCACGAGTTGATCGCCATCGTTACGCCGGCCGAAGCGGCGACGCCAAGGAGGAGTCCGATTAAGCCGCCAATGCAGGAGAGAATCACGGATTCCACGAGGAATTGTCGTAGAATGTCGCGCGATCGAGCTCCGACGGCCATCCGGATGCCGATCTCACGCGTCCGTTCGGTGACCGAGACCAGCATGATATTCATGATCCCGACGCCACCGACCAGTAGCGAAATCCCGGCGATCGAGGCCAGCAGAAGTGTCATAATCCCCGTGACCTTCCCCAGGATGTTCGCGATTTCGACCGTGTTCTGGACCTTGAAGTCCGGAGATTCTCCCGGCCCAATGCGGTGTCGGTCCAGCAACAGTTGCTCAATCTGACGGCTGGCATCCGTCATTCGCTGTGCCGATCGAGCGGATGCGAGAATGACGTTCACATCGTCGAAGGCCGACCCCCACATCCGCCGACGCACGGTCGTGTAGGGCAACAGGATGATATCGTCCTGATCTTCGCCCACGATGTTTGCCCCCTTGGTCTCGAGGACGCCGACAATCCGAAAGGGAATGTTTCGAATGCGGATCGTCTCGCCAATCGGATTGACCGTCTGGAACAATTGGGCGACCAAGGTGTGGCCGATGACGCAGGTCTTCGACGCCGAGTTGATATCGCGTTCGGTGAAGAAGCCGCCGTATTTCAGCGACCAGTTGCGAACCGTCAGGTACTGCGTGCCGACCCCAATCATCTCACGCGGCGACCAGTTCACGTTACCGTAGATGACCTGACCTCCGGCACCCACAATCGGGGAAGCTGCGAGGACGTACGAACATTCCTCGGCGATTGCATCGGAATCCTTCGACGTGAGCGTGACGGTCCTGCCCTGACGGACTCCCGAACGACGGCGATATTCCGGGAAGATCACAATCACGTTCGTTCCCAGTGTCTCGAATTGGCTTTGCACAAGCCGGCTGGCGCTTTGACCGATCGAGACCATCGTCGTTACGGCGGCGATGCCAATGACGACTCCCAGAATCGTCAGCCCGGCGCGCATCTTGTTCTTGGCAAGGGCTCGGAGCGCGATTCGCGTGGTCACAAGCAGATTCATGGTACCGATCCTTCCGCCAAGTCTTCGCCGGGCGCCATGCCGATCGTCATTCGGGTTGACCGCCAATCTGAACGTCGGTCACGAGCTTCTGGCCGGGCTCGACGGTTCCCTCGACCATTTCTGCGTGCTGGTAGTCATTGATTCCCAGCAAGACCTCGCGGGCCTGCAGCTTGTCGCCCTCCAACAACCAGACGTGCCGGCGCATTCGTTTGCGACTCGCCTCAACACGCTGCTCTGCCGTTACTTCTTCAGTGATCTGCGACGAGCTGGAAGACGTTTCTTTCGGACCTCCCTCCAACAACTTGCGATCTGCCTCGCGGACCATTTCCGGTTTGGGGAAAAAGCGTACCGCCGACCACGGAATCATGATGACGTCCTCCTTTTCCTCGATCTGAAACGTCAGGTTGGCCGTCATCCCCGGCAAGAGTTTCAATTCCGGGTTGGGTGCGGTGACCACGACCGGATAGGTCACTACATTCTGGAGTTCTGTCGAACTCATCCGGATTTCTTTGATCCGACCCTCGAACAATTCGTCCGGATAGGCGTCCACTCGAAAGTAGACGGGCTCCTCGTCCTCTTGAGCTTTTCGGATTAACCCAATGTCCGCTTCGTCGACCGATGCATAGACATACATTTCCTTGTCCATGTCGACGCCGAGGATGAACAGTTCCGGGGTCTGGAACTGAGCCGCCAGTGTCTGGCCCGGCTCAATCTTGCGATCGATCACAATTCCGTCGTCCGTCGCCTTGATTTCGGTGTAGTCCAGATTCGCGACCGAATTCTGCAAATTGGCGGCGGCTTGTTTAACGGAGGCTTCACTGATCGCCAGTTGGGCTTCAAGCGACATCCGATTGAATTTCAGACGGTCGAGTTCGGCGTCCGAAATGAAATCCTCGTTCTGTTCGAACAGATCCAATGCTCGCTGCTCGTCCCGTCTGGCCTGCTGCAAGAGCGCTTCGACTCGTTTGACTTCGGCCCTCCGCGTATCCAGCGCGGCTTCGTCGCGATCGACCGCGGCCGAGTAGATGGCGGGATCGATCCGGGCAAGGATATCACCCTTCTTCACGTCATCGTTAAAATCGCCGTTCAACTCGATGATCGGTCCGGAGACGAACGTCCCAATCTGGACGGATAGTCTCGGCTTGACCGTACCGGTCGCATTGACCGTCGAGCGAAGCGTGCCCCGCTGTACCTCAGCGAACTGAAAGACCGGTTGGTTTCGGCGGATCCAGTACGCCCGCAGCGGGCGATAGGCAGCATAGCCGCCGGCCGCGAGCAGGCAGAGCACGATCATCAATTTCACAAGGAATCGCATCGACTTGGTGGCGGTCGTGATTCGATGGCAGTAATGTTCCGCAGCGGGAACCTGCCATCTTCGTCCAGGTCACGCGGGCGGGGCGGAGTGGGAGATCCTACGCGGGCAACGGCGGGCCGTTGACTCCAGTGTATTTGCTCGAGCCGCCAACCGCCAACGGGTCAGGGCACCGATTCCATGATCCCGCCCGGATCGCACGGTTAGGACGCCCTGTGCCCGAGAGACAGGAGGCTGGAGGCTGGAGGCTGGAGGCGTCACTCCCGTGGGTCGCTCGGTTTCTTGACGAGAGGCCGACGTGTTCGCCGTCTGCAGTGGAGCAGAGGGTTACCCGGCCGGGGGGGCCTTGGGTGGGGCGAACTTGATCTTCTCGATCAGCTTGACGATGTTGTTGTTCGCGTCGATGTACCCCGAGACGGCCGTGATCGCGTCGATTACCGCCGCGTAGTGAAGCTGATAGTCACAGTCGATTTCGATCTCGACGTCATCGAAAGCGCCCGGACCCGCCTGATCGCCGATCAAGCTGCGAATGTACCCATGAAGGCCCTGGAAATCGCCAAAAACCCGGTCGTTCAACCGGATTCCGTCGGGCAACAAGCGTCCCCGGTCGTCGGACATCAAACGCAATTTTAGCGGCGGTAGAAGGGTTTCGTCGGGAATGCCCGCCTGCGATGCCGCCAGGGGCATCTTGACGTTGAAGTCACCCTCCTGGGCGACAATCTTGAACGTCATGATGAAGAAGACCAGCAGTTGAAACACGATGTCGATCATCGG
>CAZFWV010000007.1:0-56012 GCA_964522605.1 uncultured Pirellulaceae bacterium
CGCCGAGTACGGCAGCACTGCCTTGGGTTGCGGCCGAAGGCTGCGCTGCGTTTTTACCTTCTTCAGACCAAGCAAAAACGCGGAGGGCGCAAGGGCGCAGAGGGACGCAGAGACATGGATGGATAGTCCGTCGAGCCGTTGCGTCTGCGGCGAGGTACGTTTGGATTGGCGCTATCGCTCTGCGTTTTTTCGATCTGTTCTGCATATCCATCGTCGACACGTTCGCTTTCCATCTCCGTACGACCGCCATATGTTTCCCGAATGAACGAACACATGCTAGGGCTCGTTGTTCATGTGAGCTGTCAATGGCCTGTCATGCGGCAAGGTATGTTATTAGGACAGCGTAGCCAGGTGCGCAAGTCTTTTCTCAAAACATTTCGTGTTTTGGGTAGGCTGGTATCGTCGGGGGTTTCGCGAGAGAATTGACTGGATGGCAGTCACCGCGGAAGCCTGTTGTGCCGTGAAAGCACCAGGACAATGGAAGGTGTCACGAATACGAATGTTCTGTTAATCTTTCCTGCGGTGCGTGGCTTTTGAGACAAAGCACTGGTGCGGCGCAGCGAAGAACGCGTCGAATCGTCGGTCGCGACACTGATTTGCGTTCCGATTAGCCCGTATGGGCTTTCATCTGTTAAAGGAGAATCTGCGATGTTCCGCTCGCGTGTTGTTCAACGATGCTGCGTGGTCAGCATTCTGGTCGTCTTCCTGGCGGGGATTGGGTTTGCAGTCCCGGCACCGGCTCAGTCGCTGCGCACGGATACGTCGCTCAGGTTTGCACCGGCAGACGCGTCGTTTTATGTAACGATGCTGAGGAATCGCGAGCAATTTGAGCGGTTTGTGCAGAGCAAGGCTTTTGCCCGTCTCAAGTCGCTTCCGATCCTGCAAAAAGCGTGGGCACAACTCCAGGACGATGACGAGTGGCAGGAGTTTCAGGCGTTCTTTGCGCAGCCTGAGAATCAGCAACTGCTGGACGTCTTGGCCGACGCGGCCTCGCGAGAGATCTTCCTGATGGGCGACGAGCGATGTGCAGACTGGTTTAGCGCCCTGAATCGCCTGGGCAATTCGATCAACTTGGCTCAGTTGCAGGCTGCCGCGTCAGGACAGCGGGCCGAGGAAGTCATTCAGCAGCAGATGATGAAAGTCCTCACGGAGAACGAGGAATTGCTGCACGTACCGTCGGTGATGATGGGCCTGCGCGTATCGGACGCCGACGCGGTGCAGCGACAAATCGATCGACTGGAGGCCCTGCTCAAGCAAGTCATGGAACGTGAGGCACCGCAACTGGTTGACCGCCTGACTCGCGAAACGTTCGCAGGCAGTCAGCACCTGGCACTGCGTCTGGACGGGAGTCTTGTTCCGTGGGATAAGGCCTTGGAAGATGTCGAGCTTTCTGGTGACGACAAGGATCGTCTCGCCGAGCGACTTCGCCAGGTGAAAATGACCATCACGATCGGTGTTTGGAACGGCTATTTGCTGATTGCGAAGGGCGAAACGACAGAGCCGCTCAGCGCCTTGGGGCAAGGAGAACTGTTGGCCGATCGTCCTGAGTTCGCACCGCTTTGGAAGGCCGAGTCGCGGCCGATGACCTCGATTGGTTACGCCAGCAAACGCTTCATCGAGAAGCTGGCGTCCGTGGATCAACAAATCGATCAGATGATCAAGATGGGCAAGGCCGCGGTGCCGATGTTGCCCGTGGATTCCGCCATTCAGGAAGATCTGAATGCTGATCTGGAAAAATTGGGGCGACAACTGAAAGATATGGCACCGGAATTAGGTGCGGTGATGGCGTACGAGTACCTGACCGACGAAGGGTACGAAAGTGTTCGCTACAACTGGGCGGAGCAGCAATCGCTGAACGGAGCCCATCCGCTGACCATTCTCAATCACCTGGGTGGATCGCCCATCGCTTTCTTTGCGACTCGTTCCAAGCCCCAGCCCGAGATGTACGAATTCACCCGTACGTGGACCGCCAAACTGGTCAGCTATCTGGAGCGAATTGGCGGACCGATGCTCAACGAGGAACAGCGAGAGCTGTACGACCGAGCCAAGAAGGAATTGTCGCCGCTGCTGACGCGCATGCACGAAGCCAATCGCGACAAGCTGGCTCCCGCTTTTGCCGACGGTCAGTTCGTCCTGCTGCTGGACGCTCAACCGACCTCCACGAAGTGGTGCAACTTCATGCAACCGTCGGAGCAGCCGTTGCCACTGCCGCAGTTGGCCTGGGTTTACGGAGTGAGTGATGCCGAACTGCTCAAGCAAGGCGCGGCCGAATATCGCGACGTGCTGCAGACGGCGATCCAGAAGATGGCGGAATTGATGCCCGACCGGATTCCTCCCCTTCCCATTCCCGCGCCTGCTTCCCGCGAAGTCGATCACGGGACCATCTATACCTACAACCTGCCCGTGTTTCTCGGCGTCGATCCTCGGTTGGCTCCCAACGCGGGTGTCTCGGCCAGTGTGATGGCACTGACCATGATGCCTGAGACGACGGAGAAGATCCTGAAGAGTGAGCCGCTCCAGGGGCCGGGACCACTCGCCGATCTGGACCGGCCGCTGGCGATTGCCTGGCATTTCAACATGCAGCAACTGGTTCAAGTCGCCCGGCCTTGGGTGGACTATGGAATGAAGATGGCCCGTCAAGGTGGTTCAGTCGACGAAGAAGTCGTTCAGCAGGTCAACACGTTGCTGGACGTCCTCGCCTGCTTCCGCGATGCCAGCGGCGTCAGCTACTTCGAAGACAATGCCCTCGTGTCGCATATCCAGATGCGGTTCCAGGATCTGGAGGAGTAGGAATTTAAAGAATGACGACACACTTGGTAACCGGCGGCGCCGGGTTTATTGGTTCGCACATTGCCGAGGCGTTGGTGAAGCGAGGCGATGCGGTTCGCGTGCTTGATAATTTGAGTACGGGTTTTCGTCGTAACCTGGAGGCGATCTCGGATCGGGTCGAGCTGATCGAGGGCGATGTCACGGATGCCGCAGCCGTGGCACGGGCAGTCCAAGGCGTGGATTGTGTCTTCCACCAGGCTGCCCTGGCGTCGGTTCCCCGAAGTATCGAGCGACCCCTTGATACGAACGCGGCCTGCGTGACGGGAACGTTGACGGTTTTGGATCAATCCCGCCGGGCGGGTGTGCGGAGGGTCGTGTACGCCGCCTCGAGTAGCGCCTATGGCGACCAACCGTTCAGCTCGAAGCGAGAAGTGGATCTTCCGGGGCCGCTGTCACCTTATGCGGTGGCCAAGCTCGCGGGCGAGTACTACTGTCAGGCCTTCTTTCACACCTACGGGCTCGAGACGGTCGGCTTGCGGTACTTCAACGTGTTTGGCCCGCGGCAGGATCCCGACAGCCCCTACTCGGCCGTCATTCCGCTCTTCATTACTGCACTTCTGGCAGGTGAGCAGCCCACCATTTACGGCGACGGGCAGCAGAGTCGAGATTTCACGTTTGTCGAGAACGTCGTGCACGGGAATCTGCTCGCGGCCGAGGCGAAAGGCGCCGCGGGCAAGATCCTGAACATGGCGAACGGTCGGTCGACGAGCCTGCTGCGGTTGCTGCAGCTGCTCAATGAGTTTCTTGGCACGAATGTTCAGCCGAAGTTCGCTGATCCGCGTCGTGGCGATGTCCGCCATAGCCTGGCGGATATCACGCAGGCCCAACAACTGCTGGGCTACGAACCTCCCGTCGAATTTGCCGAGGGGCTGCGGCGGTCGATTGATTATTACCGCAGTCTAGCGTGCCATTGAGTTAAGCCTCGTTTAACCGCGCGGGCATCGCCCCGCGAGTAGAGAGGGGCCTTCCGCGGCCCGCTGGGCACGCGGTTAAACGAGAGGATCGAGATGCCGAAGTTATTTCTGAGTCATCGATTCGTTTAACCGCGCGGGCATCGCCCCGCGAGTAGAGAGGGGCCTTCCGCGGCCCGCTGGGCACGCGGTTAAACGAGAGGATCGAGATGCCGAAGTTATTTCTGAGTCATCCCGGAGAGATGACTCGTCATGGCGCCATCGCAAACCATGTCCACCGCAAGCCGCATACTGGTGGCCGTTGCCACCTACAATGAGATTGACAACCTGCCGCAGCTGGTGGAATCCGTCTTGCGCGTCTTGCCGACGGCCGAGCTGCTGGTCATCGACGACAATTCACCCGATGGCACGGGGCACTGGTGTGACCGGCAGGCTGCCGTGGATCGGCGGATTCACTGTCTACATCGACCTCAGAAGCAGGGACTGGGCACGGCGACGCTCGCGGCGCTGCAATATGCGATCGATCACGATTATGACTTCGTGATCACGATGGATGCCGATCTGAGCCACGACCCGAGCTACCTGCCAGATCTGTTGGCTGGCATGGATCCGCCGGAAGGCCCGCCGTGCGATGTGATGGTCGGGTCACGCTACTGTCCTGGAGGCGGTATCCGCGGATGGCCCCAACGTCGCCGGCTGATGAGTCGGGCGATTAATTGGTACTCGCGTCATTTGCTGGGTTTGAGCGTCAGTGATTGTAGCGGCGCTTTCCGCTGTTACCGAATCTCGCGGCTGCGTTCATTGAGCCTCTCCCAATTCCGCTCCCGTGGTTACGCCGTTTTCGAGGAATTGTTGTTGAGATTGCAGCAGATCGGTGCCCGGTTTGGTGAACTACCGATCGTGTTTGTTGATCGAGCCCGGGGCAAATCCAAGATCGACTTTCGCGAGGCGTACTCGGCCCTGGGAACCATCAGCGGTCTTGGACTGCAAAGAATCTGCGGGCTGGTTCCGGAGCGCGAACGCGGTTCGGACGGTTGATCCGAAGGCTTGTTCTAATCGCCGATCGCAACTTCACCGCTTCGACTGGCCAAGCCTTTCATCAGTTGAGTCTGGGTCCGATCGGCAGTCGAGGATCGCGACGACGTCCACGATGTCATCCGACACCAGGTAGTAAATGGCGAATGGAAAAAGTCCCGACAGCTTCCGATGAAAACCACGGTAGACTTGATGCACGCCGAAGGTTGTCTTCAGTTGGCGCAGGTCACGGAGCAGGCATTGCAAGAAATAGATGTCGAGCCCCGGGGATAGACGCCCGTAGAACCACGCCCCCTCCACCAAGTCATCGATGGCTTCATCCCTGAGTTCGACGCGCATTCAGGCGATCCTTGACATCTTCGATGGCTGCATCGATTGATTGTCGTGGTTTGCCGGAGGGTGTCGCCGTGCGGGATTCCAAAACATCGCCATGCCAGTCGGGGGACGAAAATTCCACGGGATTCGCCGACAGATCTCGCCACAGTATGTCCAGGGCCGCAAGCTTCTCGTTCGGAGTAAGAGCTGCAAGCATCGTTTCGAGTGACATGTTGGGGTCCTCCACCAGAGATTGTATTGGGGATTCCCGGGGGAGAGAAGGTGCGTGGGTTACTTCCGTGGCCGCGCCACACTACCTTCCTCCCCTTAGGAATCGCCCGAGTTTGGAGGCCCGCGTCGTTGTTTTTCTGACGGAGGACCTCACGCAATCGGCTTCCCGGCTATGCCATGCGGAGGGGGCGTCGCCGTGTGCTGCGCTGCAGTGCGACGGCGAGAGCAGCCACCAGCGCGAGGCCGATCGCGGATGGTTCTGGAACCATCGCGAGCCCGTTGACGACAATTCCGCGATCTGGAGTGACGCCGGTCAATGGCTCAATATCAAACGTGCCGCTGCCACTACTCGCTCCGCTGCCGAACAGGCGAAACGTGGCCGAAGTGACTTGCGTGAAGCCACTCAGATCGATGTCCAGATTGTCCTCCCCCAGATCGGAGACGGCGCTGTCCAGAAAGATCGACTCGAACGGGCCCCCGTTGACCGACAGCAGGATCTCCAGACCTGCGGGGCCTGATGCGGAGCGGTCATAGCGGAGGTCCAGATCGGTCAACGCGAGCGGTGGTGAGGACGACCAGCCCCACTCGAGGTAATCCGTCGCTTCGTCGGTCCAGCCGGATGAGTTGTACGTTCCGCCCGTTCCCGCCGACAGCCCCGCGCCACGCGACAGCTCGAGCGGCACCAGGGTCGACATCGACTCACTCGCCGCCAGGCCCTCCGGCGCGTTGGCTGCATCGTAGGCGACAATCAACTCCGCTCGAGCCGGATGGAGACCTCCCAGCACCGCCAGAAGGCATATGGTGGCGGAGAATCCCTTCCAGGACCACCATGAGGGGGGGCGGTTGTTTGTGCAACCGGCCGGATCGATCCCGCGATGTGCCGTGTCAGTCATCGGAGAATGGGCCACGAAAAGCTCCTTCCACATCAGTCAACTCCTTACATCCGCGGACGGAAAAGATAGAGTTGCAATGTCGCTGTCCGCTTGGACGACATCGCAAGACGGTGCCCGAACGGGCGAGACTGCAGGGTGTCGAAACACTGGTCGGCACGCAGAATGCGGGGTACGAGTGACGGGGGCGGGTGCACCTGCAGTTTTTGGCGGCTGCCCCAGGTGTCGACCTCGATCTGGCCGTCTGCCGATCGGCGTTTTTCGGGCGAAAGAAGGTGCCGGCAAGGCACGGGAAGTCCCCGCCGGCACCGAAATAGAATGGACATGAGAGCCACGAGAGCCAGAATCGACCGGGTCCCATCTTCCAAGTCGATTCCAGGGGGGAGAGAGAGTTGCACCGTTTTTGCCCTCGCTTCTCGAATGTCCAAAGAAGTGATAGGCAGGATTGTCTCCAGATCAGTCCGGCCGATCAAAGTTGCATGAGAGTTTGAAAACCGAGTTGTCGGTACCGACCAACGCGATGAGTGATTTCGAAGACCAAGACGATCTACCGCAACGCAACCCGTTTCAATTGCGTTGGCATGAACGGATTCTGGGGCAATGCCTGAGAACGCTCGACGGGGTGCGCTTCTGGTTGATCTGGCCACTCGCTTCGTGCGCCAACCTGCTGGCACACCTCGGAGGTCGCTTGCTGTGGCTTGTGGAGTGGCTTGGGTATCAGTTGCAGCGCTTCGTCGCGAGTGTGGCGGAATGGATCGGCCGCACGCTGCGATTGGATCGAGTGCGGCGGCAGTTGGATGGACTTCAGGATGAAACGAGTCGGGTGATTGGAGGCATCGGGGAAACGGTCCGCTCGCAAACCACCGGATCGGCCTGGTTGCGGCGAGTCCACTCCGCCCTCGGGCATGTGCTGCAGTGGATTCCCATGACGGTGGAATGGTTCAGCCGTCATCTCGCGCTCTGGGCGAGTCAATCGGTCATTGTTCGAGTCTTGCTGGTGCCCTTTCGTTGGGTGGGGCACTTCGTCTACTTGCTTGTCGATTTTCTGCTCGGCTGGCTGTGGACGCGTCCGTACCGTCAGCTCTGGATGGGGATCCCCGCGCTGGTTCTCGTACTGCCTCTGGCGTACTGCGCAATTCGGTTGCCGTTTTACTCGGCCGAAGCCAAGAGCCGACACTATCGTCAGGCTGCGATCGATGCGCTAAAGGAAGAGGACTTCGAAGCGGCTCAGCTGTTTTATCGCAAGCTGCAACAGTTAGGCGATCAGCATGAGCGTGTGGTTTTCCAGTCGGCCTTGCTCGTCGCCGAACAGGGCGACCTGGACAATGCCTATCAGCAGATTCGATCCATTGCCCCCGCCGACCAGCCGGGGCTTGCGGAAGGTCATCTCTGGATCGCCCGGTCGATTGCGCAGGGTTCCATCGAACAAGACAACCCCCAGCGCATGCGCTTATTGGAAGACCACGTGAAGCATGTGCTGGCGCTGTATCCTGGGCAACCGGATGCCATCTTGCTATTGGCTCGTGTCCGTTTATCCGAAGGCAACAGCGACGAGGCCCTTCAATTGGTTCGCAATTTGTCGCGCGAGCAGCTTTCGGACTTCAGCCAAGTTGAACTTGCGCGGATCTATTCGCAGTTGGGGAAAACAGACGACGCCCTCGGCATTGCACAGCGATTGGTCCGGCAACAGCAGGATGATGTGATGTCGGATCCCGAACCGAAGAAGACCGAGGATTACCTGTTGTTGGCGGCGGCGAAGGAGCTGACGGGAGATTCATTGGGTGCGGTCGAAATCCTGTTTGCAGCTCAGCGTGCGCTGCCAGAGGAAGACGCGATCCGCGATGCGCTCGTCCGTATGGGCCTCGCCTATGGTCAACAGATGACGTCCGCCGTCGAGAAGATGGACCTGCTTCGTCGCCTCTACGACGTCGCGCCCGACAGCGAATCGCTCCTGGAACCGCTCGCCGCATTGACAAAAGACCCCGCGGTTGCCACGCAGGCCCTGGAACTCATCGAACAGCGCCGCGCGGCGGGAACCTTGCCCGCGGTGATCTGCCGTGCCGTGGGAGACAGCTGCGTGCAGCGATCGCAGTGGGCACTTGCCCGGACGTATTACCAACTCGCCGTCGATGCCGACAGCCAACAGGACGCCGCGACGAATAACCTGGCCTGGCTGCTGGCGTTTCAGGAGCCCCTTGATTTGCCGCGTGCGCTTGCGCTGGCAGACCGCGCGGTGAAACTCGTTCCGACCAATCCCCATTATCGAGAGACTCGCGGGCAGATTCTGATCCAATTGGAGCGATGGGGCGATGCCGCCTCCGAACTGGAGATTGCCCTGAATGGGATGCCTGACAGCAAGCCCATTCATCAGTCCTTGGCGCTCGCCTACGAGAAGCTCGGGCGATCCGAGGCCGCTCGCATGCACCGCCAACTCGCAGCCTCGCCGTAAAGCGCGAACAAGTCGCTGCTGATTCGATTTCGCGTTTTGTTCGTGCCGCTCCTGGACCGTTGACGGGGGGCCAATCGAGAAGGAGGAACCACGGATTCGACGGAGGAGACGGATCTTGGCGGATCAATCGGTGCCGATCTGTAGTATCCGTTCGATCCGCGGTTTCTTCCTGGCGATGGTTCCCAAGCAGAGCCGCCCCGAGAATTTCCGCGGCTTGCGTGCGGGAGACTCGACCCAACGCTGCAAGATTTCCTTCGTCGGACGGATTGGCAATCCGCCCCACATTTTTGTGCAAAGACTCCGCATTGCTCAGGGCAAAAAAATGGGGCATCCCGGCCCAAAACTACGCGACGGGAGCGATCCTGTCACGGGCGCTGTGGCACCGGTTTGGTTACGACTCCACCGTTAATCCGCTTCCCGCAGATCGCGCTCGGTGATCATCGTAAAACCCTTTGTCGATAGGGTTTCCAGGCCCATCTCGATGTTGTCCACCATCAGGGCGACGGCCGGTCGATCGTGCGGTCGCATCAGCAGCGGATAAGCCTGGACGATGTTCACCTCCGCCTGCAACAAGGCCGTACAGACCTGCAGCAGTGGCTGGGAACCATCCGGCAATTCAACTCCGATCAGGTCCGTTTCGATCAATGCGAGCCCCGCCCGTTCGAGGATCTCACGCCCTTGCTCAGGATGACTCAGCAAGAAACGGACGAAGGAACATTCCGTCGAATCATGGATCGAAAGGGCGACAATCTGCACCCGGCTGCCTTCGAAGCGGCGGACCACATCGAGCAACTGGCCCACCCGATTTTCCAGGAAAACCGTAAACTGACGAATCGTGGGATAGTCGCGGCCCCGCATTGTGCCCAGGCCGCCGGAAGTGCCTTCACCTGTACTCATGCGTTTCCTGGGGGGCTGGAGGAGTCAAGAGACGGGACAACAGCGGTAACTATAAGGAATATCGAGACTTGCTTCAACGTCTTCGTATTTGGACGGCCTGCCATTGACCCAGTTTGCGGCTTTTCCCATACTTCCCACCGAATCCAAATCGTGAGGTCGAAGGATGTCGACGAAACAATCTCAAGACTTGGCAGTGTATTGTCAGCAACTGGCCCAGCGCGCCCGCCGCGCCTCCATCGATCTGGCTCAGGTAACGGGGCAGCAAAAAAATGATTGGTTGCGACATTCCGCCGCGGCACTGCGCAAACAGACGGAAGCCATTCTGCAGGCGAATCAGCGAGACATCGATGCGGCGCCCGGTTTCGGGTTGACCGACGCCCAAATTGACCGCCTGAAGTTGAGTCCCGACCGGATCGAAGGCATTGCGCGCGGACTGGAGGAAGTGGCCCAGTTGCCGGATCCGGTCGGTGAAATGATCGAGTCGGTCGTCCGCCCGAATGGACTGCGGATCAGTAAAGTCCGCGTGCCTCTGGGAGTCGTCTTCTTTATCTACGAATCGCGACCGAACGTCACGGCCGATGCGGCGGCGATCTGCGTCAAGAGTGGTAATGCGGTCATCCTGCGGGGAGGCAAAGAGGCTGCCCATTCCAGCCAGGCGATCGTCCAGATCATTACGCAAATTGCCGAGGCTTGTGGTTTACCACCTGATGCGGTCCAGTTCGTGGAAACGCGAGATCGGGAAGCCGTGGGGCATCTGCTGAAGTTGTCGCAGTACATCAGCGTAGCGATCCCGCGTGGCGGCGAAGGATTGATTCGTCGCGTTGCGGCAGAGGCAACCATGCCGGTGATCAAGCACTTCGACGGAAATTGCCATGTGTACGTTGACCGCGATGCGGATCTCGTGATGGCCGAGAAGATCACGATCAATTCGAAGTGCCAGAGGATGGGCGTCTGCAACGCGGCGGAGTCGTTGGTTGTCCATACGGACGTTGCCGATGCGTTTCTGCCGCAGATTGCGAAATCGCTGGCCAAATACCAGGTCGAAATCCGCGGTGATTTGCGGACGTGCCAGCTCGTGAAGTCTGCGATCGCCGCCACGGAAGAGGATTATGGCAAGGAATACCTCGGACCAATCCTCTCCGTGAAAGTCGTGGATTCCCTGGATGAAGCCATTGAGCATATTAATCGCTACGGCTCGGGTCATACTGATGCGATCGTCACCGAAAAACTTTCCGCTGCGCGCGAGTTCACTCAGCGAGTCGACAGTTCGGCCGTGATGGTGAATGCGAGCACGCGATTTAATGATGGGGGAGAGTTTGGATTGGGAGCCGAGATCGGCATTAGTACCGACCGGTTTCACGCGCGAGGCCCGTGCGGCCTGCGTGAGCTGACCAGTTACAAATACATTGTTGAGGGCACTGGACAGGTTCGATAGTCCAGGGCGAGGCTCTTGCCGAGCCTGGATTTGCCGTGTCGCGGGCGCTGCCGGGGCTTCGACCTTTCAGTTTTAAAGTCGCCTCGCATGGACCGTGGCGAGAATTCCAGGGAGGGATTTTCATGTCGTCGCATGCCGATTTAACTCCGGAGGAAGAGGCCATGTTGGCCCTCGACCTGTCGGCTGAGGAAACGCAGAACATTCGTGGCGATGAATCGGAGGTCGCATCACACGATGCGGGCGAAGTCACGCGTCAACTGGAAGCGATTGAGTCGTTTCATCAGGATTTAGCAGCCCAGTTCGAGGATGCCCTGTCCAACAGTCTGCAGCGCATCGTGGAAACTCGTTTGGTCGAAGTCCAGGCGATGAGCTACAGCCAATTCGCCTTCAGTCGCAGCAATCCGACGTGCTTTGCTGTGATCCAGGCGACTCCGCTTCCGGCGAATCTGGCGCTGGATTTCCAGCCGACCATTCTCTACCCCATCCTGGACTGTCTGTTGGGTGGCGGAAAGCGACCGTGCGCACCGCCAAATCGTCCACCCACGGAACTGGAAGCTCGGTTGGCAACCAAGGTTGCTCAACTGCTGCTCAACGAGTTGCACGACCTGTGGGAACGCGTGTTGGCGGTCAATCTGCAAGTCGATCGGATTGAGAGTAATGCGCATGGAGTCCGGTTGGTCGCGCCGCGTGAACGGGTGATTACTCTGACATTCGAGACGCTCGTGGCCGAACAATCGGGTCGGATCACACTCTGCCTGCCGCTGCGCGCAGTGCGGAAGATCGTCGACAAACTGCTGGCAGGCGATTTGCGGGCCAAGCCATCGGTC
Source organism: uncultured Pirellulaceae bacterium (assembly GCA_964522605.1). GTDB lineage: Bacteria > Planctomycetota > Planctomycetia > Pirellulales > Pirellulaceae > CAVZLD01. Next base: position 11,820 of record CAZFWV010000007.1, read on the forward strand.
CAGCCGACGATGGGCTCGCCCGGCGAGACGACCGAATTGTCGGTGCAGGTCGATCTGCCCTTCGTTACTGCAGCGCAACTCGAACGGTTGCAGGTCGGCGACGTGCTCCTGTCGAACGTGGAAGCGGATGGACTGGTCGACGTGCTGCTCAATGGTAAGGCGACCTATCAAGGCCGACTCGGTTCCGCCGGTGGACGGCGGGCCGTCGAGTTGATGCGTCGGGCGGAAGATTGAATTCGTCGCCGCCTTTCTTCCACACACGTCCGCTCATTCCAGGATCAAGAACGTAGCCGAATTCGTGAGAATTCGGATCGCGTTCCGTACCCTCCGAAGCCCCCGAAGTCTCACGACTCCAACTACATTCGTCGGAGCGTGTGGCGACTTTCCCTGGCGAGCCGAGTCGATTGACGAGTGATGAATGACGATTGTTGATTTGCGAAGTCGCAGCCCATGCGAAGCTCACCGCGTCGCTTGCACTTCCTGGGACGTTCGCTGCGTCAATCGTGGTTCCAGCGGAGGCAGGGCTTGTTCTAACACGCCCTTTGCGCGGGGCCAGACCAGGATGGCCTCCAGCACGATCCAGACTTGCAGCGCGAGGATCGCGACGCCGAACAAGACAAGGACGTACTTCGGCTCGCCACCGGACAAACCGAGCCAACCGCTCTGCGGATTGAACAGATTCCAGAGCATCGCCCAGGCCGGCATCACCAGCATCACGGTGGCTGGGATCACCGCGAACCAGACCGGCTGGTTGCGACGCCACAAGTAGAACATCGTGACAAGGAATGCCAGACCGGCCAGCAGTTGGTTCGTTGCTCCGAACAGCGGCCACAGAATCGAGCCTCCGCTGCCAGGGCCTGTCGGGCCGGGAATCAGCGCGACGACCAACGCCAATCCCACGACCAACGCGGTCGCGAGATACTTGTTACACAGCGGTTGGATCCCGAAGGTCGCGGCAAGTTCCTGAACGACATAGCGCTCCAGTCGCGTGGCGGTGTCCAGAGTGGTGGCGGCGAAGCTGGCCACGAGGACGGCCACGATAGAAACTCCCAGAGGTAGCGGCACACCAATCGACGACAGAAAATTCGCCCCACCTTCCACAAACGCACCGACATTCTCCCTTAACCGCTGGTTGTTCCAGCCACCTTCCGTGTGCTCTTCGCCCGTTTGCGGATCTACAATCGTGACGATTTTGGCTTGGTAACGGGTTTCCCAGGCGACACGCCCGGTATGCCACTGTCCAGTGTCGTCGTCGCGCACGCCCATGCCCAAACCGGCGCAGCAGGCCAGGATGACGACGACGGCAAGAGCCCCTTCCAGCAGCATGGCGCCGTAACCCACATACTGCGCATCGGTCTCATGAGCGATCTGCTTGCTGCTCGTTCCGCTGCACACCAGACAGTGGAAGCCGCTGACGGCGCCGCAGGCGATCGTGATGAACAGGAAGGGCCACATCGGAGGCGCATCAATCGGTCGGTCGGCGACTGGCACATAGGCCGGTGCCGACGTCATGAGATCCGCACTGCCCGTTGCGGCCGCGACCGTCAAACCGAGGATTAGCAGTCCCAGGGCGACAACCAACTGATGACTGTTGATATAGTCCCGCGGCTGCAACAGCACCCAGACCGGTAGGACGGAGGCGATGTAGCAATAGATCATTAAGACAACGGTCCACCAGATGACCGGGTTCTGGACATTCAAACGCAGCGGAAGGTATTCCACGCCGATGTACACGGCGACGTAAACCAGCACGAGGGCAATCAAAGAGGGGATCAGCAGACGGCCTCCGCCGCGGTAGACCCACAGGCCAATCGAAATCGCGATTGGCAAGGAGATCCACACCGGTAGGACGGTTTGCGGGTAAATGCTGAAGATCGCGGCGATCACCAGGCCAAAGACGGCCAACACCACAGTCAGAGCGAAGAACAGAATCAGCAGGAAGAGGACTTTCGTGCGGCGCGAGATCATCCGTCCAGCAATCTCGCCGACGGTCTGCCCGCGATTCCGCAAACTGACGACCAAGGCACCGAAGTCATGCACGGCCCCGATGAAGATCGAGCCCAACACGACCCACAGCAGGGCCGGCAGCCATCCCCAGAACACGGCAATCGCCGGGCCGACGATCGGACCGGTGCCGGCGATACTCGTGAAGTGGTGGCCAAAGATGACCTGCTTTTGAGTTGGGACGAAATCGACGTCGTCGCGCAGCTGGCGGCTGGGAACCTCCGCCGATCGATTCAGCCGGAAGATCCGCTCGGATAGCCAGCGACCATAGGTGTGATAGGCCAGGATCAGGGCAGCGAAGGCGGCCATCGCGACGAGCAGCGTACTCATGGCCAATGCGACTCCCATCGGGAAACGTGAAGCGACCGAATGCGATGCTGATCATCATATCAGGCGCACCTACGCTCGTCGCCGGCCTCCTCTTGATCGTTACGCCGTCAATGAGCCAGAGCAACCAACGGAGGTCCGGCGGATTCTGGGACATTTCTCGATCCTCGTGAACTTTGGCCACGCAATCACGATGAGAAGCCACATCTTGCTATAATGCCCACTCGCTCCGCCTGGAAATCGCACACGGTCGGGGGATTTTTCAGTCTGCAGAAGGAAAGGAACCAGAGTCTTGGCCGAACATGTCGTGATCATTGGTAGTGGTCCAGCTGGCTGGTCGGCAGCGATCTATGCTGCGCGAGCGAACCTGAAGCCGCTGTTGTTCGAGGGTACCGTGCACCCCGAAATGATTCCGTTGGGGCAATTGGCGTACACGACGGAAGTGGAGAACTACGCGGGATTCCCCGCGGGCAATATCCGCTCTTTCGTCGAATCGGCCGTGGATGCCGACCGTCATTACAATCTGCCGCCCGTTCCCGCCGGCCACACACGGGATGACCGTCCGCACTACGCCGTTCAGGGCGTGGAGTTGATGGAACTCATGAAGCAACAGGCACTGAATTTCGGCACCCGTGTCGTGGGGGATGACATCGTCGATGTGGACCTCAGCACCACGCCCTACAAGGTGATTCCTGCCAACGGCGATCCGGTGGAAGCCCATACGATCATCGTGGCGACCGGAGCACGCGCAAATTATCTGGGATTGCCCTCGGAAGAGACATTCAAGAATCGAGGCGTCAGTGCATGTGCGGTGTGTGACGGCGCCCTGCCACGGTTCCGCAATCAGCCGCTCGCTGTCATCGGAGGCGGGGATTCGGCCGTGGAGGAGGCGACCTACCTGGCCAAGTACGCCGAGAAGGTTTATCTGGTCCATCGTCGCGACGAACTGCGGGCCTCGAAGATCATGCAGGATCGCGCGATGAACGAGGACAGAATCGAAATCGTCTGGAACCACGTCGTCGACGAGGTGTTGGGCAACGATCAAGACGGCGTCACGGCAGTTCGCCTGAAGAGTACCGTGGACGGCTCGACGCAGGAGCTGCCGATCCGCGGCATGTTTCTCGCCATCGGGCACACACCCAACACCGGGTTCCTCCAAGGCAAGGTCGAGATGAACGAGAAGGGCTATCTCAAATGGACCGCGCCGTTCCGTACCTACACCAGCGTGGAAGGGGTCTTTGCGGCGGGCGATGTGGCCGATGACTACTATCGGCAGGCGATCACCTCGGCCGGAACCGGTTGCATGGCCGCCCTCGACGCCGAGCGATACCTGGCGGCGAAAGGATTGTGAGTTACGACTAAAGCGAAACGGACAGGAACCTCATGTCGCAGACGGATTCCAAGCTTGAACTCGACCGCCAAGCATTAAGAGAGGCGGAGACGTCGGGCCCGTTGGGGAAACTGGCGATCTATACACGCCTGTCGGGCCCTGGATGGCTGCAGAGTGCCATTACGCTCGGGGGAGGCTCGCTCGCCAGCAGTCTCTTTCTGGGAATCCTGGGCGGTTTTTCCCTGATGTGGGTGCAGCCGCTGGCCATGATTCTGGGCATCGTCATGCTCAGCGCCATCGGCTACGTGACGCTCTCCACGCAAGAGCGTCCGTTTGAGGCCGTGCGCGTGCATGTCAACCCGGTGTTGGCCTGGGGCTGGATCCTGGCAGTCGCGGCCGCGAATATCGTCTGGTGTTTGCCCCAATATGCCCTGGCCAACGAGGTGCTCAGCCAGAATCTGTTGCCGGGCCTGTTCGGCGATCAGGGAGCGGTCACACGAGCCGGCGGGGAACGGGGCTCGCTGCTCAGCATGGCGGTGATCTCGGCGTCGCTGCTGGTGATCTGTACCGTGATTACCTGGAGCTACGATCGGGGCGGGTGGGGAATCCGCTTGTATGAACGGATTCTGAAACTGTTGGTTGCCATGGTCGTCGTCTGTTTCGTCGGCGTTGTGTGCGTCCTGACCGCCCGGGGAGCCATTCGTTGGAGCGAGGTTCTGCAGGGGCTGGTGCCCAACTTGGGACAGTTCTGGCGACCGGCGGCGACGTTCGAGCCGATGCTCGAGCAGTTGAGTTCCTCGTCGCGAGAGTATTGGAGCAACCTGATTGTCGCCCAGCAGCAGGATGTCCTGTTCAGCGCGGCCGCCACGGCGGTTGGAATCAACATGACCTTCCTATTCCCCTACACGTTGCTCCGAAAAGGGTGGACACGCGAGTTCCGCGGTCTGACGATCTTCGACCTGTCCACGGGGATGTTCCTGCCGTACATCGTGGCGACCGGTTGCGTCGTGATGGCCGCCGCCGCGCAGTTTCACACGAAGGTGACACCTGACTTCCAGGTCGTCGAGAATGATCTCGTCCCGCCCACCGATCTGGCGGATGACTACTATCAGCTGTTGACCCGTCGAATGCTGGATCAGGATCCGTTTCTGGTCAAGCGGATCAACGGAACGCCGCTGGCGGTTCGTGCACAGGTCCAACAGAATGCGCTCGACGAATTCCTGGCCAGCACCGATCTCGCCGAGAAACGAATCGCCGCCGTACTGATTCATCGCCAAGCTCGACATCTTTCCGGTGCGTTGGCGCCATTGACGGGAGCTTTTGTGGCGGACATTATTTTCGGGCTCGGCGTCCTGGGAATGGCGCTTTCGACGATCTCGTTGTTGATGCTGATCTCGGGATTTGTGTTCTGCGAAGCGTTTGGCTTTCCGCACGGCGGCTGGGCGCATCGTTTCGGGACGTTGATTGCCGGGGTGATTGGCGCCTTTGGTCCGTATCTTTGGAGCGGCAAGGCCCAATTCTATCTCGCGGTCCCGACCTCCGTTTTTGGCTTGTCGCTGCTTCCTTTTGCCTATATCACGTTCTTCCTCCTGATGAACCAGCGCTCGCTATTAGGAGAGGATCTGCCGAGCGGCGTGCGGCGTTGGGTCTGGAATCTGATGATGCTGATCGCAGCAGGGATTGCGACGGCCGCGAGTCTGTATGTTGTGTACACCAAGACGAATGCCGCCTTCGGCTCCGGCTGGTACGGCCTCGGCGGTGTCGGCGCCCTGTTGCTGTTGGTCCTGATTGTCCAGTTCACGAAGGGACCCGCCGACGAGTAGACTGCAGGAAATCCAGGAACGGAAAAAGCACGATGCAAACCACCTCTGTCGCCGCCGCACGTCGTCCCGAATCGATTGACCAACAAGTGTTGCTCCAGGGCTGGGTCCGCACACGACGCGACTCGAAGGCCGGATTCAGCTTTCTGGAACTGAATGATGGCAGCTGCCTGGGCAACATCCAGGTGATTTGTGACGGGAGCCTGCCGAATTACGCCGCGGAGATTACACGCTTGACCGCCGGATGCAGCGTCAGCATCGTCGGTGACATTCGCGCGTCCGCCGGGAAAGGACAAGAGACCGAGATCCACGCGCAACAGGTCACCGTGCACGGCTGGGCTGATCCCCAGTCGTATCCTCTGCAGAAGAAACGTCACTCTTTCGAGAAGTTGCGTGAATGGGCTCACCTGCGGCCGCGCACGAATACTTTCGGTGCAGTCATGCGCGTGCGCAACCGCGTCTGTCAGTCCATTCACCAGTTCTTTCAGGAGGAAGGGTTTCTCTACGTTCACACGCCGATCATTACCGCCAGCGATTGTGAAGGGGCCGGCGAGTTGTTTCGTGTGACCACGCTGGAGCTGGAAAAACTGCCGACGGCAGGTGGCAAAGTCGACTACGCAAAAGATTTCTTCCAGCGTCCAACCTTCTTGACTGTCAGCGGGCAACTCGAGGCCGAAATCTTCGCCACCTCGCTGGGAAAAGTCTACACGTTTGGACCGACGTTTCGCGCTGAAAACTCCAACACGTCGCGCCATTTGGCTGAATTCTGGATGGTCGAGCCAGAAATGGCATTCTGCGATTTGACCGAGAACATGCGTTTGGCCGAGGCTTTCCTGAAACGGTTGATTCGAGATGTGCTCCAACACTGCTCCGAAGATATGACTTTCTTTCAAGAACGGATCGATGACTCGATCCTCGAAACCCTGCAAGGTATCGTCGAGAGCGAGTTCGTTCGCCTGCCCTACACCGAAGCGATGGAGATCCTCACGAAGTCGGGGGCGACGTTCGAATTTCCCGTTAGCTGGGGAAGTGATCTGCAATCCGAGCATGAACGATATCTGACCGAACAGCATTTTCACTGCCCGGTCATCCTGTTCGATTACCCCAAGACGATCAAACCGTTCTACATGAAGGTCAACGACGACGATCGGACGGTCCGTGCCATGGATGTCCTCGTGCCGAAAGTCGGTGAAATTATCGGCGGAAGCCAACGCGAAGATCGCCTCGAAGTACTCGAGTCACGAATGCGCGAACAAGGACTCGATCCCGATGCCTACTGGTGGTACCTCGACCTGCGCCGTTACGGAACGGTGCCCCATGCGGGGTTCGGACTGGGGTTGGAGCGGCTCGTCCAGTTCGTGACCGGCATGGGGAACATCCGCGATGTGATTCCCTTTCCCCGGACCCCCGGTAATGCGGAGTTTTGACCGACAGGCCCAGCGGAAGGGGCGTCGAGCGAAACCCAAGGTCGAAGAAGGGCCACGGATCGAGCGGATGGAACGGAGACCCACGGATCTGTCCGTGCCGACCCGTATCCTCCGTCAAATCCGTGGTCTCCTCTTCTCCTTCCGAGTCGCTCCATTTCCGCGATCGAGATGAGCCAAAGCCCCGGATGGGGTAACTTGGCCGCTCATCAGTTACTTGTCGGGGCCCTATACTTGGCTTGGGCTCGAGGATCGCGAGCAATGCAGTATCCCTCTGCGGAGCCGTTTGCGATCGGGGGGGGCCGCATCGGGATTCCGTGGAGGTCGGGCAACTTTTTAATGTTGGTCTGACCGGCGTTTCCGAACAGAATTCACTCTCCCTCTGGGAGAGTCGGGCCGCAGGCCCGGAGAGGGCGGAGTGCGCATCGCGTTCGGCGCGCGTTGCTCGTGCAGGAAAAACCCTCCCCGGCCGCTACGCGTCCGACCCTCCCGCAACGCGGGAGGGTGGATTAATCCCTTATGAGCCAGAAAGTTAAACGCTGCACGACCTCCGTCGGTGAAGGGTGATTGAAGGTGACCTCGGAAAGCGATTGCCGGGGTGAGACCGGTTTCCCTTGACGTTAACGCGTTCTCTGGAGAAGAGGAATGCCCGAATTGCGGGTGAATTCAGCCCTTGAAGTTGCGGATTAAACGGGATAGGGTCGGATTGGTCCATCGCGGCTCCGGTCGAAGCGGGGTGCGAGCCAAATGAAGGACTTCGAGTGGGTAATTTGCGGTGAGTTCTGATTCCAAAGTACCGATCCAGGATGCGGTTCGTGTGCTCGAAGTCTTCGCGCGATCGGCACAAGTGCCGCTCGACCGCGTTCTGGCCGGTCGGGCGCTCGGCGAGGCTTCTCGGGCGATTCCCGGTGATGACCGTCAGACTTGGGCTCGGCGGCTCGTTGAAGTCGGAGAAAGCCTGAATCTGCGTGTGCGTTCGGTCGAGTGCGGTCTGACGGAGGCGCTGACGTTCGTCCGCCAAGGGATTCCGCTCGCGACCTACCAGGGATCTGAGGAGGACGAGCAGCAGTGGTTCATTCTGGCGGAAGCCTCGGCCAAGCGCGTGCGTTTGGCTTCGATGGATTCGGACCACGGCGATCGTTGGGTGAGTCTCAACACCTTACGCCGGATGCTCGGGATCGACTCGGGGACCGACTCGCTGCGGTGGGTCCTCGGTCAGCCCGCTTTGCCGTGTGAGCCCGCCTCGCGCCGCGCCGAGGGGGAAGATCACGAAAAGGAAATATCCCCGCTGGCTCGTTTGATGGGAATGTTGTCGTACGAACGGCGAGACATCTGGGTCATTCTGGTCTTTTCCATCGTCGTAGGTGTGCTGGCACTGGCCTCCCCCGTAGCGGTGGAAGCATTGGTGAACACCGTGGCGTTCGGTCGCTATCTGCAACCGGTGGTTGTACTGGCGATCTTGCTGTTTACCTTCCTGGGATTCGCCGCCGCGATTCGCGCCCTGGTCACGTACATCGTTGAGATTTTGCAGCGGCGACTTTTCGTGCGCGTGGTGGAAGATCTCGCCTATCGATTGCCACGCGTGCGGCAGAGTGCGTTGGACAAAGAATATGGTCCTGAGCTGGTGAACCGATTCTTTGACGTGATCACGGTACAGAAAGTCACCGCGACGCTTCTGGTCGACGGGATCGGAATTGTCCTGCAGACCGTGATCGGAATGATCGTTCTCGCCTTCTACCATCCCTTTCTGTTGGGTTTTGACGTCCTGCTGCTGCTGCTGATTGCGGTGGTCATTTTTGTGCTTGGTCGCGGTGCGACAAAAACTGCGATCAAGGAATCGAAGGCGAAATACGCGCTGGGCAGTTGGCTAGAGGAATTGTTGCGGAATCCGACGGCCTTCAAGCTGCATTCGGGGTCCCAATTTGCGCTGGATCGGGCTGATGAGCTTGCCGCACGCTGGCTGGAGACGCGGCGTAAGCACTTCCGAATCGTGATGCGGCAGATCCTGTTTGCGCTGGGAATCCAGGTCATCGGAGCAACGCTCGTCCTTGGATTAGGCGGTTGGTTGGTGATTCAAGGTGAATTGACGCTGGGACAGTTGGTTGCCGCCGAGTTGATTGTCATGGTGATCATGGGTTCGTTTGCCAAGGTGGGCAAGCACATGGAAAGCTTCTATGACTTGCTGGCATCGATCGAGAAACTCGGAAAGTTGTACGATCTGCCGACGGAAGCCCACGACAAGCTGTTTCACCTGGCCGACAATCGTCCGGCTCAAATTCACGTTCGCGATTTAACGCTCAACTTGGGAGGCGATGCGGTCCTGCGGAATCTGAATTTCTCGGTGGAACCGAGTGAGCGAATTGCCGTCGTGGGCCCCCCGGGGTCGGGAAAGAGTAGTCTGATCGACCTGTTATCGGGCGTGCGACAGCCTTCGTCGGGCCATCTTGAGTTGGATGGGATCGACCTGCGGGAGTTGCGGCCGGATTCGCTGCGGGAGCATTTGGCGATTGCCCGTTCCGTGGAGATTTTCTCCGGCAGCATTGACGAGAACGTGCACCTGAATCGATCGCACATCAGCGCGCTGGACGTGCGGGAGGCCCTCGATACCGTGGGGTTGCTCGATGAGGTGCTGCGGCTGCCCGAGGGCCTCAGCACGCTCCTGCAGACCGGCGGTTTACCGCTGTCCGGCAGCCAGGCCGTACGGCTGATGCTGGCACGCGCGATTGTCGGTCGACCGCGTCTGCTGCTGATCGATGGCACGCTTGACGCGCTGCCCGATGAGGATGCGGAGCGCGTGCTATCACGACTGACGGGCAAGGAGGAGCCTTGGACGTTGCTCATCGCGACCGGGCGGCAGCAGGTGATCAAGGCCTGCGATCGCGTGGTCTCTCTCGCTCCACCCCGCCGATCGCGATCGCCGAATATGGCCCGCGTCCCGGAATAATCGGGAAAACTTTCCGGACCTGAAGAACCGATACAGATTGCGGGAAGATTGCGGCCTGATGGCCGCCTGTCTGCACCGGGGTGTTTCCGCGGGGCGTGGACGGTGATTCCGGCACGATCGTCCTGCTGTCACTCGAATCGGGAGTCACCTGACTCTTGGATGGTTGCGGGTGTCGTGTGCCACTGGCTCTGCCAGTGCTCTGTGGAGCGATCGTGCTCGACGTCCACACTGGCAGAGCCAGTGGCACACCGCGGCACACAACCCCGAGCACGGTTTGTGATTGACAGTTTTCGATACTTCCATTTCCAAGAGGGTCGAGGATAAGGAACCAGCTGCCAGCATGACTCGCCACGGATGGCTTGGAATGGGGCTGGCTGTCACCTGCATGCTAGTCGGGTGTCGGCAATCGATGACGCCCACGACGAACATCTGGAGTCGTGGCGCGGACGTTTCCGGTGCGCTCCATGAAGAGTCCAGTTGGTCCTCAACATCAGTCGACCAGCCGGTTGCGTTGGCCAGCTTTGAAGAGCCAGTTGTCGAATCGCAGGAAGCTCTGCCCGAACCTTCCTCTCCGGTTCCACCCGAACCGGTCGTGGGTGATCGGTTGCCGGCGATCGATGAGTCGCTGGAGTTTCTCGAGTTCTTTCCGGACGAGCCACGAGCTGGCCTATTTGGTGGCGCATTGACGCTGGATGTGGTGATTGAATCCGTCTATTCGGCCTACCCACTTTTGGAGGTGGCTTTGCGCGAACGGCAGATTGCCGGGGGCAAGGCGCTGTCGGCCTGGGGCGAATTCGATCTGGGTATGAAAGGCTTCAGCATCGCGGCGCCGATGGGCTACTACAAGAACTATCGCAGCGCTCTTGCCTTGACGCAGCCAACGTTTGGCGGCGGGTATCTTTACGGCGGATACAAGATCGGGGACGACGACGTCCAGCCCTGGTTCAAGGAACGGCTCACGAACGAAGGCGGTGAGTTTGCTCTCGGCCTGGGGCATCCACTCCTGCAGAATCGGGCGATTGATAAACGACGAGCGGCCGTTTCGCAAACAAGTCTGGCGCGGCAGGCGGTTGAGCCGTTCGTGGCGGCACAGCTCCTCGATTTCGTGCGGTCGGCCACTCAGTCCTATTGGGTCTGGGTCGCGGCTGGTCAATCCCTGACCGCTCAGCGCCAGCTGCTCGAATTAGCTCAGGATCGCGTGGAACAGATCGAGGCCCGCGTCGACACGGGGGATCTGGAGCGGATTACACGCATCAACAACGATCAATTGATTGCCAGCCGCGAAACAAAAGCGATTGAAGCCGAGCGGAAGCTGCAGGAGGCTGCGATTAAGCTATCGCTGTTTCTGCGCGACGCTCAAGGCCGGCCGGTTCTGGCATCGCCGGCGGAGCTGCCGGAGGGATTTCCCGAGGCGGTGCCGCCGGACGCGGAGCAGATTCAGCGGGATATTGCGGCCGCCCTGGCTGCGCGGCCCGAGTTGGTCGAACTCGACCTGCTCGCTCGGCAAATCGAAGTCGAACTCGCTCAGGCGCAGAATATGCTCTGGCCGAAGCTCGACGCGACCGTACTCGCCTCGAAAGATGTGGGTGAGTGGGCGGATGAAAAAGGCGATAAGGCTCCATTTGAACTCGAAGCGGGCCTCCTGGGTGAGATTCCCTTGCAGCGAAGGGAAGCGCGGGGCAAAGTCGAGGCGGCGCGGGGAAAGCTCTCGCAAATCCGCGCAAAACGACAGTTCACCGTCGACAAGATCACGGCCGAGGTTCAAGATGCCGTTTCCGCGTTGCAGGCTGCGGCTGCGCGAATTGAACGGGCCAGGAGTAATTTGGAGCTGTCGCGCGAAACGCTCCAATTGGGTCGACAGATGTTCAACGTCGGGGATATCGACCTGATTGCGTTGAACATCTACGAGCAGGCGGTGACGGATGCCCAGTTGTTGTTGATCAGCGCACAAGTGGATTTCTTTGTCGCGGAAGCCGATTACCGCGCAGCGCTGGCTCGGGAATCTCTCCCTGCCCCCTCCGCGCCCACAAATTGATCCGATCCCCCACTCTTGGAGGCGAATTCGTAGTCGGATTTGTGAGTCCTCTGTACATCGGGAGCCTGCTTGTACAGCGATGGAATCTCGCGTTACACCCCAACCCCTTCGGGGTTTATGGTATCACCTGTTGTTCGTGTTCCCCAGGGTTGCACCCTGGGCTGTCATCGGGCCACCCCTTCGGGGTTGGGTGCAACGCATGACCCTGGGTGCAACGCATGACCCTGGGTGCAACGCATGACCCTGGGGGCAACGCATGACCCTGGGGGCAACGCATGACCCCGGGGGCAGCACACCGTCTCGTCGCCGTGCATGCAGGCGAAACGCGTCGCGAGAATTGGGATGGCAGGACCAGAACTTCCGAATTCTCACGACTTCCGCGACGTTTTCGTCCTGCCTCTTCTTTCGTCGCGCTAAATTACCGATGAGATCGTTCGTTGAAGTGCTCGACGAGCAGTCGGTGAAACCAGAGCGGTTCGAAGCGGTATTTGGGTCCATCAGGCGCGAGTAGGTCGATATGTTTCAGTCCGGACCGATGCAGCACGCGTCGCACGGAAAAATCGCAATCTTGATCTTCGTAGCGAACTCGGACGGTCTCATCCGGTTGAACCACAAAATAGCCTTGTTGATCGATTCGACCTTCGCTTAAGGGCCGCACTGCAATTTCCTCGAGGAGTCGCAGATACAGATCCAGGTATTGAGGACTCGCGATACTTGGGCGATTGTCACTCTTGGTATCGCGTTCCAACCACGCGCTCAAGTATTCTTCCATCACGATTCGTTCATCGTAAGGCCGGTTCTCGATGACATGCGCTTCGACAATCTGACGCAGGATCGAGTTGCCCGCCAGGTTGTACAGCATGCTGCCTACGATCCGATGCTGCTCTGCCCACTCGAGCAAGGCAAAATGCACGTCCGTTCGCATACTTTGATTTGCCGCGGCCTGAACGCTGGCGAATGGTCCGGCACGAAGAAAGCCTGCCTCCACCCATCTTGCATAGACATCTAGCGGCATCGGCTGAGGTTCGTCGCCGTTCGGACTCCACGTCAGTTTGTACTCATAATTGTGGTAGTTCCAACTGGAAACCAACAAATCGCCCGTCGTACGAAAACGCGGTGGCTGCAGAGTGAATAGCGCGAGATCTTGTTCACCAGCCGAAGCGTAAGGCCGCGTCCTTCGCTGCCAGAAGTCCACGAAAGCCAACGGTCGAGCAAAAATCACCAGATGGACGAATGGTTTCTCGGTGTGGAATACAAAGTCCTCCACTTGCTGAAGCACCGACGCGTAATCGTCTGGGTGCAGCTCGTCGAGCGAATCGATGACATAAAACGCGGCATCCCTCGATGTCAAATATTCGGTGAGCCGAGTTGACTCGGGATTCGCTAATGAGGGAAGTGAATTGATCACCGAATGACCGAAAGACAGGTCCGGCTTCATGACGACGGTACCATCGTTTTGCCATTCGTTGTACAACTCCCGAATGTCAAATTTGCATACCGCCTCGCGCGGATAGTCCTTTCGGAAGATCTCATTCTTGAAAAACGTCTTTCCAATCCCGGCTGCACCTGCGACCAGCGTAATCGCTCGTCGGGGACGAGGCGTTTTGGACTCGTAATCACGACGCAGGCCTTCGAATCGCTGCTGCAGCGGTGTGTTTTCAGCCCAGTAATAATCTGGCAAGTTGGAAAAGCGTGCGGGACCATCCACCACGCATTCGGGCAATTCCCGCTGCTCAATCCGCAGTAGCGGAACGACGTCGATCGATCGGCAGGTGGAAGGCGTTGCGACCTGAGTCGATGATTGAGCGGCAAGGCTCAGAGGAAAGACGAACGTGGCGGCGAGCATGATGAACAACCCTGTCCGTAACCAAACCGAAAACGGTCTGACTGTGCAAAACACAGACGCAACTCCTTAAGATTTAGGCTCTGTCTCAAAACCGTAGTCCAACTTGTCTCAAGTCGGCGAACCATCTGGAATTGCCGACTCGAGACAAGTCGGCCTACGCTGACCGTCGCTTGTGAGACAAAGTCGAGAATTTCCTGAGCAAGTAGTGCTCCGGAGGCCTCGTTCCCTTGGCACTGCGAACGGTGCCAGATGCTGCCGCGTAATCGTAACGATCCGTGAGGGAAAGAACGAGGGTTGCGACACGGCTTCATGAAGAACTTGGGAAAAATTCACGGTTTCTAAACAAAGCTTCGGGCTCTCGGCTACTCCCGGCTTGCTCCCGCGGCCAACTCGTCCTGAAGGTGTCTGCAGTTAAGGATCTTCTCGGCCAAGTCAATCGGCAGATAGAAGTAATGGTTCGAAGCCTCAAAGCCAATGCGGGAATCGTCGCGGGCCAGCGGAAACAGTTCTCGTGCTAGCCGGATTTCGTCGTCGAGCAGACGGGTTAATTCCTGGGAGAGACGCTCACGCTCCTGATCGTTCTGATTCGCTTGCAGCCAACGATCGCGCGTGATTACAAACCTGGCCTGGTTGGCAACGCTGGCGAAATGAACTTGGGCAGCCCGTGCGATCCGAGCATCCTGCTCCGCCTGCGCCCGTAGCGGCGGCGGCGTCCGCTGAATCGCTCGGCCCAGGTCCTCCAACCCCTTCTGCCAGCCGTCCGCGATTTGCTGGAACTGATCGGCAAAAGTTTCTGCAGGATACGGACCCCGCCATCCCGTCAGATCGTCATAGGGAAAGCCGACCATTGTGGATGTGTAACCGGTTGGTCGGGCGTGGAGCAGGTTGGCGGGTCCCATTTGTTGCGGACCGCGGTAGACGACGGCCCCATGATACGGGTAGTGGCGAAACGCCTGACTCATCGCGGTCCAGGCGCTCCTGACCAGGGGGGCAGCGTCGGGGCCATAGGCCTCCCGTGCGATTCGATCAAGCACGTCCTCTGCCGTCGATTTCGGTTGTTGCGCAAACAGATCGGCAACGCGCAGATTGAGTGACGGATATCCGCCGACGGTCCAGCTGAGCATCATTCCGTCCACCGAGGCGCGGGACAGGTTTTCGCAATGTTCGGCGACGAGATCCAGAACAGGCAGGTAAGGCAGGGAAGCGAGTTCCCAGGTTGCATTCAGCTGCACCTTCGCCGACGTTCTGAGGCCACATTCGCGCGCGACGGCCCATTGACTCAGCGCACGCGGGCCGGGGCCCACCGAGGAAAGCGAGTACTCTCCGACTTGCGTATGCACGCCTCCGCGAACGATCGGTAACGCCCACTCGCTCACGGATTGCAGGTAGACGTTCTTGGGCAGCTTCTGAATCGTTTCGGGAGATTCTCCATGACGATTCCAACCCCAATCCCAGACGATCACGTTTGCCGCAGGATTTCCCGCATGGACGCCCTGTTCGATGGCCCGGTTGACTTCGGCAATCACGTCGGCTTCCGACCGTTCTCGGCAGCGGGGGCAGGCGTCTGGTTGGAAATGGGACCAGCAGTTGGTGAGGTTCTCGGAAGCGGAGATCGTAAAAACGCCCGCGAGATCCGGAACCTCGCGAAAGACATATTCCAGTGAATTGGAAATCCACTCCCGAACAGCCGGTTGGCTGGTGCACAACGTCATCATTTCTCCCGCGCGGATGCCGGCCAACTCCGGACGCTGCCGAAAGAACTCGACCGGCATCGTCCGCGGCTCGTTGACGTACAGATACACTCCGATGTTGTATCGACGGGCCCGTTCGACGATTCGTCGCAGATTGGCCAAACGCCTCGTGTGCCCCTCGCCGAATTCAGGGAATTTCGGGCCGCCGGGGGCCAGTTGGCGCAGAACAGTATGCAACCAGACACCGTTGACTCCCACATCGTGGAGTCGCTCCAGAAGACCCGCGGGGTAAGGGTCCAGTTGAGTGTCACTCAGCGGATCGCCATACGTGCCGAAATATGAGTAGATGAAACGGGGTCCCGAGGCGTCGTCCATCTCCGCACGTGCCGGCTGGCTTAGGGATGACTGGGAAACAACGTCGGCATCTCCGTCTTCTTGTTGAAGCGCGTGCGCAGGGGGTCGCGGAAGATTCTCCCCTACTCGCGGGGCGATGCCCGCGCAGTTAAACGAGGAAGTTGTTTCTGAGCCGTTCCCTAGGTCATTGATGAAGGCAAACCGAGGCTCGCCCGGCTGGTTGAACTGGGAACCGAGCGTCTGCTCGACCAATGCGCGAATCTCCGCTGTTCGATGAAGCACATCCGGATCCGGTTCCTCGTAAGTGAGTTGTGCGCAGCGTGGTTTGAGCGATCCAAGTTTGATGAACAAGAAGTCATCTTCCTGCAACCGAAACCGGAACTCTTCGGCGGGGATGTTCAACAATGTGAGCAATTGATCGTAGGGCAACAGATGCCAATTGCGTCGCACAATCGTGATGTAGGCGCGCTCCGTCAAGAGCTTCGGAATCTCACCTTGGGGAGGTAGGCCCATGGATGTGGCGATCGCCGTGACCTTGTCCGGTGTTGTTTGCAGGACGTGGGCCAGACGACCCGCATCGACGAGCGACCAGTTGCGCCAAACGAAGGCGTGAAGGCGGGTAGGGAAATGGGGCGTGGGGAGGGCTTCTGGGTGAGACCCGACCGGCAGTTCGACTTCGGCTGCCGACATTCGGCCGGTCGCTGTCAGCAAGCTGAGGGTCATCGAGCAAAGAGTCAGGAATCGAATCGTTGCCGGCACAATGCCCTCGCGACTTCTGGTCAGAGCCGGCCGAGCCGCGCGAGGATGACTTCGCAGCCAAAACCGGGGGCCGGGCTCCCCGAGACTTTTTCTCGTGTGCTGCAATCGACGCATCGCGCCCCCTTTCTGCAAGCGTGTCGGACACGCTAACATGGACATCAATTGATTCACTGGATGACCCACCCCTCAGGGATCCCGCGACACGGTTGGCCGAGGGAGTGGCGCGCAGAGGGCCGCAGAGGGGATTTGGTTTCGTAGGAGACAGCCTCAATGAAACGATTCGCAATTCTGGGCAGTGGTAATGCGGGGGCAACGATTGCCGCACACCTGAAACTGATGGGGCACGAGGTAAGCCTTTACGATGCGTTTCCGGTGGCCGTACGTGCGATCCAGCAGAACCAGAATACGATTGTACTGGAAGGAAACCTACCGCAAACCGGGGAAGCCAAGATCGACGTGGTGACGGTTCGGTTGGAAGAAGCCGTCCGTGGCGCGGATGTGATGATCTGTACGACACCGGCCCATGTTCACAAGTTGTTGGCGCGAGACTTGGCACGCCACCTAAAACCACAACAGTCCGTCGTGCTGTATCCCGGACGTACGGGAGGCGTTTTGGAGTTCCGCAAGGTGCTGCAGCAACACGGAGGTACGGCCGATGCACTGGTTGTGGAGACACAGACCATCGCCTATGCGTGTCGCAAGACGGATGCCAAGGTGCACGTGTTCGGCGTGAAAAGCGAGCTGCCGTTCTCCGGGCTACCGAGTAATCGATTGCGAGAGTTTGCCGCGGAGATTCAGGAAGTCTTTCCAAATTGGAAACAGGCTCCCAGTCTGTGGCACACCTCATTGCACAACATCGGCATGCTGTTTCATCCGACTCCCACGTTGTTGAACACGGGCCGGATGGAGTCAGGTACGCCGTTCGATTACTACATTGACGGCTTTACGCCTTCGATCGCTCGCATCGTCGAACAACTGGACCAAGAGCGTTTGGCCGTTGCCAAGGCGATGGGTGTCCAGCTGCCAACGGTGCTGCAATGGTTGAAAACGAGTTACGGATGCAGCGGCACGAATCTTTACACCGCACTCCAGAACAACCAAGCGTACGTTGGGATCAAGGCTCCGATGCTCAAGCATGTCGACGACAAGAAACAGCTTCGCTACGTCATCGAGGATGTACCCACGGGCCTGGTTCCCGTGGCCGCCTTGGGGGAACGATTCGGCGTTTCGACCGCGACCATCAACGCGGTGATCGATCTGGCGAACGTCTTTTATGAGATGGATTTTCGCGCCACCGGGCGGACGCTGAAACAACTAGGACTCGACAGCCTGTCGAACGACGAGATCCGGAAGCTGAACTAGCTGATTCGATCGCGCTCCCAGTTTTGAAACCGCCTGCAGGAATTCGCGCTAAGCCTTCTCCGCCGCAAGCCAGCCGGTACTGAACGCGGCCTGGAAGTTGTAGCCGCCAATCGGCCCGTCCAGGTCGAGTACTTCACCAACGAGATATAGGTTGGGTACGAGTTTGCTCTGCATGCTGCGCGAGTCGACTTCGCGCAGATCGACTCCGCCCGCGGTGACCTCGGCCTTTTCAAATCCGCGGCAGCCCTGGAGGGGAATCTCGAGAGCCTTCAGCGCTCCCGCCAGCTTTCGCCGGTCCGCCTTTCCCAACTCGGCGGCCTTCCGATCGATGGGAATTCGATGTTCGTGCAGCACCATCTCGATCAGCCGCTGAGGTAAGCCGTCCGGCAAGATGCGCACTACCGATCGACTGCCAAATCGCTGGCATCCCTGTTTGAGCTGTTCGAGGATCGCGTCCAGCGACACATCGGGTAGCAGGTCGCAGATCAGGGACAGTCGCGAAGGATCAGAGAATTCCGTCACCGTTCGCGAAATATCTAGCGCCGCCGGGCCGGAAACGCCAAGGTGCGTGAACAGCATCGATCCGCGTCGTTCGTCCAGACTCGCACGGCGGATCCCAGATAAACGGGCGGCGGGATCGTCCTGGGAAGGGACTTTGGTCTGCGGCAAGACTCGCACCACGACATCGGGAAGCGTGATGCCGCTCAGCGCCCCGACCCAAGAAGCCGAAGTGGTCAGAGGGACCAGGGCAGGTCGCGGCGAGACGATCGTGTGGCCGAGGGAGGTCAACCAGCGGTAGGCGTCACCGGTTGTGCCACACCCCGGGTAGGAGCGTCCACCCGTCGCGACGATCAACCGTTCGCTAGAGAATTCACTGTCTCGCGTCTGGATGCGGAATCCCCTGTCATTGTGCTCAATCGCCTGGACGGGTTGTTTCAGACGCAAGATGCAGCCCGATCGAGTCAGACGTTGTAGCAGAGCCCGTTGTACATCCAATGCGCGATCGCTGACGGGAAACACTTTTCCGCCCGGTTCCACCTTCGTCGGAACTCCTTCGGCGTGGAACAGATCCACGAGTTGCTGGGGTCCGAGCGCTGCGAGGGCGGAGTGCAAGAAGCGCCCCTGGTGCCCAAACGCCGAGACGATTCCGCCGGCGTCTGTCGCATGGGTCAGGTTGCACCGCGTTCCGCCGGACATCAAGATCTTGACGCCTGGTTTTGTGTTTTTTTCCAGCAGGAGCGTTCGCCGGCCGCGTTCCGCCAGTCGAGTGGCCGCGAGCAACCCGGCCGCTCCGGCGCCGATCACGATGGCTTGCCAGGAATCTGTCGACACCGCGCTCATGTCTTCTGTGCGTCGCGTCCCTTGTACAGCGCGGCGACTCCCCGCTCAATCGCCTGTAACTCACCGAGAAACTCTCCAGTAATCTCCTCGCGCGGCAGAAAGATCGTCTGCACTGCGAACGGTGAGGATGGTGTTTTCTCGGCTAGACTTCGAGCGACCAACGAGATCGACTGTGACTCGGGTGCGGTAGCACTCCGTTGGGTTGCGGTCTTGCCGCACTGCGATTCTTCGATTCGCCGATCGGGAACGCGAATCGTATTCTTCAACGGCTTGTAACTCCACTGTAGTGCGGGAATATCGTCGCGCAGGGGATAGTGCATGCAAGACCAACCTCCGTCCGGGAGTTGATTGTCGAGGAACGTGAAGACCGCGACGCGTTCCGCGATCCGATAGGCCTGCTCAATCGACTTGGGATCCTGGTTTCGATAACGGATCAGCACGCGCAGCAATTCGCCCGCTCCCCAACCGACTTTGCATTTCGAAGGCCAAAGGTAGGTATCCAGTGGCATTTGCGACTCAAAGTCGAGCAATGCGAGGGCAGCATCCAAATAAGGCCTTGCTTGTTCCTCCGAGGCTCCCCACTTGGTTTGCATCACATCGTACATCAAGCACAGATAGGCGATTGCCGTCCCGACTTGCCAGAATTCCTGTCTTGGCTGACGTGTGTCGACGACGTGGGAAATCCGTGCGCCATCGGCGATCTTGGTGACTAATTCTCCATCGGGAGTCATCTGCGTAAACAGCTCGCCGTAGGCAAGAGATTGCCGATTTGCTTCGGTCCAGCGCAATACCCACTCCGCCGCTCGCTGTGCCGGTTCACGCATATCGAGAGCGATCATCAGTTGGCCGAAGAATGTCGTGTTCAGTACACCGATGGTGGCCGGTGGCTCGATCCGTTTCGGGTCGTCGCCAATGAAATGGAAACAACCACCGGACTCCGCATGCTGATACTGCAGGATCCGGTCCAGCACTTTGGCTTGACGGATCAGCGGGTGGCCGATCCATGCGGCGACTTTTCCGAAGGTTAACGGTCGGTAGACACGCTGGTAATCCTTATACTCCGGACCCTCTTCCGGGAAATAGAAATCCCCGTTCTCACGCAGCGCCTCGCGGCCGACCCAGTCGAGGAGTCGCGCGATGAGATCCGAATCGACCCCTGCTGCGTGCATCCCCCATGTCGCCTTATGGATGTAACTGACATTGCGCTGCTGCAGAATTGGTCCATTGGGAGCGATTCGGCCGACGAGGAAGGCTCCACCCTGACACAACGAGATGCGGCACGCGTCCAGCAAATGGGCGGGCTCGGTAATCGTCCACTCCAGCATGAATCATCCTGCCTTCTTCTGTTGTTCTTTCGCCTGTTCGTCGTTATCGGTCAGAATTCGCCCTTGCAGATCCATCTGTTGCGCTGTGCGAAATCCCTGCAGAACCACTTCGCCCAGATCAAAGCGGAACTTCCCTGCGCGGGAGATGCGAGTCGAACGCATTGCAAGATCGTCCCGCGTTACGGTCAGCCGCCGAGGCAGGGCGAGCACGATCTCGTTTCCCGCCCCTTGAACATCGATCACGTAGACATCGGAAAAGACATCGCGGTACGTCTGTACCATCGAATCGTGCAGCGGGTTCGTATAACGACTCCAGATGTTCGAGGCCACAACTCCATCGGGCTTAAGTGCTTTCCGCGCCGCTCGCAGAAACTCGCGAGTGGCCAGATGATAGGGGATGCTATCGCGATCGAACGCGTCAAGGAAGATCAGATCATACGGATCGCGACACTCTTCGATGAATCGCCGACCGTCATCAACGTGCGCCTGGAGTTTCGCGTCTTCTTGAAAACCAAAATATTTGCGGGCCACGTCGACAACATCCGGATCGATATCCACCACATCGATTCGAGCTTGTGGATAATGCGCATGCAGAAAAGTTGGGATCGTTCCGCCACCCAAGCCGATGATCAGAATCCGCTTCGGCGCATTCACGAACGCCAGGGCAACAGGCATCGCCTTGGCATAAGGTAACTCCAGGTGGTCCGGATCACCAATCTTGACGACACTCTGCCGAGCGCCTCCCCGTTGGAATCTCAGCGTGCGAAGTCCACGAGCGTTTTCGGTCACCACGATGTGGTTGTAAGGCGAGATCCGCTCATGGAGAATCGTCTCTTGTGCCGATGCGGATTCGCATCCAACGATCAAGGGCAACAGACAGGCGATTGCGGCGTAGTAACCCGAGCGCATGAATTGCTCACTCTCTGGCGAATGCGAGAAGGAGGCTGGAGACGGGAGGCTGGAGGCTGGAGAGCGGTGCGGGAACGGTCGGACTACGGGGGAGTGCCATGTGGGGAGTTCCTCAAGAACCGTTGCTTACGGACGGCTCAAGAATAAGTTCGTTGTTTTCCCACGAGGGTGGAGGGTGGCTGGGGTCGAGCGCAGCGAGCCCCCAGATCTCGCGGCTGGGGGCTCGACGCTCGTTCCTCGCGTCTCGACCCCAGGCACCCAAATGCCGAAGTTGTTCTTGAGTCATCCATTAGGGAACCGGTGGGACACAGGCCGTCGATCAGTTTCGTTTTCATAGTGCAAAGCGGAGTCGTAAGTCTACCACAGTTGGTAGAATGCCGGAAGTTTTTGTTCCCCCGTAACAGGGCGTCGCTTACCGAACATCAAACGCCGGGAGACTCGCAATGAAGCGATCAGATTTCGACGGCCATGCCGGTTCACGACAAGCGTCGCGCCGACGGTTCTTGCGCAAAACGAGCGAAGTGGCGGCCGCGACCGCTCTTGCCCAAGTGACCGTACCCCACGTTCACGCAGCGGATGACGATCGAATTCGTCTGGCGCTAATCGGTTGTGGAGGTCGAGGGACAGGAGCTGCCGCGAATGCATTCGAAGCGACGGGCGGTCCGGTCTCACTCTACGCAATGGCGGATCTGTTTTCCAATCGTTTGGATGCGGCACACAAGGTGTTGACCACGCGCTATTCCAATCAAGTTGAAGTGTCCGGCGATCGTAAGTTCGTCGGATTCGATGCCTACAAGCACGCCATCGATTGCCTGAGACCCGGCGATGTGGCCATGTTGACGGGCTATGCCGGCTGGCGACCCGTTCAGCTCGAGTATGCCATCGACAAGGGCGTGCATGTGTTCATGGAGAAATCATTCGCCACCGATCCGGTTGGCGTGCGGCGCGTGATTCAAGCGGGTGAGCGGGCGAAGCGAAAGAACCTCAAGGTCGCCGCGGGCTTGATGTGTCGACATTCGCGGAATCGACAGGAGCTGATTCGGCGAATTCGTGACGGAGCGCTCGGCGAAATTCAAATGGTGCGGGCTTACCGCATGCAGCCCGTGGGACCCTTGCCGGCGAAACCGATGGAGGAAGACGAACTCGCCTGGCAGATCCGCAACTTCGTTTGTTTTTTTTGGGTTTCGGGTGGGTTGTTCGCGGAAATGGACATTCATCAAATCGACGAGATCTGTTGGGTCAAAGACGCCTGGCCGACCTCCGCCCACGGGATCGGTGGTCGTTGTCCCGACAGTGCCGACCGCAGCCAGAACTTGGATTCCTACGGTGTGGAATGGACCTTCCCGGATGGGACCAAGGCGCATGATGTTGTGCGATATCTTCCCGGCTGTCACAACGAGTTCGCGACCTACGTGCACGGTACGAAATGCGCTGCGCAGTTCTCAGGCAATGTTCATGCCGGTACTGTACAGATCTACAAGGATCAGCGCTGCAGTTCCGACAACGTCATCTGGAAGATGCCGGACGAAGAGATCACGCCTTGGCAGGCGGAGTGGAATGTGTTTCTGGAGGCCATTCGCGACGACCGGCCGCACCTCGAAGCCGAGCGCGCGGCCCTCTCGAATCTAGCCGACATTATGGGCCGCGCGGCAGTCCACACCGGAAAGGTCGTCACGTGGGACCAGGCAATGAACTCGTCGTTTCAATGGTGTCCGGAACTCGACCAGCTCAACGAACATAGCCCGCCACCGCTGCAGGCCAACGACCGCGGCTACTATCCGGCACCGATTCCCGGAAGCTGGTCCGAAATCTAATGTTGTGTCAAGGCTTGGATTTGGGGTTGGGTGCCGCTGGCTACGCCAGTGCCAGAGCTTGCTGACTTGAACCATCGTCGCACTGGCAAAGCCAGTGGCACCCGCTGATCTAGTGTGCCACTGGCTCTGCCAGTGCAGTTTTGAGACAAAGCACTAGTGCTTATAGACCTTGTGCCGGGGCCGATCGGACAGGATCTGTTCTTTGCCCCAGTTTGTGACAGATCGAAAGGCGTCGCTCTGAATGAAACTCTTAAACGCTTCCTCGTCTGACCATTCGCTGGTGATCAGGTAGGAAGCGTCGTCGCTGACGTCTTTCCACAGCGTCGAGCTGACATGTCCGTCAGCTGCCTTGAGTGCGTCAATGACTGCAGCGAACTTCTGCTCAAAGTCCTGCTGCTTTCCCTCGATCACGTGATAATTCATTCCGACCGTAATCATTTTGACCTTAGACCTCCAGTTTCCAGGGGCTGCGATATTCTTTCGTCACGAGTGCGTTGGCTTGTTCGTCGTCGAGGATCTGCTCGGCGGCGGCATCCCAGCGGATCTTGCGTCCGGTGCGCCAGGCGATGTTCATCAAGTGGCCCGGATTGCTGGAATGGTGTCCCACCTCCACATCCGCCGCCGGTCGTTTGCGCGTACGGATCGATTCCAGGAACTCCTCCGCATGCGCCTGCAGGCTTTCTACGTGGACATCGTTCACGTAGGCGTTACGCACGGTGATTTCCTCGCCGGGCTTGCCCTGTTCCGGCCGGATGGTGTACCCACTGCGATCGATCAGCAATGAGGCTTCGGTTCCGAAAAAACATTTCGCGTGGGAACGCTGTTCCCGTCGGCACCCACCGCGGAAGGAGTACTGCAAGAGGAAGCCTTTCTTGGCGACCGGGCCGGCCGGATATTCGCAAATTCCCGAAAACGTATCGGGCCACTCCGTGTTCGTCGGCTCGAAGCAGAGCATTCCGCCCATGGCGGTTGCCGACGTCGGGGCGGAAACGCCCATGAACCAATGCACGATGTCGTAATGATGGACGCCCCAATCGAGCGGCCATCCACCACCGTAATCGAACCACCAATAGTGATAATCGTACCGGTTGGGATTGTAGGCCACTTTCGGCGATGGGCCCAGCCAACGATCCCAGTCCAGTTCCTGTGGTGGCGGGCTGTCGGGCGGCGTGCCAAATCCGGGATAGAGATAATCGAAGTCCCAGACTTTCACTTCCGAGATTTCGCCCAATCGCCCGGACTGGACTACGCGTGCTGCATCCATGTAATGCGGCCAGTTCCGCTGCTGCGTTCCGATCTGAACGATCCGTTCATACTTTCGCGCGGCGCGAATCGCCGCGCGGCCTTCGCCAATCGACGTGCCGAGCGGTTTCTCGACGTACACATCTTTGCCTGCCTGACACGCATGAATCGTCGCCAGAACGTGCCAGTGATCGTTCGTGGCGACGATCACGGCGTCAATGTCTTTGTTGTCCAGCAGTTGGCGGTGATCTCGATAGCGGAGAATTTTGCTGCCCCCCGCCATTTCCTGCGCCGAATTCAGTCGCGCTTCATGGACGTCGCAGACGGCGATCACTTCGGCCCCGCGACACCGGTTGTGCGCGGTCATCACCGCGCAGCCTTCGCCGCCGCAGCCGATCAGTCCCAGGCGAATCGTATCGTTTGGACCCGGCGTCCCAGCCGACTCCGCCGCCGACGTTCGACTGCCACTCCAACCGGCCGCCATCGCTGCGGCTGTGCCCAGGAATTCACGCCTGGTCGCATGTAAGTCTGCCATCGTGAGGTCCTCCGCAAACCGATCACCCGATCGCGCCTTTTCCTCTCAGAACGTGTTTGGAAATACGAAAAACCGAGCTCTCGAGTGTGCCACTGGCTCTGCCAGTGCCGTTGCTACATCGAAAAAAGACACTGGCATAGCCAGTGCCACCCCATTTTCCAAACAGCTTCTTAACTTCGAAATGCGCTCGCAGGCAAGATTGTAACAGAGAAATGGGTGAAGGGGGCGGTGCCTGAGCGTGTCGTGGTTACGGAGCCACAAAGAGCAACCGCGGATTCAAGGGATCCGGCGGATGAACGCGGATGGGCTGATGACCGAACCACAGGATGACCGAACCCGAGATGGAGAACGAATCCGTCGAAATCCGTAACGTCCGTCCGATCCGTGGTTGCTCCTGCTTCGGATCCGCTCTTCTTGCTTCAACTCACATCCGCCGGCCGCTTGGTCTCATTTCTGCTTCGACAGCGCGGAGACAACCCGATCGGTAATCGCCTGGACCAGGGCTTCTCGCGGGTCGGTTCCCGAGGCACCGGCGGCGGGGCCTGGGTTGGCATGTGGCGCCATGGCGGGGGGCGCTTCGAATGCTGATCGCTCGACGCCCGCCGCCGACCAGCTGTCGCGGAAGATGTCGTTGGCGCAGATGTCGCAGTTCTTGAATTCGGGCTGGTTTCGCGGATCCGTGAAGCCCCATTGTTGCTTCAGTTGCAGCAGCTCCCGTTCCTTGTCTTCCGAAAAGTAATGGACCCGACCCAGTCCACGAGCCAGCATCAGGATTCGGCAATAGGCATCGAGGATCTCGGTCCACCAATACGCCCGCTCGACGCACTCGCCGTAGCTGACCGTGCCGTGATTGGCCAAGATGATCACATTCGTCTTGTCCACGAATGGCAGAATCGTATCCGCAAAGGCTTGGCCTCCCGGCGTTTCGTATCGCGTGATGGGGACGTCGCCCAGAAAGACTTCGACTTCGGGCAGGACGCATTGCGGGATCGGTTCCCGCGCCACGGCGAAGGCGGTGGCATGCGGCGGATGACAATGGACCACGCTCTTGACGTCCGAACGCTGCCGATAGATCTCCAGATGCAGCAGCGCTTCACTCGATCGTTTCTTGCGTCCAGCGATCTGCTTGCCCTGCATGTCGACCGTGGCAATATCTTCCGGTTTCAAGAAGCCTTTAGAATGCATGGTGGGGGTGCAGAGTACTTCGTTTTCCCCGATGCGAACGGTGATGTTGCCGTCATTGGCAGCCGCGAACCCCTTGTTGTAGATGCGGCGGCCAATTTCGCAGATGTCTTGCTTGATTTTGTGTGCATTCACCATGGCTCTGATCATTCCCCGTCAGTAAAGCTACGCCTTCTTCAGGTTCCCATTGGAACACTTGGCGAAGACTCGGTTATTCTTTATTCATGGTCTCGTCGGACGCCGACGTGAGGACATTTCCCGACGGTGATTCGGGAGGTAAACTCTAATCCGACAGATCCAGGTCGTCCAATAATCCCGCGTTGTAGGCATCGATCGGGACCAGGTCCGGGTAAAACGGTTGAGCTGCCTCGGCTCCCTCGCTGAGCATGATCCGGTCGCCCACTCCGGCGCCCAACTCGTCGTAGACGACGAGCGGTTCTGCCGATGGTTCCGTGTCCGATTTCAACTCTTCCAACGACAGCGGCACCGCGACTTTGAATCGCGCTCCGCGGAAATTCGGATGCCAACGATTCAACGTGACCGTGCCGATCACTTTTGCGATTCGCATGGGTGTTGACCTCCGCTTATTTCTTTCCGACGGCAGACCAGCACCGTCTCAAGTACATGCGACCCAGATCCAGAATCTGTCCTCGGTCGAGTCGATTGGAATCCAGAATCAGCAAATTGATTTTCAGTTGTTTGCAGGCTTGATCCAGTGCCGCCGCATCGGCGGGCGCGACGGCTCGAATCCCGTTATGTCGGTTGGCTTGACAGACGAAGTGTGCCCAGGCGGGGGTGACGGCCAGGGCGAGCGTTGGTTGGCGCGAGGCGGTTTGTTGCAACTGACGAACGAGCGAATCGACTTCGCCGAACGTCTGCCACTGCAAGCCGTCGGTGGACAGCGCGGTGGCTAGATCACGCGCCCCGCCCGGATCATTGCCGACGGCCAGCAGCCCACGAACGAACGACGATCCGCCTGCTGCGTTGCGCTGCTCGATCTGTACTTTCTTATCTCGCAACAGGTCACGCACCGACGGCGTCACGACGGCATCGCCGCGAATGATGACCTGCTGGATTCCGGCCAGTCGATCCTGGACTTCGGCCAGCGTGATCAGCCGCTCGTCCATCACAAGCGTGTTGGGCGGCAGGGAAGCCGGCTCCGCTGCCGCATCGGCTTTCGAGGGGAGATCGGCAGACGGAATGTTCGCCGGAGCGGATTGTTCCGCGATGCGACGCACGACTTCGCGTACGATTCGGTCGACGAATTGTGCGTCCAGAGTCGTCATTGCGCCTTGCTTACTTCTTTGGATCCTCGATGCCGATGATGGTCCAGCGGACCGGCGTGGCGTCTGCTCGCAGCAACTCGCGTGCGTTTCGGCCATCGCTCGTCATCATCACCTGTTCTCCCTTACCGGCTCCCACACCATCCACGGCAATCTGGGGTTCGCCGTCGGGCGATTTGCCATCCGCCATCAGCGGTTGAACAACCAGCAGCTTCTGGCCCTGGATGGATGCGTGCTTCACGGTGGACACCGCAGTGCCAATCACCTGTCCCAACAACATAGTGTGAACTCGCTACGCTTTTCCCAGGATGCACAGATCGTCGATCATGGAGCAGCGTCGTTCGCGTGTGAACGTCAGCGGAGTCGTGACGCCTTCTCCGGTCGGCGTCGCGATCGAGAAGGACAGGTATCCTTCGCCGCCGAGGCCGAGCGAGGCGAAACTCGGACCGTTCTTCACGAACAGAGTAGTGTCCATGATGCGGCCCATGCGCGTCATGTTTTGCACGTTGCGGGAGTGAATGATTGCCGTATGGCGAAAACCGTGTTCGTAGTATTGAGCCTTATCGATTGCTTCCTCGACATTGCGGCAACGGACGAAGGGAACGAACGGCATCATCTGTTCCACGGGAACGAACGGATTCGACTCGTCCGTCTCGCCGAACAGCAGTTCGGTTTCCGGAGGAACCTGACGCCCCGCAGCTTCGGCCAGTACGCAGGCGTCCTTCCCCAGATACTCTTTGCACGGTACGTCGTGCCGTTTCTCGCCTTCGCCGACTTGAGTAATCGCGGCAGCCGTCAATCGATCGATTTCTGGTGCGGTCAGGCGAATCGCACCGGCCCGTTCCATCGCCTTCATCAACTCATCAAAGACCGACGCCACGACGAAGACTTCTTTTTCCGCGATGCAGAGCAGGTTGTTGTCGTAGGCCGCTCCAGCGATGATCGACCGGGCGGCACGATCCAAGTCGGCCGTTTCGTCGACGACGACGGGAGGATTCCCCGGTCCGGCGACCACCGCGCGTTTGCCGGAATTCAGCGCGGCGCGGGCGACGGCCGGTCCGCCCGTGACGCAGATCATGGCGATGTCGCGGTGGCGGAAGATGTCGTTGGCGGAATCCAAAGTGGGTTCGGCGATCACACAGATCAGATTGTCGATCCCGATGTCTCGCGCGATCGCTTCGTTAAATCGCCGCACGCCTTCGGCGGCCACCAGTTTGCCGCTTGGGTGCGGGTTGACGACGACCGTGTTGCCGGCGGCGATCATGTTGATCGCATTTCCGGTAATCGTGGGCAGCGAATGGGTGACGGGGGTGATGGCACCGATCACGCCGAACGGAGCATGCTCGATCACGGCCAAGCCGTGGTCGCCGCTGAAGATCTCACTTCGCAGGAACTCCACGCCCGGTGTGCGTTCTCCAAGCGTTCGCAGCTTGTCGATCTTGTGCTCCAGCCGGCCAATCTGCGTCTCTTCCATCTCCATCCGACCCAGCTCTTCGCATTGGTCGATGGAGATTCGGCGAATGTGGTCGATGATCCGGCGCCGGTCTTCCCGGGTCCGTTCGGAAAGTTGTTCGAAGGCCGCCCGGGCGGCAGCAACGGCCTCCTGGACGCAGTGAAACACGCCGTGGTGGCCGGAGGACGACGGGCGGGCGGCCGGAGCAGCGGGCGCATTGCGGCTGACTTCGGCCAGAACTTGAGTGACGACGCTGCGAATGAGATCTTCGTTGAGTTGCATGGCGGATTGCTTTTCTAGTCTTCTTGGCGGGAAAAGACGCACTCGTGGTCGATATGCACCTGATCGACAATTCCGATGATGACCGTGTCGATCGGCATGTTCTTCGTTTCGGGCGTCATGCGAGCACTCGACCCTTGCGTGATCAGTACAAACTCGCCCTCGCCCGCTCCCAGCGTGTCGACGGCAACGAAGGTTCGTCCGGTTGTCGTCAGACTCTTCCGCTCCTTCGGTTCCAGACGGTACGGTTCCACGACCAGCAGCTTGAAGCCCACCATCGTGGAAACCTTTTGTGTGGCGACGAGTGATCCAGTGACCTTGGCGACGAACATGGGTTACCCTCTCAAGAGTTCCTGGGTCTGACGTGCGACGACCAGTTCTTCGTTCGTCGGGACAACCCAGATCTGGACCCGACTCGATTCGGCGTGCACCGTTGCCTCGCCCTGGGCAGTCCGATTCCGGTCCGGATCCAACTCGATGCCCAGATCGGTCAGGTTCTCGCAGACCGCCTGGCGGATCTCGACGCCGTTTTCACCGATCCCGCCGGTGAAGACGATCGCGTCGGTTCCCCCCAGTTCGACCAGCAACTGACCGAGGTATCGCCGGATGTCGCTGACGTAAACGTCGAGTGCCAGCCGCGCGTCGGCGTGACCTTCCGAGGCCGCCAGCTGCAGGTCGCGAATGTCACCGCTCAACCCGCTAATGCCCAGCAGGCCGCCGCGACAGCCGATTTCGTCGAGTACGGCATCGAGCGTCATGCCGGTCTGCTGCATAATCAGCGGCAAGGCGTACGGATCGAAGTCACCCACGCGGTTGTTTTGCGGCAGGCCGGACTGCGGGCTCATTCCCATCGACGTCGCGATGCTCTCCCCATTACGGATTGCACAGAGGCTGCTGGAGCCACCGAGGTGACAGGAGATCAATCGCAGATCGTCTCGGCCGGTCAACTGGGCCATCCGTCCGGCGATGTAGCGATGACTGGCACCGTGAAAGCCGAAACGACGGATGTGCATCTGATCCGACCAGGCTTTGGGAATTGCGTAGTAGCGCAATCGATCGGGAACGGTTTGGTGAAAGCCGGTTTCGAAGGCCGCCACCAAAGGGATCTCCGGCAATCGCTGCCCCAACAACCGCATGGCGGCAATGTACGGTGGATTGTGCGCCGGCGCGACCTGGTTCAT
The DNA here is from genome assembly GCA_964522605.1 of uncultured Pirellulaceae bacterium. Taxonomy (GTDB): domain Bacteria; phylum Planctomycetota; class Planctomycetia; order Pirellulales; family Pirellulaceae; genus CAVZLD01. The sequence continues at coordinate 42,260 of CAZFWV010000007.1, forward strand.
CTGTTCCATGTCCGCCAGCACGTCCTCCGTCACGCGTTGCACGCCCGTTTGTCGCCCGCCGTGAACTGCCTTGAAGCCGATCGCGGCGACCTCCGCGGCGTCGCGCAGACAGCCTTGTTGCGGATCGGTCAACTGGGCGAGACACTGACGGACCGCGACCGCGTGATCCGGGACCGCTGCCATCTGTTCTCGTCGCTCGCCACCGATCTCGACGAAACAAGGGCTTTGGGCCGCGCCGATCCGTTCGACTCCACCGCGTGCCAACTGCCGTTCGTCGCTCATGTCGAACAGACGGTATTTGAAACTGGTGGAACCGAGATTTGCCACGAGGATCTTCATGATCGTAACGTCCTGTGTCCGAGTGCGCTCCCTAAGGCGACACGCCCGACCCAAGGTCGGCGTGCTGCAGTGCTCACGATCCGTGGATCAGGACAGGTAAGCGTCCAGTAATCCTTCCGCCGGGCGCGGAATCACATGGCTGCCCATCAGTTCGCCGACCTGGGATGCGGCTTGCGCGCCCGCTTCCACCGCAGCTCGAACGCTGCCCACGTCACCACTGACGACGGTCGTGACCAGACCGCCACCGATCGAGACTCGTTTCATGATTCGGACGTTGGCCGCCTTGGCCATGGCGTCTGTCGCTTCGACCAGGCCAACGAGGCCACGCGTTTCTACTAAGCCGATTGCATTCTGCATTGGTAAAATTCCTTCAGGTGTGAACATCAGATGTTGTCCGAGCGGAACGTCACGGACAGGTTTACTTGGCGGCAGCTTTGGCGGGTGGGGGCAGCACGATGTGCAGATCTTCGTGCGGGCGCGGAATCACCTGCACGCTGACAACTTCACCCAGCCGGCCGGCCGCGGTCGCTCCGGCATCCGTCGCTGCCTTGACGGCAGCCACATCACCGGTCACAAACGCCGTGACCATCCCGCTTCCCACTTTGTCCCAACCCAGGAAATTGACGTTCGCCGCTTTCATCATTGCGTCACTGGCTTCGATCAGGGCAACAAAGCCCTTGGTTTCGATCATTCCCAGCGCTTCCATCGTTTTGGCCATAGTTAGGCTTCTCCCAGCAGGTTCATGACGATCGGAAGACATGCTTCCGATGACAACAACGTTGACAATCCTCGATCCGTTTTATTTGGTCAGCTCGACTTTCGTCGCGCCGTCCAGGAAACAGGCGTTTCCTTCATCCGTATCCAGATGGACTTCCAGTTTGCTCGTTTCGTCCGCACGCACGATCACGTCTTCCAACACGGTGGTGCATCCGGGCGACTCGATCCGCAAGCTCATTCGAGCGCCATTTTCGACGCCTATTCGTTTTGCCTGGGCAAAGCTCATGTGAACATGACGCGCCGCGCGAATCACCCCTTCGTGCAGGTCGACCACGCCATGCGGGCCGACCAGAACGCATCCGGGAGTGCCCTCGATCTTGCCGCTCATTCGCACCGGGACGTCGATCCCCAGGGAAATTGCGTCGGTGAAGGCGAGTTCGACTTGGCTGTGCGGTCGGGTCGGTCCCAGGACCCGCAGTTGAGGCAGCATCCGGCGGCGTGGTCCAACCAACATGACGGTCTGTTCGGCGGCGAAGAACCCGTCCTGATACAAAGGCTTCATCGGAGTCAAGGTCGCGCCCGGGCCGAAGAGGATCTCGACGTGCTCGTCCGTCAGATGACAGTGACGCGCCGAGATGCTGACGACCAACTCGCCGCCTTGCGGAGCGGATCGACCGTTGGCCGGTTGCGCGCCGCCGTCCGTCAGCGACGGTTGGGAATAGACAATCTGCCGCACTATCTGTTCGATGGTGGCCCGATCCAGCGTGCCCGAGGCGATCATCCCGAGTTGCTCCTTGAAGGGGAAGGGTTCGCGTGGTGAATTCCGTTTGCCGCGGTCGAAATCAACAGGCGGACATCCGCCGCGGTAATCTTCTCTTGCCACGAAGGGCTGATCTCGTCGTCGACCACCAGAGCGTCGACGTCCGACAACTCACACAACAAAGCCAAACTCTGGTGGCCAAACTTCGTACTGTCGGCCAGGACAATGACTTCTTCCGCCGCCCGCATCATGGCCTGTTCGGTTTCAACCAACAGCAAATTGCTGTTGAAGCAACCACGGTCCGTAATCCCGGCGACGCTCAAAAATGCTCGCTGCACCGTCAATTCGCGAAGCATCTGGTTGGCGTAGGGCCCCAAACTGACGCCGGTCCGCTGATGCACGTAGCCACCAATCAGGACCAGGTCGTGGTTGCCTCGCGAAGTCAGCAAGGTGGCGACCGGTAAGGAGTTGGTCACGACCTGCAGGCTGCGCCCGACCAGTTGTTGCGCGAATTCGTAAGTGGTGCTGCCCCCGTCCAAGAGGATCGTGTCGCCTTCCTCAACCAGCTCCGCGGCACAGGCGGCGATTTGTTTTTTCTTTTCCCATTGCGCTCGCTGCCGCTGCTCAAAATGCGGCAGCTTGGGCGAGGGTCCGGTGTAAAAGACGCCCCCGTGCGTCCGCCTGGCCTCGCCCGTCTCCTCGAGAAAATCTAGATCACGCCGAATGGTGGACGGCGAAACCTGCATTTCTTGGGCAAGTTCGTGCAGCGAAGCGAAGCCGCGTTGGCGGACCAGTTCTAGCAGGCGGCTGCGCCGCTCTTCCGATGTCATCGTCTCCAGCCCGCCTTCCCTCGGAAGCCTCCGAGGACTCGTCCATCGGGGAATCGCTCCGATTATGACGCCCATTTCGCCGAAAGCAATCATCTGGCTGGAGAAAACAGTCAGAATCCTTCAAATTACGACAGAGTTCTTTCATTCATGAGAGAGATTCTGGTCGGACCGTGGGTGGAAGGCCGTTGGGAGCGGCGGCAAGAGGAGACGCGGAAGGGATCGGCTGCGACGGGTGCGGCTCAGTCCATCGCGAATCGCGGCGGACGACATTCGGGCCCTCAACAATCAGAACTCCTTGTTCGTGTTCGTCACTCGCCGGCTCCTCCATCCCTGGCCGTCCAACAGGGATTCCGCGGAATCCCCAGGTACTCCTGTTGACCATTCCGACCCCAGCTCAAAGCCGCAGAAGCGGACATGCACCCGCCGAAGCTTGTGCGGAGGACGGGACCAGGAGATACTCGACCATCCGGCCGTCGCCGGCAACCGGACGATCTCGAGGCTCGATGCTTCCCTGAGCACGACGATGCCCGCGATTCTGCGACTTTCAAAAACACTTTCCTTCGGAGCGGAGGGCGGGCGGGAGTGCGCTTCGAAACGGTGCGGACTGATCCGGATTCGGCATTACCTCGGACCCGGCGACGCCCTGCCTTGGTTGCAGGTTCAGCAGGAGGCGCTCCCGAGTCAACGCGGCGGCCGGTTGCGCACGGAGGCCGACTTTCGTCGAATGTGGCTGACGCAGAGTTGGTGGCGACCAGATCGGTTGATGTTCGCCTGTCTTCACGAGAGCTCACTGGAGGACTGCGATTCCCATCGAGTCGTCGGCACGATCGGATTTCGGCCTGTCACGGCCGCGACCGCCCGACTTTTCTGGCTTGCCGTCCGCCCCCGATGGCAGCGGCGCGGGGTGGGACGGTCGCTTGTCCAGGCCGTGGAGCAACAATGCGTCCGCTCGGGCATTTATCGGCTCGAACTGGAAACGCTCCCCGACTGGTCCGGAGCCATCGCCTTTTACCGGTCTCTCGGTTTTTCAGTTCAATAATCCTTACCTCACTCGTCCGCTGCAACGCAGGGACAGGCAATGCGTCCGTCGCGCGTCGCGAACCCAAGGACAGGCGCCGCAGAGACGAGGATCAGGGTGTGAGTAAAAAACGCTGAAATATGGATGGGGACTGTTCGAAAAAGACTGGGCGCGACGCTGGCTGCGACGCGAGGACAGGCAATGTGTTGTGCGAGGACAGGCAATGTGTTGTGCTTGACGTTCGATTCTCGTTGAACGGGAAGTTGAAGGCGTCGGTTATCGCTTCGTGTCCGCAGACGCCTTCGGCTTGCCGTTAAACGAATTGCGGGTCCTCACTGTAGGGACAACGCGGGCACAACGCAGGGACAGGCATTGCTAGGGGCGGTGGATTCGGGGTTTCGGGGAGGGGGTGGAGCATGCGGGCGTTGGTGACGGGAGCCGGGGGGTTTCTGGGGCGGCGGGTGGCGGAGATGTTGGTCGAGCGGGGCGACAAGGTACGCTCCCTGTCCCGGAAGTCGTACCCGGTGCTGGATGAGCTGGGGGTGGAGACCTTTCAGGGGGACGTGCGCGATCCGGAGGCGGTGCGTGCGGCTTGCCGCGGCGTGGACGTCGTCTTTCACGTTGCGGCAATCTCGGGGATCTGGGGCCCTTGGGAGCTTTTTCATGGGATCAACACGCGGGGTACGGAGCATGTGCTGCAGGCCTGCCAGGCGGAGCGGATCTCGCGATTGGTCTACACCAGTTCGCCCAGCGTGACGTTTGATGGGTCCGACCAGTGCGGCGTGGACGAGTCGGCCCCGTATCCCGACCGCTGGTTGTGTCACTATCCGCACTCGAAGGCCCTGGCGGAGCAGCGCGTTTTGGCGGCCGATGGGGAGCATGGGCTGCGAACATGTGCCCTGCGACCCCATCTCATATGGGGGCCCGGTGATCCCCACCTGATCCCGCGGTTACTCGAGCGGGCTCGGGCAGGTCAGTTGCGTCGTGTGGGAGATGGCCAGAATCTGATCGATGTGACATTCATCGATAATGCGGCGGTGGCCCATCTCCAGGCGGCGGACCGGCTAGAGGACGGTTCGCCCGTTTGTGGCCGCGCGTATTTTCTGAGTCAGGGCGAGCCGGTCAACTGTTGGGCTTGGATCAACCGCCTGTTGGAATTGGCAGGACTCTCTCCTGTGGACCGAAGTCTCTCCGTCGCTGCCGCCTGGCGAATTGGATCCGTGCTCGAAATGGTCCATCGCGTGTTTCGGCTTGGCGCGGAGCCGCGGATGACGCGGTTTCTGGCAGCTCAACTGGGGCGGAATCACTATTTCGACACGCGTCGCGCTCAGGAGGATTTCGGCTATGCGCCGCGGATTTCGACGGAGGAAGGGATGCAGCGTCTTGCCAATTCCTGGCTGAATCGGTAGCCTCAACAAGTTGTCGAAATCGCAAGGATCGCAGTATGATCGCTTCGTCGTCACCCGTTGAACTTCCGGATAACCAGCGGATCGTGATCACCGGTATCGGGCTCACGGCTCCCAACGGAAATGACCTCGCGACCTTCCGCGAGAGCTTACTGGAGGGTCGCAGTGGGGTCCGGCCGTATGAAGTGCGCTATTTCGGGAAGACGCTGGCGGGAATCTGCGACTTTAATGTGCAGCAGTATCAGAGCCGCAAGGATGCCCGCCGAGGCACGCGGGCTGGATCGGTGGGGATTTTCAGCAGTCAGGAGGCGATCCGGGAAAGTGGTCTCGATTGGTCGAACGTCGACAAGTCGCGCGTGGGGATCTACATCGGAGTGACGGAGCACGGCAACGTCGAAACGGAGAACGAGATCTACCAGCTGAAGGGTTTTGACTACGACACGTCGTACTGGTCGCACCATCACAATCCACGAACGGTGGCGAACAATCCGGCCGGTGAAGTGGCCTTGAATATGGAGGTGACGGGTCCTCATTACACGATCGGAGCGGCGTGTGCCGCAGGCAATGCGGGCCTGATCCAAGGGGCGCAGATGCTGCGCCTGGGCGAGTGTGATGTTGCGCTGGCGGGCGGCGTCTCGGAAAGCATTCACACCTTCGGCATCTTCGCCAGCTTCCGCAGCCAGGGGGCGCTTGCCGCACACGAAGATCCCGCGCGGGCCTCGCGGCCCTTTGACGTGCACCGGACGGGAATCGTCGTGGCCGAGGGCGGCTGCATGTATGTATTGGAGCGACTCGACGATGCTCGCCGACGGGGCGCCACGATTCACGGAGAACTGGTCGGCTACGCCATGAATACCGATGCGACCGATTTCGTCCTGCCGAATGCGCAGCGGCAGGCGGAGTGCATTCGGCTGGCGCTGAAACGCGCCGGCCTGGTGCCGGAGCAGATCGACGTGGTGAGCACGCATGCGACGGGCACGACCAGTGGAGATACACAGGAATGCTCCGCCCTGCGTGACGTGTTTGGATGCTCGGAGCGGACCCGTTTCAACAACACGAAGAGCTTTATCGGACACAGCATGGGGGCCGCGGGAGCCTTGGAATTGGCCGGCAATCTGCCCTCGTTTCGCGATGGGACCTGCCATGCCACGATTAACGTCGAAGAATTGGATCCCGATTGCGAACTGCCTGGGTTGGTGGTGAATCAACCTCGTGAGGTTGGCAAAATCCAGTACCTGTTAAACAATTCCTTCGGGATGCTCGGGATCAACTCCGTCCTGATCGTCAAGAAGTTCTGATCCCAGATCCTCTTTGGCCCGAGCGACGGATCACGTTTCTGTCTTTGTTTCCAGATTGCGATAACTTTTTTGGATTGTTGGGAGAGAGTGACACGCATGACGCCGCACGAGATACGAGGAGTGATTCTCGATATCCTGGAGGATATTGCCCCGGATGACGACCTGAGCAGCCTCAAGGACGACGTCCCGTTTCGCGATCAGCTGGAACTGGACAGCATGGATTTTCTGGACATCGTGATGGAGTTGCGGAAGCGCTATCGCGTCCAGATTCCTGAGGAAGACTATCCACAGCTGGCGAGCATGGAGAGCACCTGCAATTATCTCGAACCTTTGATGAAGGACGTCGAAGCGATCAACTGATGGAAGGTCGGAGGCTGGGCAGACCGTGACGCGTCGGTTTTGAAGTTGCAGGTAGCCGAATTCGTGAGAATTCGGGGGCCGGTTTTGAAGTGCAGGTAGCCGAATTCGTGAGAATTCGGGGACGGTGCGACTGGGTGCCCCCTGCGACACCCCTCCGAATTCTCACGAATTCGGCTACCTGCCGTCGAAATGTGCATCTTCGAACCGCGCGGCTCGGGTGATGACGCGGCGTGCTCTCGGAACCTCATGAACGGTCGCCCTCACAAGACCTTCGTCGGCCTGTAGGCATCGGCGCGATGTACGACACAATCATCATCGGTGCAGGGATGTCCGGGTTGGCGGCAGGGATACGGCTGGCCCACTACGACCAGCGCGTCTGCATTCTGGAGCGTCACTACACGATCGGCGGACTCAACTCCTTCTATCGTCTGCGAGGCCGAGATTACGACGTCGGGCTGCATGCCGTCACCAATTTCGCCCCGCGGACGGAACGCCGAAGTCCGTTGTCTCGGTTGCTCCGCCAATTGCGTTTCCGCTTGGAAGATTTTGCGCTCGCCCCCCAGATTGGTTCGACGATCGTTTTCCCGAGTGTCGAGCTGCGGTTCGGTAACGGTCTCGAACTGCTGCGATCCGAGGTGGCGCGCGCGTTCCCGTCTCAGCGACAAGCCTTTGAGCACTTGCTGACGCAAATCCTGGATTACGACGATCTGGATTTTCGTGCCCACAGTCAGTCGGCGCGAGAGATCCTGAGTGGGATTCTGCGGGAACCGTTGCTCGTCGAAATGCTGCTATGTCCTTTGATGTGGTATGGCAGCGCGCGGGAGCATGACATGGACTTCGGTCAGTTCTGCATCATGTTCCGCAGCATCTTCATGGAAGGGCTGGCTCGACCGTTGGCCGGCGTGCGGTTGATCCTGAAAAAGCTCGTTCGGCGGTACCGCGAGTTGGGCGGCGAGTTGCGGTTACGGGCCGGAGTCGACCGCATCCACGTTGAGAACGGGCGCGCGACGGGCGTCGTGCTGGAAGACGGGAGCCAACTGCAGGCCCGACACATCGTTTCCTCCGCGGGCTGGCTGGAAACGCAACGACTGCGGGATGATGTCCACCGGGTCGACTCGGCGCAGGGGGGCCGCATGTCGTTTGTGGAGTCGATCTCGATCCTTGATGTGCAACCACAGCAACTCGACCACGATCGCACGATCGTATTCTATAACGACTCCGACAAGTTTCACTGGACCTGTTGCGAAGAGCTCTGCGATGTGCGTACGGGTGTCGTTTGTTCGCCGAACAACTTTCTCTACGGCGAGTCAGACGATTCGGCATCCCAACTTCCCGACGGGATCTTGCGCATCACATCGATTGCCAACTTTGATCTCTGGAATCAGTTGTCGCCTGAGCAATACACACTGGAAAAACTCCGGTGGTACGATCGCGCAGTGGCCTCCGCGGTGCGGTTCGTACCTGACTTCCGTCGCCATGTGGTGGACACGGATGTCTTCACGCCGACGACCATTCGGCGGTTCACGGGGCATTCCAAGGGGGCCGTTTACGGTGCACCTTCGAAGAGAATCGATGGGACGACCGACGTGGAAAACCTGTTCCTCTGCGGGACAGATCAGGGATTTGTCGGTATCATAGGAGCGATTGTCAGCGGAATCTCGATTGCCAATCGTCATTGTCTGCCCACCTGAGCGGCCTCGGATCCGTTGTTCACGAGGTTCTTCGGTTGGGTCCCGCCGATGGGCATCGAACGGAGTCAAGACTTAGCTCCCGCCGGAGGTCGCGCAGTTTCGAAGTGTTGATTTTTCCGAACTTTATGAACAGGATTCACTCTGCCTCCGGAGGGTATCGCGTTCTGTTTGGACCGAAGGAGTAGCGGTAACCACGGATTGGACGGAGGGTACGGATCGGCACGGACCGATCCGCGGACATCCGTTTTATCCGTTCGATCCGCGGTTTCTCTTCTCGATCTTCGGTGTCGCTCGACTTGTGCGTCACAGCGAACTCGGTGCGGAAGGGTGTTCTTACTTCGGAAGAACGAACAACTTTAGAGACTGCACGACCCTCCCGTGCGGTGGGAAGATGTGTCATTGCGGAAATGCGCTGCAGCGCACGATGTTCGACTTTGTCACGGAATGAATTGTCATGCCAAAGGATTTTCTGCAAGGAGCGAAGCAGCGCTACGATGTGGTTGTGATCGGCAGTGGCCTGGCCGGGATGACGGCGGCGAACCTGTTGGCGCGAGAAGGCCGCAGCGTCTTGCTCTTGGAGCAGCACTATAAGCTGGGTGGGATGGCCACCTGGTTCAAACGCCCGGGCGGACACATCTTTGATATCTCGCTGCACGGATTTCCCGTTGGCATGATCAAGAGTTGTCGTCGCTATTGGACCTCCGAGATTGCCGATTCAATTGTGCCACTCCGGCAGATCCGGTTCGACAACCCCATGTTTTCGCTCACGACCAGCTACAACCGCGACGACTTCACGCAGTTGTTGGTTGATCAATTCGGGGTCGAACGCAGCCAGGTCGTGGAGTTTTTTGATACGGCGCGGGGGATGAGTTTTTACGATGACCAATCCACGACGACGAGGGAGTTGTTCGAGCGGTTCTTTCCTGGCCGCGAAGATGTGATTCGACTGTTAATGGAACCGATCACCTACGCGAATGGATCGACGCTCGAGGATCCCGCGATTACCTATGGAATTGTATTTTCGAACTTCATGTCGAAGGGGGTTTATACGTTCCATGGCGGAACCGACAAGCTGGTGTTCGCGATGCGTGATGAAATGCAACGCAATGGAGTTGATATTCGGATCCGCTGCAATGTGGAGAAGATCCTGGTTGAGCGAGGGGCAGTGCGCGGCGTACAGGTGAACGGTCGCGAGATTCGGGCGGATGCGGTCGTCTCGAATTCGAATCTCAAAGCGACGATCTTCGACCTCGTTGGAGGGTCAGCATTCGATCCGCAGTTCGTGGATCAGGCTCGTGCCGTTCGGTTGAACAACAGCAGCACCCAGGTCTACATGGCACTGAAAGAAGATGATCCTGTCGAAGAATCGACCGGCGATCTGTTGTTCAGCTCCACGGCGCCGCTGTTCCGTACCGAATTGCTACTCAGTCGAGACATCACCAGTCGAACGTATTCGTTCTACTATCCGCGCTCTCGCCCCGACGCTCGCCCGCATTGTCTGATCGTGTCCAGTACCAACGCCCGCTATGAGGACTGGGCTCAACTGACTCCGGAAGAATACGAGGCCAGCAAGCGAGATCTGATCGAGACGACGCTCGACGATGTGCAGCGCTACGTTCCCAGGATCCGTCAGCGGCTGGATCACGTCGAAGCCTCCACGCCGCGGACGTTCGAACACTACACGCGACATCTGCTGGGGGCCAGCTTTGGTACCAAGTTCGAAGGTCTCGCGGTCAGCCGCGCTCTGCCTGAACAGATTCGAGGACTGTATCACGCCGGCAGTGTCGGGATCATCATGTCGGGATGGCTGGGAGCGATCAACTATGGCGTGATCGTCGCCAATGATGTCGACTCCCACCTGATGACCGCTCATCGGAATCGTTCTGCATGTCTATAAGAAGGCCGCAACGAATGGATCGTAAGCAGATTGAATCGCAGATTCCGCATCGTCCGCCGATGCTACTGATCGACGAGGTCGTCGAAATGAATGAACGGCGGATTGTCTGCCGCAAAACATTCCACCCGGATGAGTTTTTCTTCCAGGGGCACTATCCGGATTACCCGCTCGTGCCCGGAGTCATTCTATGTGAAGCCAGCATGCAGGCCGGTGCGATCCTGTTGGCGGGGCTGGCAAGCGATGGGATTCCGGTCGCCACCCGCATGAATGACGTGCGCTTTCGCAAGATGGTCCGCCCGGGTGACACGATTCAGTTGGAGGTGGAACTTGTCGAGCGAGTTGCCAACGCGTTCTTCATGAAGGCGAAGGTTACACGTGATCACGAAACGGTGGTGCGATTCGAGTTTGCCTGCGCCGCCGCACAACCGGACAGCGAACGGTAGCAAAACGATGGATTTCCTACAGCTCGACGGCAAGAAGGTGCTCGTCTTCGGTGTGGCAAACCGCAAGAGCGTGGCTTGGCATACGAGTCAATTGTTGCAGCAAGCCGGAGCAGAAGTGATCCATGTCGTCCGCAGCGAGATGCGACGGCAAAGTGTCACAAAACTTCTGCCTGATGCCGAGATTCACGTTTGTGACGTGGAATCCGCCGATGAAATCGATCAGTTGTCCACGACGATTCAACAGCGACATGATCGCGTGTACGGGATCCTGCATTCGATCGCCTTTGCCGATTACGCAGATGGGATCAAGCCGTTTCATGAAACGACACGAGCTCAGTTCCTGCGGACGGTCGACATCTCCTGCTTCTCTCTGATTGCGCTGAGTAATGCGTTTAAAGAGCTGTTGGTTCGAGATGGTTCCGTCGTCACGGTTTCGATCTCGACGACCCGAATGGCGAATGAGAATTATGGATTCATGGCCCCAGTCAAGGCCGCGTTGGATTCGTCGCTTGCCATGTTGGCGAAATCCTTCAGCCGCTTTTCCGAGGTGCGTTTCAACGCCGTCGCGCCGGGATTGCTCAAGACAAGTTCTTCTGCGGGAATCCCGGGATACGTGGATGCCTATCTGTATGCCGAGCAGGTGATCCCGCGTCATCGGGCCGTGCAGACCGAAGAGGCCGCCGCTACGGCGGTTTTTCTTCTCAGCCCCCGCTCGAGTGGGATCAACGCGCAACGGATCGTCGTTGATGCCGGCATGTCGATCAACTATTTCGATAACGAAATCACGCGCCGCGTTATCGAAAACCCTTGACGGATTTGGCGGAATTCTGCGCCTCGCCGCTTTTCCACCCGCATTTCGTCGCCTATGCTGGCACTCTGGTTACGTAGAAAGGAGGCGGATGCGATGAAGCTTCGATCAACTTTGTTGTTGATGTTTTGCGCCGTTCTGTTCTGGGGTGCCCATCTTGATCAGGCTCCGGCGCAAACGGAGTTGACCTACGCTCAACTCGTGAAGCGGTTGATCGATTTGGAGCGATTGGCCGTTCTTCCAGCTCCGGGGGAACAGTGCGCGCAATGGTCGAGTTGGGATCGCGCGAGTCAGTTCGACGCAGAGCGCGGTGTCTACGTTCGTTGGGACGCCAACGACGATGGTCCCGGATTCATCCGCCAAGAAGGCGACCAGATCGTAATGGCCGAAATGGATGGCCCCGGCTGCATCTTCCGGATCTGGTCGGCGCTCGCCGAGAAAGGGCACGTGAAGATCTATCTGGATGGCAAAGAAACTCCGGTCGTGGATCTGCCTTTCGAAGCCTACTTCCGTGGCGACACCGAGCCGTTTCATTACCCCCAGCTGTCGTACAACCTGGCGGAGCAGGGGTGTCGAGGGCAGAATCTGTACTTCCCCATTCCCTACCAGAAATCGTGCAAGATCGTCGCGGACAAAGGCTGGGGTCGCTACTATCACTTCGTCTACACGACGTATCCGGAAGGGACGAAGCTTCCCACGTTCGATATCGAACTAGCACGCCGCCACGCCGCGGATTTGCAGCGAGTCGACGACTTCCTGTCTGGTTCGCTCGGTCAGGATCCAGCGGGAGATCGTCCGGGTCAGATCGTCGAGCGGGGAACGGTCGATGTGGCGCCGGGTGCCGCAGCCGTGCTCGATCTGCCGGGACCGCGCGCGATCACCGGGATTCGTGGCAAGGTTCGGACCGCGACTCGAGAAGATCAGATGGCGGCGATGCGGAAACTGACGGTGAAGATCACGTTTGATGATCAGCAACGGTCGTCGGTCTGGTGTCCCTTGGGTGATTTTTTTGGCACCGCCCCTGGAGAAAATCACTATCGCAGCCTCGTTACGGGCATGACCGACGACAACTACTACGCCTATTGGTACATGCCCTTTGTCCGGGGAGCAACGATTGAACTGGCAAATGAAGACGAGGTCGATCGCCAGGTCGAATACGAGATCGTCCATGCTCCACTCAGTCGGCCCTGGGAGGAACTCGGATACTTTCATTATAAGTGGCATCGCGATGCGCATACGCTGAGCGAGGATCGTTGGCCCGATTGGGTCATGCTGCAAACCGCCGGTCGAGGACGATTCTGTGGTGTGATGTTGCACGTTTGGAATCCTCAAGGTGGCTGGTGGGGCGAGGGAGATGAAAAGTTCTTTGTGGACGGCGAGAAGTTTCCGTCGACGTTCGGTACCGGGTCGGAGGATTACTTCGGCTATGCGTGGTGTCACCCGGGACTGTTTGAGAGAGCGTTCCATTGCCAGACGATGACGCAGGACAACCGAGGGCATCAATCCGTCTTGCGCTGGCATGTTGCGGACAACGTGCCGTTTCAGGAGTCGTTCGAAGCGTCGATCGAGAAGTATTACCGTCTCGCGGAGAAAGGTACGAAGTATGCCTGTACGGTTGCTTGGTATCTCGCGCCGGGTGGGGATGATCGGTACGATCCTGTTTCGGTCGAGCAGCGACATGACTATTACGATACGCCACCGTTAACCGCCGGTGGTTTTCGTGTTCTCGGTCGTCCGCCGGGAAATGTAGAAACGCAAGGCCTTGCGGGGCGTCCTGGCGGTCGGTGGCACAACGACGATCACCTGTGGTGGACCAGTGCGCGGCCTGGGGATCGGCTCGAAGTCGTGCTGCCCGTCGAGCTCGCAGGAACGTACAAGGTCCACGCCTTGCTGACCAAAGCCCGTGATTACGGCATCGTGCAACTCTACCTGGACGGGAAGACGGTCGGCGAACCGGTCGATTTGTATGATCCCGAAGTCGTTCCGACAGGGCGAATTGCACTGGGAACACACACACTTTCCGCCGGGGATCATACGTTGGCAGTCGAGATTGTCGGTGCCAACGAGAAGGCGATCAAACAATACATGTTCGGACTGGATCAGATCGAGTTGCAGCCGGTGGATTAATGGATAGCGTGAAGTATTGTGCAGCGAGACCGTCGAAGCGTTGAAATCGTCCTCTGCGG
>CAZFWV010000008.1:0-6288 GCA_964522605.1 uncultured Pirellulaceae bacterium
CCCGCCTGCTGCCCGCTGCATGAATTGCCCTTGCCGCTTGCTACGTAAGGGTTTACCATGAATCGCCCGACGTGATGATAAGCCGGCCCGACGTGCTTGCATGTCGGGCTGTTTCTGTTGAGAGCGGAGTGATCGGTCATGACCTCGGCAATCATCTTGGCGGCCCAGGCGAACCCCGACAACGGAGTCAATCCGCTGTTGCAGTTCGCTCCGTTCATTATCATTGGCATTCTGTTCTACATGATGCTTATTCGTCCGGAGCGGCGGAAGCGTGCAGACTTGGAACGGATGCTGGGGAACCTGAAGAAAAACGATCGGGTGATCACGATCGGGGGAATCTACGGCACGATCGTAAATGCGCCCCAAGGTTCCAAGGAAGTAACACTCAAGGTGGATGAAAGCAACAATACTCGATTGCGCGTGCTGCGCAGTTCGATTTCGCAAGTACTTTCGTCAGACGAACTCAGCGAGACGACCGAGGCGTAGACGCGGAGTAGGATTCCACTCGAACGACGTTTTCCCATTGGCAAGCTCGGGGTTTCGTCTCTTCTAATCAGGATTTGGCAAACATGCAGTCTTCGCTTGTTCTACTCACACTCTTCGCGATTGTGGTGATCGCGTTTCTCGTCGGCAATTACGTCGCCCGATCGTATCGCATGCCCGAAACCGGCTGGAAGGTCAGCTTGATCCTCGCCGTGCTTGGTTTCGCCGGCGTCATCCTCTGGACCAGTTGGCCGCCAAAGCAAGGCATTGACCTGAAAGGAGGCGTCATCCTCATCTACGAGGTCGACGAGGACCTGACGGCCCAAGCGGCTCGACAACGACAGACAGCGGGGACAGAGCAGGCGCCGAAATCCGATGAGGAGGCCGCGCAGGAACTGGCCGAGGACGAAGTTGACCGATTCGGGCAAATTGACATGCCGGCGCTGATCCAGGCACTCAGTCGCCGAATCAATCCGGGCGGCGTGCAAGAAATCGTCGTTCGTCGCTACGGGGATAACCAAGTCGAGATCATTATCCCGGATGTCTCGAGCCAGGAAGTCGAACGCGTGAAGAAGCTGATCACCACGGGCGGCTTCCTCAAGTTCATGATTGTCGCGAATGAGCGGGATCATGGTCACCTGTTCGATTTGGCCGACGACCCGGATCAGGCGGGACAATACGAGCTGCGCGATGACCAAGGCGACGTGGTCGCCCAATGGGTCAAGCTGAGTCTCGATCCGGAAGCTGACCAATCGCAGGGCCCGGTCTATCGCGTCGAGCCACCGGGATCGAAGACGCGAATGGTGCGCGGGCGGAAAGAGATCCTGATGCAGGTCGACCCCAACCTCAACCTGCAGGGCAAGCACCTGGCTTCGGTGCGCAAAGGCTTTAAGGATCTCAGTCCGATTGTTGAGTTTTCGATGAACGCCGAAGGTGCCGGCTTAATGGGCGTCCTGACTGCCAGCAACCTGCCGGACACGACATCGGGTCACTATTCCCTGCTGGGAATCGTCATGGATGGCGAGTTGATTTCGGCCCCACGAATCAACGACACAATCACCAGCAGTGGAATCATTGAGGGCCGGTTCACCGATGAGGAAGTGGACATGCTGGTCAATGTGCTGCGGGCCGGTCGACTGCCCGCGGTGCTGCGAGAAGATCCAATCAGTCAAAATGAGATCAGCCCACTCCTGGGAAAAGACACGATTCGGCAAGGCAAGATCTCGATCGGTGTCTCGCTGGTCGCCGTGCTGGCCTTCATGCTGTTCTATTATCGGTTTGCTGGGATCGTCGCCTGCCTGGCACTCGTCGCGAACCTCGTGCTCATCCTGGCGCTGATGATTTTCGTCGGAGCCGCCTTCTCCTTACCTGGTATGGCTGGATTGGTTCTCACCGTCGGCATGTCCGTCGATGCCAATGTGCTGATCTTTGAGCGAATGCGTGAGGAAATGCGCAACGGAGCCGCCTTACGGATGGCGATCCGCAACGGATTTGGCCGCGCCACGCGAACGATTGTCGATGCCAACGTCACCACCTTGATCACCGCGATCGTTCTTTACTTGATTGGTAACGAACAGCTGCGTGCCTTTGCCGTCACCTTGATCCTGGGCATCCTGATGTGCTTGTTCACGGCCATCTTCTGTTCGCGCGTCGTGTTTGATATCGCGGAGCGACGTCGGTGGCTCAAGAAACTGTCGATGATGCAGATGTTTGCCTCGCCCAATCTGAATCTGTTTGGGATGCGGCGCGCGGCCATCGCCTTCTCGATCCTGGTGATGGCGATCGGAATTGGAGCCGTCGCAGCGCGGGGTCGACAGATCTTCGATATCGACTTCCTCGGAGGCACCTCGGTCCAGGTGCTCTTGCGCAAAGATCACGCCATGCCGATTGCCGAAGTTCGGAAGTTGGCGGATCAACTCCGCGAGAACCCGCTGACCAAAGACCTGATTCAGGACATTTCCGTCACCGGCGTGACATCGGAAGAGCATGGATCAAACCGAATCTATCGAATCGATACGTCCCTACGAAAGCCGGAGGATGCGACCGAACAGAAAGGGACGTACACGGCCAATATCGCCCACGTGCAGAACGCGCTGAAAGAGATTTTCCGCGACGCACAGGGGAATCTGATGTTACAGACGCATTCGATGAGCTTCACTTCGCCGACCGCCCCGGAAATGGACGCTCCGCCAGAAACGAGCGCGCCCGCGGCAGATGCCCCCTTCCTGCCGATGGAGACCGACGAAACGTCGTCCTCGGACGAGACTCAGGCCGAGGTGGAGGCGAGTGGGTTCGGTCAAGAGGAGTCGGAAACCGAACCTTCCGAAGCCACCGGTCTGGAGGAAAGCCCGACGGACTCCGCGGGAACGGATGATTCTTCGTCCGACGCGACAACGCCCAATGACGATCAGGGCGCCAACAACGCAACGCTTGATGGCACCCTGCTCGCTTTCGCCGGCGATGAATTACTGGCTCAACTCGATGAGGAAACAGCTGCTTCCGCGGCGGTGGACGAACCGATCGTTCCGAGTACGTCAAACCAAGGATCGACGGCAACTGAGCCCGCCGCCGATGGGACAATTCCCATGCAGGCGGCCGCCCCCGTGGCCTCCGACGCAAGCATTCTGCGTTCCCAATCCGAGATCGCTCTCGGGTCGCAGGAACAAGAAGACGAGAAACTGAATGCGGAGACGCTCGAGGAATTGATCAAGGAAACCGCCGACCGGCTGAACTTGACCGAACCAGACGTCGTGCTGTCCAATCCGGCATGGGATGGCAGCAGCAGCCATCCTTACGCAAATTGGACCGTCAAACTATCCAATCCACCGGCCGAAGCCCAACAGATTCTCGACGCCTTGCAGAATCAGCTTAACTCAACCCCCGTTTGGCTGGCCGCGGATCAGATCGGCAGCTCGGTCGCGCTCAACAAGACGAATCAGGCATTGGTCGCCATTGGTGCGAGCTTGCTTGGAATCATCGCGTACCTTTGGATTCGATTCCAACACGTGGTCTATGGCGTTGCCGCCGTCGTCGCCGTCGTTCACGACGTCGTCGTCACGATTGGAGCGATTGCCCTCAGCTATTGGCTGGCCGGCGTATTGGGATTCCTGCAGGTTGAGGAATTCAAGATCAGTCTTCCCGTGGTTGCAGCGATCCTGACAATCATCGGATACTCGCTGAACGATACGATCGTGATCTTCGACCGCATTCGCGAGATTAAGGGAAAGAGCCCGCAACTTACGGTTTCGATGATTAACGACAGTATCAATCAGACCTTGAGTCGAACGATCTTGACGTCGTTAACCACGTTGATCGTTGTCGTCATCTTGTACGCGATCGGTGGCCCCGGAATTCACGCGTTTGCCTTTGCCCTGATCGTGGGTGTCGTGGCCGGAACGTACAGTACCGTCTTCATCGCCTCGCCCGTACTGCTGTGGTTTAGCGGGAGCAAGGCAGCGAGCACGAAGCCGGTTGCGGAGAAAGTCCCCGCGACTTCCTGAGCGACCCGCGACCGCACACGCAAACCAACCGATACGCACCGCGCCGTTGACCGAAAGGGACATCGCGCGGTGCGACCCGCAATTCGCGCGGCGCAGGTGATCTCTGCGCAGTCGCCGCTTCTTGCCTGGCAAGCAAACCCCGGACGCATTGGAGGACGTTTCTCGAAATCTGGGCCGTTCCGAGAAAAGTTCCCATGATCGGCGGAACGATTCTATCTGGAAGCCGTTTCAGAACTGGGCGGGCGACGACCCGGCGGATCCAGGCTCGGCAGGAGCCTTCCCCTCCCGAATGACGGCTTTGACTGCGCTCTGCAGCGCGATGCGACGGAACGCGAATCGGTATCCCAGGGACGATCCGAAAGCCCTCCCGATGCATCGAGATTTTCACACATGACTCGTTGGCTCCAGTGCCCCGCAGCTCTGATTGTCCCGCTCCTCGCGCTGGTCCTCTTTCTGCGTTCTGAGTCGCACGGACCATCCGAAACCGCCCCTCCCGCACCACAGGGAGGCGAACGCTTGTTGCTCCGCCGGACACCGTCGACAAGCGAAGAAGGATCCAACGTCGAATCGACAGCGCTTCCTCGTCGGCTCGCCGCCGAACAAAAATCGGTCGGCTCGGGGGCATCCGAGACGGTCCAATCAAACTCGCCACGCCCGACTCAGCCGTTGCCCGGAACGCAACTCGACCCCGCATCCTACTCAATCGATCCAGCACGACGGTCCGAACCGCCGGCCGGCCGCCCCAGTTCCCTGCCGCCCGATGCTGCCTCGCGAGAACGTGCTTCCAGTGTCCCACCAAAGCGCACACCGACTCGTCGCACGTTCGTCAAACATCGCGTCGTTGACGGGGATGACCTACGAAACCTCGCACGGCGCTATCTGAAGGATGCCAACCGCGCTCTGGAGATTTTCCACGCCAATCGCGACGTGCTCGAGCAGCCCGATCTCTTGCCGCTGGGAGTGGAACTGCAGATCCCGGTCGCCCTTCCGTAATGCGATTCGGCCTGCCACCTGGGAAAAGAGACATCGTCCGCCGATGACCGGCCGCTCCGCTCTTGTCGCCGCGAGCGGCGATCCGTCGCAACACGACCGGCAATTCCATCCCGCGTCAGGGTAGCGACCGATCCTGCCAGGGGTATTGATCCGCACGATCCACAAGACGCCACTGGATGAACTCTTCAATTCGTTCCGGCACCTTGAGGGCATTACTCGTCAGCAGCTTGGTGCCCTGAAGACTCGTGTCCAGCTCCAAGAGAAACAGATCTTGTAGCCGCTGTCGCTCCTGTGGATCCGTCGGAATCTCGCGATGTGATCGCTTGAGCGTGTTGAAAATCCGTCTGCCGGCCGTCGCTGCATCCGACTGTTGCTCTCCGAAGATCACCATCGCGGATAATTCACCTCGCACCACGCGGTCATCCAACGCGGGTTGGAGCGGAAGGCCCCGAAAGGACTGCTCCGGCGAGACTAAAACAAACGCCTTGACATCCTGTCCCTGTTTGAGCGTCGGTAGCGGAGGAACACTCCAGTCGTAACGAACCCAATTCAATCCGACGACGGCCCCCATGTCGAATCCGACGAAACAGAGTAAATCGATATTCAATTCTCCCGCGTTGTTCTTCTGCAGGAGGTGGGACTTCGCCGCCTCGATATCGTATTGCATGTCGCGGAAATCCTGGATGCGAAATGCGTCTCGGTCCAGCGTTTCATCCGGCCGTCCCATGAATCCGCGCCGCATTGTACGGCCATGTCCGCGCAGGTCCGGCACAATCACTGCATGCCCCGCTCGCTGCAAGCGTTCAGCCAGTGGCAGGCAATCGACCCCCGAGCCTGCTCCTCGAGGGCCTTCCCAGCCGTGCACCAAAATGATGGGCACCGTCTGTTTTCCTTGCGTCCCTGGATAATAGACAGCGTGAACCTGGACGCGATCCTTCGCCTGTAATGTGAGGGTCTCGGGCGGAGGCCATTTCTTCTGCGCCGCACCCGCCGGCTCGCCCTGGGCCCCTGCAGTGGCTCCGATGCTCAGAACCAGCAGTCCGGCAAGATGCAATCGAAATCGGTACATCAGTCGGTTCCGCTCGAACCCTCCGACATGGAATCTGATCATCGACTTGAATCCCCCTTGCCACAAACGCCATCCCCCCTGATTTATGGTAGATGTCCCTCCAACACGGGTCAACGCAGCGGCGCTTCGAGAGCTTGACCCCAGGCGATGACTCGACACATTCGTTCGACAACACTAGGATCAATCAGGGGCTTTTGGTCAGGGCTTTTGGTCAGGGCTTTTGGTCAGGGCTCGCAGCCAGGG
>CAZFWV010000008.1:6388-53458 GCA_964522605.1 uncultured Pirellulaceae bacterium
GGGCTTTTGGTCAGGGCTTTTGGTCAGGGCTTTTGGTCAGGGCTCGCAGCCAGGGGCCTTTGGCTGACCATCCATCCCGTGATCGTTGATCTCCGGTCACGATATGCGTCGCCGTGTGTCTGTCCGCGGGGGTGATCGGTTTTCACGCAGTGAGTACATCTCGGACGGGAGATCGCTGTAAACCGTGACGCGGTTTCGGCTCTCGCTGGCACCCGAGAACCGACATCGAGCTGCGGCTGTTGAGCGAGCTCTCGTCGCGGCCGCTCGGGTGGCTGAACGGGGGCAGTATCGCCGTTCAGCCCCGTCACGGGACTGAACCGGTCTCCCATCACCCGTTCACGGGGTATTCGGTCAGTGGCTGACGTGAGGATCAATTTTGACGATCCGCGACATCGACCCAACGTCGGAACCGAACAGCGCCCCCCATCATGAGGGGACGTCCGACTATTGGGTTTCTTCGGCTTGGCTCGTAAGCCTGCTGTTGCATTTGGTCTTCCTATTGTTCTTCAGTCTGCTCTCCCCTCAAGCGGATCGCCTGCAGCGTGTATTGCTGATCGCAACGCCTCAGGAAGAACAGCCGAAGATCGAAGATCTCTCACGGCAGGAGTTTCACTTCGATCCCACGCCGCGCGAGCAGATCGGTGGAAACGAACTCGGTGGCTTGCCAAGCGAACTGCCCGGTGGATTGCCGACTCCCGAATTGCCCCAGTGGACCACGCTCGAGCTGCCATCGCAGGACCGGGGGGAAATCGCATTTCGCGAGTTCATCGAGGCGGCGACGGGAGTCGATCCGGAAGTCACCGAGACCGTCCGAGGTACGGCCGGCGTCGGGGTGACGCGCGCCGAGGGTGCCATCGATCGGATCACGCACGAAATCCTGCTCTCGCTGGAAGAACGAAATACGCTCGTCGTCTGGTTCTTTGACCAATCGGGTAGCCTGGCAAGTCAACGCGAAGCGATTCTGGCGCGATTCGGTCGCATTTACGAAGAACTGGGCGTCATTCAAACGTCGGAGCATCCAGCGGCCCGCCGTTCCGATCCGAAGCCCCTGTTGACCTCGGTGGTCGCCTTTGGACGCGAGGTCCTCTTTCCGCTGGACAAACCGTCCGATGATCTGCCGCAGATCCGAGAAGCGGTCGCCCACATCGCATTGGATGACAGTGGAATCGAGCAAGTCTTCACGGCGATTCGCGCAGCAACGATGCGTTTTCGCAAATATCGGGTACGCAATGCCACGACGGGCGAAGCAGCACGCAACGTGATGTTCATTGTGTTCACTGACGAGGCTGGTGACGATCAGGATCAGCTCGACCCAACCGTCCAGTTATGCCGGCGTCTGGCCATTCCCGTGTATGTTGTCGGCGTGCCCGCACCCTTCGGTCGACGCGAGACACTCGTGAAGTGGGTTGATCCGGATCCGCAGTACGACCAGAGACCTCAATGGGGACGAGTCCACCAGGGGCCCGAGACGCTGCTTCCCGAGCGAGTGAAGATCCATTTTGCGAATTCGGCGGAGCAAGATGACGTGATCGATTCCGGCTTTGGCCCTTTCGCATTGACTCGGTTGTGTTACGAGACAGGCGGAATCTACTTCGCCGTCCATCCGAATCGCACGACAACGCGGAACGTATCGCGGGGCGAAACCGCAGTCTATTCGGCGCATCTGCGAACGTTTTTTGATGAAGACGCGATGCGCCGATACCGCCCCGACTACGTGTCGGCTCAGGAGTATTTCCGACGCGTGAAGGAGAATCGCGCGCGATCATCGCTCGTCCAGGCGGCAGAGCAATCCTGGATCACTCCGTTGGAGCAACCGCGTGTTCGTTTTGTTGTCCGGGACGAGGCAGGTTTTGCCAGTGAGCTTACCGAGGCACAGAAGTCGGCTGCCAAACTAGAGCCCGCCACGCGGCCTCTGTACGAACTTCTGAAGCAAGGCGAATCAGATCGCCAGAAGGAGACGGTTCCGCGCTGGCAGGCCGGATACGATCTGGCCATGGGCCGTGTCCTCGCGGTCAGGGTCCGATCCGAAGCGTACAACGAGATGCTGGCTCGTGCGAAACGCGGGATGAAATTCGCCAATCCGGCGAACAATACCTGGATGCTGATCCCTTCCTCGAAAATCACGGCCGGAAGCCAGCTGGAAAACCTGGGCGAACAGGCACTTGATTACCTTCATCGTGTGGTGAAGGAGCATCCGGGAACACCGTGGGCCTGGCTGGCACAACGGGAACTGAGCCAACCGATGGGTTGGGAATGGAAGGAAGGTCACACGCCGCTGCCGCCACCGGCAACTCAGGTGGTCACCGTAGACAATCCTCCCGCGGCGCCGGCAGATGACCAACCTCAGATCATTCGGCGACCGCCGCCACGACGTCCTCCTCCGAGGCTGTGATCTTTCACGTCATCTTCGCCTGCCCAAGCGTCTTCCGAAGGGCGGTCATCGCAATTTCTCCGAACTGCCGAGCGGGAACCTGCCAAATCTGCGGATTCATCAATTCGATCGAGACGCATCCGGGATAGTCGATCGATTGCAGGCGATCGATCACGGCCTCGAGCGGCAGATCTCCATCACCGGGTAGGATTCGGTCGGCGTCCGTGGCAAGTTCCCGCGGCACATCGATCAGGTCGCATAGCTGCACATGAAACAGGTTGTCGCGACTTAGCAGCAACAGGTCGGTCAATTTGCTCGGGCCGATGGAGAAGTGGAACACATCCAAGCAAATTCCCAGATGGGGGCTACCGACCTCCTCGATCAGCGCCACCGCGGTCTGCAAGTTGTTGCCAAACGCCGCCCGGCCCTGAAACTCCAGCGCAATTCGTCTGCCATAGCGTTCCGCCTCCTGTGCTGCTTGTCGCAGCGACACGCGCAAGCGTTCCAATTCCGTAGAACCAAACGGCAATTGGATGTCGTTGGCCAGCACGAGAGTCTCGATTTCCATCCGCTGACAGAGTTCCAATCGACGGCCATACAACTCCCAAGCTTCCTTTCGCGCGGTCCCTTGGCTTGTCAATATCCCTCCCTGAAAGCTTGCGACGGGCGCCACGACCTTGTTCTCACGTAGCAGGTCGCGGGCCGATTCCAGCGAGCGGGCTTCCACGTACTGCTCGAGTTTCGTCATCCAGATCTCCACCGAACGACAGTGACCCGCGGCGTAGTCCTCGATATCCTGATGAAAGAGGCTGTTCAAGGAACAAACCTGGCTGAGTGTCGGAATCATCACTTTTCTCCTGGGAAGCGAGGAGATCTCGGTCGGACCGCTCGCGATCCGCGTAGAAAAGCCCGCCTTCTGGCTACGTTGTTTTGACAGCGAAGCCCGCAGCCGACAAAATCAGGTCCAGGTAGACCGATCGCAATCCGCGCGGACGAGGCGTGCCGAGATGCTGCAAATCCATGTCGGCAGTTGCCCGGTCGGTCATTTTTTCTGGTACCGGACGGTCCAGCCAAGCTTGATCGTGACGGCGATCCAGAATGCCGTACGAACTTAGACCCTGCATTTGTCATGCGATCTTCACGTCTTCCTCTTCGGATTCTCGTCACCTGTCTGGCGACTGCATTCCCCTTGATCGGCTCCCTGCTGGCTGACAATCTGCCGAAAATGTACTGGTCGGATCGGGGAGCTAACACCATACGGCGCGCGAACCTGGATGGAACCGAGGTGGAACTTCTGGTCTCGGGGCTTGGTCAGGCGCGCGGTCTGGATGTCGATTTTACAAACCGGATCCTGTACTGGAACGATAACGGATTCGACCGAATTCAGCGCAGGACGATTGACCCGGGACCGGTGGAAGACCTGGTGACGAGCGGTCTGAGCTTCCCGGCAGGCATTGATCTGGACATGCCCGGAGGCAAGATGTATTGGGCAGATCAGCAGACGGGCAAGATTCAGCGGGCGAATCTCGATGGGTCAGACGTGGAGGACCTCGTCACCGGACTGGACTCCCCCTACTACGTGCGTCTGGACACATTTCAGGGACACATTTACTGGACCGACTACGGGACCGACAAAATTCAGCGCGCCAATCTGGACGGTTCGAACCTTGTGGACCTGGTGACCACGGGCCTGCAACTTCCTCGTGGTATCGACCTCGATCTGGCCGGAGGAAAAATGTACTGGGCCGATCGAGGAACGGATCAGATTCAACGCGCCAATCTGGACGGCAGCGAGATCGAAACGCTCTATACGATCATTCCACCGCCCGGGATCGATGCCGCACCGCATGGTGTCGCCCTGGATGTCGAACGCGGCCACGTCTACTGGGTGGATAACGGAACCGTCAAGATCCAGCGGTCACAACTGGATGGTTCTGAGGTGGTCGATCTCCTGACTGCGGACAGTGGATTCCTCAGCCGCCCGTGGGAGATTGTGCTCGAGTTTCCCCCGGGGGAGCCACTTCTCGGCGATTTTAACCGGGATGGCATCTTGGACGCACGTGACGTCGATCAGTTGACGCAGGTGATTTTGGACGAAACACACGCGGAAGCCTTCGATCTGAACCACGACTTACGCGTCGATCGACAAGACCACGCATTCTGGGTTCATGACCTGAAGGGAACCACTTTCGGAGACGCGAATCTGGACGGTGAATTCAATACGGGCGATCTCGTATCCGTCTTGGAAATCGGCGAATATGAAGATCTTCTTACCGAGAACTCCGGGTGGTCGGACGGCGACTGGAATGCCGATCGAGAGTTCGACACCCAGGATTTTGTCCTTGCTTTACAGGAAGGCAGCTACGAAATGGGCACCCGCCGTCCCGTCGCTGTGATTCCCGAACCATCTACCGCTTCCCTGGCCTTGCTCGGGATGACCTTGTGGTTCATCTCACCGGACCGACGGGGAAGTCGAATTTTTTTCAGGAGGACGACATGACGCAGACGCAATCTTCTTCGCAACCAACTCGTCGCCAATTCCTACAGAAAGGCACGGCCGTCGCCGCTGGAGCCGCATCGTTGAGCAGTCTCGCACGCAGTGTGCACGCCGCATCCGATGACACGATTCGTCTGGCCCTGATCGGTTGCGGAGGTCGTGGGACGGGCGCCGTGCGCGACGCTCTTTCCGTTCCCGATGGCGGACCGATTCAACTGTATGCCCTGGCAGATCTCGAAGAGAACCGCATGGGGGTCGCGCAGAAGCAGATTGAAAAGCAGTTTCCAGAGCAGGTCAACGTATCGCAGGACCGCAAATTCCTCGGATTCGACGCCTATCGCAAGGCAATCGATCTATTGCGACCGGGCGACATCGCGATGTGCACAACGCGGGCCTACATTCGTCCGGTGCATGTGGAATATGCGGTTCGCAAGGGCATCAATGTGTTTATGGAAAAGCCTTTCGCGTCCGATCCTGGCAGCTTAAAGCGGCTGTTGCGCGCCGGGGAAGAAGCCGAACAGAAGAATGTCAAAATCGCTGCCGGTTTGCAGTGTCGTCACTCACCAGCGCGCCAAGCGTTGATCGATCGCATCCGAGACGGTGCAATGGGTGATATTCCCCTGATTCGAGCGAATCGACTCGGCGGTGCGGGATGGCTTGGCGATCAGGGCGCGAAGGCGAATGACTTGATGAGCCAGCTGCAGTTCGGTCGGATTCACCTCTACTGGATCGGTTCGGGTCACATGGTCGACTACTTGATCCACCAGATCGACGAATGCTGCTGGATCAAGGACGGCTGGCCCGTATCGGCCATCGGCATGGGGGGACGTGTACCGGGGAGCGAGGATCACGGGCAGAACATCGACGTGTATTCGATCGAGTACACCTTCGCCGACGGAGCAAAAGCCTTCTGCGGATTCCGACGAATCGACAAGACGCGTAGCGACTTCGCGACCTATGTGCATGGAACTCGAAGTGCCGCCCAGTTTTCAGGCGATGTTCACGCACCCACCGTTCACATGTATCGCGATCAGCGAACGGAGAAGGACAACATCGTATGGACTCCAGAAAAAGATGCTTTCAGTCCGTGGCAGTACGAATGGAATGATTTCATCGCCAGCATCCGGAACGACCGTCCCCACAACGAATGCAAGCGGGCTGTCTACTCGGACTTGACAACTCTCATGGGTCGTGCCGCCTGTCACACGGGCCAGGAAGTCACGTGGGACCAGATCATGAAGTCTGATTTTCAGTTCTGCGATTATCTTGACGAACTGCAGCCGGACAGTCCGGTCCCGGTCCCTGCTGATGAGAACGGGCAGTTTCCGGTACCGATTCCCGGACAGTGGAAAGAAATCTGATTGATCCTGCGAGATCGCGGAGAGGGATCGGGCGCCGAGAGCAGCCAAAGCAATCCGGCGTCCGCCCCCTTTCCTTGCCCGCTCGACCGCCCCGCGGTCAGCCACTCTGCTCGAGTCGCGTGCGGAGCACCGCCGGCACTTCTTCGACCTCGACGCGCCACTGCTGCAGCGTGTCGCGATCGCGAATCGTGACCGTCTGATCTTCCAGAGTCTGCCCGTCCACCGTAATACAGTACGGTGTCCCCGCCTCATCCTGTCGACGATAGCGGCGACCAACCGCCCCTTTCTCGTCGTAGAACACGTTCATGTGCGGCTTCAACTCGCGGTAGATCTTCCGCGCCACTTCAGGCATTCCGTCCTTCTTCACCAACGGAAACACGGCCGCCTTGATCGGAGCCAGCCGGGGGTGAAACTTCATCACAACGCGCTGTTGCATCTTGCCGCTCTCGTCCGGTGCCTCATCCTCTGTGTAGGCTTCGCAGAGGAAAGCGAGCGTCGCCCGATCCGCTCCTGCCGATGGTTCGATCACGTGCGGCACATACCGCTCACCCGTCAGATCGTCGCGGTACGAGAGATCCTTGCCGCTGCCTCGCCAACGCGGTTGACCATGGGAATCGGTCTCCAATTGCAGGGGACACGTGCTGGGATCAAGTTTTCCTTCCATGTGACTGCGAAGATCAAAATCACCGCGGTGGGCAATTCCTTCCAACTCGCCGAATGCACCCGCAGGCAAGAAAGGAAATGCATATTCGATATCCGCGGTTCCCGTGGAGTAGTGACTCAGCTCTTGTTGCTCGTGATCCCGCAGCCTCAATTTCTCGCTCGCTAGTCCCAAATCGGTGTACCACCGGAACCGCCGGTCCCGCCAGTACTGGTACCACTGGCGGGAGGTTTGCGGATGACAGAAAAACTCGATCTCCATTTGTTCGAATTCGCGTGATCGAAACGTAAAGTTCCGTGGCGTAATCTCGTTTCGAAAGCTCTTGCCCATCTGGGCAATTCCGAAGGGAACGCGTACTCGGGTGCTGTCGAGCACATTCTTGAAATTCACAAAGATGCCCTGGGCCGTCTCAGGGCGCAGAAAAGCGGCCCCTTCCTCGCCCGAAAGGGCACCGACGTACGTCTTAAACATCAGGTTGAATTCGCGGGGCTCGGTCAGCGTTCCCACTTCCTTGGCATCCGGACCGAGCACACAACGGAAATCGTCCACCGTCGTCAGAGACACGGGGGGTCCGTCCCACGACAACTGCCCGGCATCCTTCGCGCGCAAGTTTAGCAACTTGAGCGCTTTCCGCTGCAACTCCTCCTCGGCCTGCTCACTCTCTTCCACCGCGACGAATACGCGAGCCTCGCCCGCCTGCAGCCAACGCCCGCAAACCTGATCGTGCCGGTATCGCTTCTTTGATTCCCGGCAGTCGACCATGTAGTCATGAAACAGGTCGTAGTGGCCGGAACACTTCCAGACCTGGGGGTGCATGATGATCGTACAATCCAGCCCAGTCATCTCGAAGGCGGACGGCGCGCCTGGCAGAGCCTGCGAATCATCGTGCGCGGTGACCATATCGCGCCACCAGGCATCCTTGATATTCCGTTTCAGCTCGACGCCCAACGGTCCATAATCCCAAAAGCCATTCAGTCCGCCGTAGATCTCGCTGGATTGGAAAAGGAATCCGCGCCGCTTACACAGCGAGACGAGTTTGTCCATGGTCACGGTCATAATTGTCCCCCGGGGAAAACTCATAATGTAATCCCAGGGGGGGCTGCAGGTCCATGGCGGCCCTACGCCCGTCTCGACACAGGGTGCATGACCGCTTCTGCCGACGTGCTCTACGGTCGGAAAAGGCAACGGGAGAATCGTGGGTGTTGAAGTTCCCGTTGGACGGCCTCCGGCAGAGAAACCGACTTGTGACAAGTCAGCGGACGGGCAACCACGCACAATCCTCGACCGGCAGAGCGTCCCGGGTACGGATCGGACACCGCGGCCGATGGCTTTGGTTACCCACCCAGGCGGCCCTGACAGCGAGGGCCCTGTTAAGCTATCCTGGTGGTTTCGGTTTACCGCCAGAGAGGCTTGCCGTAGTACCGTATTCCACCTTTACCGTTTTTCCGCTGGTTTTCCCGCATGACCGTTGACAAGTCAGGCGATCGAATCCAACAAATGTTTGCTTCGATCGCCGATCAGTACGACCGAATGAACCATTTGCTTTCGCTGAATATCGATCGGTATTGGCGTTGGTGGACGGTGCGCAAGGTCGCTCCCCACGGGGCGGCTCCGATCCTGGATGTCTGCACGGGCACAGGCGATTTGGCGCTCGCCTACTGGCGGGCAGCCGGCGGGAAGCTGCGTGTGGTGGGCGCTGATTTTTGCCATCCGATGCTGGAAATTGGTCGGAAGAAGAAGGCCGAGGCGGGTATCAACGGGACGCTGGAATTTGTCGAGGCCGACACGCAAAACCTCCCCTTTCCGGACAACTGCTTCCAGATTGTCTCAGTCGCCTTCGGCTTGCGGAACGTATCCGATACGATGGCCGGACTGCGAGAAATGTTCCGCGTCTGCGCTCCGGGCGGCCGAATTGCGATTCTGGAGTTTTCGAGCCCGCGTGTGTGGCCATGGAAATCGGTTTACAACTGGTACTTTCGCACGATCTTACCCCGTGTGGGTCAGTATTTTGCACGCAACGACCATGCTGCCTACGCATACCTGCCAGCAAGTGTCGGGCAGTTTCCCGATGGCCCCGCTCTCGCCGATCGACTCACGGAGGTGGGACTCGATGAGGTGGAGTACTTTCCGTTAACTCTGGGAGTCGCCACACTTTACGTGGGAACGAAACCGCACGGCTCAACAGCGTGCTGATTCGAGTACAGGATCCAGGACCATGCCCGAAGCGACTGTCAACACGGACGCGCCGCGTCTCGTACTCCCAAAGGCTTGGGAGCAGCAGCTTCGCACATGTCATTCCTACCCGACTCAAATTGAATTTCCCCTTGCCGATCCACCGTTGGATTGGCTTCGCTCTCAAACGGCACGGACAAGAATCGTCTGGGCCAACCGAGACGAAACGAATCCGATCGTCGGTTTGGGCACGGCTGCCTGCGTGACAGGTCGTCCAAACGAGTCTGCCGAATCCATCATCGACCGATGTCGCGCCCTACTCGTCGGGCACCCGGAATTAAAGTTCTTCGGAGGGTTCGCATTCCGGACACGTGAACCGTTCGACGCGAAAGAGTGGGAAGCCTTGGGGACGGCGCGATTCTGGTTGCCTCGCTTGACTTTTGATGGGCATCGACTGCGGCTGACCGTGCTGAGTCCGTCCGATCTCGACGCGGCGCACGAGGCGGTCACCCGTTTGCAGGTTATCCAGCCTACACGAAGCGAGCAATCTCCCGCCTGCCGAATGCGAACCGACTTGCCGAATCGCGCAGATTGGTCACACAAAGTCGAGCAAGCACTCCGGTTGATTCGGGATGAAGTGCTGGAGAAGATCGTTCTGGCTCGATGTGCCACGTTTCGTTTCGAAGCGCCGCTATGTCCCCTTAGCTTGATGGAAAAGCTGTCGACAGGCGCTCGGTCCTGCTATCGCTTCTGTTTCCAATTTGATCGATCCACTGCGTTTCTCGGAGCGACGCCCGAGCGGCTGTTTCGGCGTATCGACCGAGAAGTCGAAAGCGAAGTGATCGCCGGAACGCGTCGTCGGAGTAAGAACCAAGCGGAGGACGAGAAGCTCGCGTTGGAACTCTGCAACAGTGCGAAGGAACAGCTTGAGCATGATATTGTCCGCAAGAGCATCCGTCAGCGTCTTCACTGCTGTGTACAGCAACTGGAAGTCGACAGTCAAGCATCGGTGCTGAAGTTGCCGCGAAAACAGCATCTGTACTCGTACGTCCGAGGGATCCTTCACGCGGGTGTGAGTGATGCAGACCTGTTGGAACGCTTGCACCCCACGCCCGCCGTTGGCGGCTATCCCACGGATATCGCATTGACGGAAATCGATCGCCTCGAACCATTCGCGCGTGGCTGGTATGCAGGACCGATTGGGTGGATCGGTTCCGACGCGGCCGAGTTCGCCGTCGCGATCCGCTCGGGGCTGCTTCAAGGGGACCGCCTGTCCCTTTATTCCGGAGCAGGAATTGTCGCAGGTTCGACGGCGGAAGCGGAATGGGACGAAATCGAACACAAGATCTCGGACTTTCTCGAGATCATCCACAGCGTCAATGGGCGCGAGTAGCGGTTCGAACTGGAATTCGGCAGTCATGACAGAGGCAGGGTCGACGCTGGGCTGGAATCTCCGCTGGGCCCGGACGATGGTGAGCGCCTGCTGTGAGTCCGGCTGCAACTCATTCTTTCTCGCGCCCGGATCGCGATGCAGTCCGCTGACTCTAGCCGTTGCGGAGTGTCGAGAAGCGCGGGTGATCCAACACTTCGATGAACGTGGCTTGGCATTCGCCTGTCTCGGGTTCGGTCGAGCCACAGGGCGTCCGGGGATTTTTATCTGCACTTCGGGCACCGCCGTCGCCAACGCGTGGCCGGCCGTTGTCGAAGCGTCGATGGATCACATTCCCATGTTGTTGCTGACGGCCGATCGTCCGCCCGAACTTCGCGGAACCGGCGCCAATCAGACCATTGACCAGGAACAACTGTTCGGCCGCTACACCAGTTTCTTCTTCGATCTGCCCTGCCCTGCTCCCGCTCCTTCGGAACACATCGTAAGGAACGTGATTCATCAGGCGATCTGGGCATCGGTGCGCGGTCCGGCGCATTTGAACTGCATGTTCCGCGAGCCTTTGGTGGACGATGACAATCAAACGCATAGCGAGCAGAAACCATCTCGGCCCGGTTCCTCTGTCCCATGGACCGACCCAGGGCGGACGAGCGTGGAATCCGCAGACAGTCCCGAGAAACCGGAAGGCGGTTCCATCTTTCCACCGGTACGCAAATCGATGGACCCCTTCGCGATTACAACTCCCGCGACCGTTTCTCTCGATGGCGGCAATACGCTCGTTCTGGCAGCGGGATGCCGTCCCGAAGAAGCCCGCGCCGCCCAGAATCTGGCGGCGCGACTCGAATGTCCCTTCCTGGCAGATGTCACGAGCGGCTTACGGGGCCCGGCCATGGATCTGGCGTTAATCGCCCCGGATGCACCGCCTGCGGACACGGTAATTCATGTCGGAGGACGTGTCGTTTCCAAACGGTGGTGGCAATGGCTGGATCGTTATCCCCCCAAGACATTCCTGCAGCTTCGTCGCTGCGGTCCACCCATCGATCCGATCCGCCGCGTCACCCAGTTCCTGGAAGGGTCACTCGATCGACTTAGCGAGGCCGTGGTGATTCAACGGCGGAGTTCCGATGCGTTCCACCGCGACTGGCGCGAGCGATCCCACCGCGCCCGCTTGATCGCGAATCAGGTGCTGGATGCAAACGAAAACCTGAACGAGCCCGGACTTGCTCGGCACGTCGCACGTCTTCTGCCATCGGAGCACGGCTTGTTTCTGGGCAATAGTATGCCGATTCGAGACATGGATACTTTCGGGGATTGGCCGGAGGACCGGTCCGTCCCGGTGGGTGCAAATCGTGGGGCCAGTGGCATCGATGGTCTGCTGGGTTCCGCCCTGGGCATGGCGATCGGCCTGGACCGCCCCGTCACCGCCATTGTCGGCGATCTATCTCTCTTGCACGACGTAAACTCCCTGGCGCAAATCGCAAATCACCGTCCACCGGTGATTGTGATTGTCGTCAACAATGATGGAGGTGGGATCTTTCATTTTCTTCCAATCGTCCATCGGACGGACCACTTCGAACAGTATTTTGCGACCCCGCACGGGCTCAATCTACAACACGCCGCGCAGCTGTTCCGTCTCGACTATCATTGCCCCAGTACCTGGTTTGATTTTGAGCGATCGTATCGAGAATCCTGCGAGCGACAGCAACCGGCGTTGATCGAAGTCCGCACAGATCGGCGCGAGAATCTCCTTTTGCACCGTCAAATTGAACAGGCAATTCGGGATCCCCGCAAATGACAGACCTGGTTTTCCTGCATGGCTGGCTGGGAAGTCCTCAAGACTGGCATCCGATCGTCGAGGAATTGTCGGAGTATCGCTCGCATTGTTTGGAGTTGCCTCGTGCCGTTTCGTGGGAGGCAGGAATCCGCCAGCTGCTGCCGCAACTCGAACACGATTGTGTCCTGATCGGTTATAGTCTGGGAGCTCGGTTGGCACTCGGCTGTGCCTTGCGATGGCAAAACCGCATACGAGGGTTGGTCCTGATCTCGGGCACCGCAGGATTGCGGGCACCCGCACAAGCTCCGCGGTGGCAGCGCGATCGCCGCCTGGCCGTAGCGTTGGTATCCCAAGATCCCGCTCCGTTTTTGACGGCTTGGTACCAAAGCAGCGTTTTTCGAGATCTCGATTCCGCAACTCAGGATCGATTCGTGCGTGAAAAGTCGGGCCTGGATTTCTCGTATCATGCGGATTTGTTGCGTGCCTATTCCGTTGGACGACAGCCAAGCTTTTGGGGGCGTCTTCGTTCCCTGAGAATCCCGGTACTGCTCCTCGTTGGAGAGCGGGACGCCAAGTTCATCGCAATCAATCGACGCTTGTGTCGGCGACTGCCGGACGCTCGCTTGCGCATCATCGCGCAAACCGGACACGCGGTTCATCGCGAGCAACCCGAAGCGGTCGCCAACGAACTACGTGATTTCCTTGTATCCGTGCCAGAGGAGATGTGCCTCGATGAGTGAAGTGTGTTGGACCCCGATCAAGAGCTACACCGATATCCGCTTCGAACAATTCGAAGGGATCGCAAAAATCACGATCAATCGGCCGGAAGTGCGGAATGCGTTTCGCCCCCTGACCGTCAGCGAGATGCGGGACGCACTGCAACTGGCGAGGCAGGACTCGCAAACGGGCGTGATCATTCTGACCGGGGAAGGCAAACTTGCTTTCTGTTCCGGCGGTGATCAACGCGTCCGTGGCGACTCTGGTTATCAGGATGATCAAGGTACCGAACACCTCAATGTGCTCGATCTTCAGCGCGAAATCCGCACCTGCCCCAAGCCGGTTGTTGCGATGGTCGCGGGCTACGCGATCGGTGGAGGACACGTGTTGCATGTTGTCTGTGACTTGACGATCGCCGCGGATAACGCCGTCTTCGGTCAAACGGGTCCCAAAGTCGGCAGTTTCGATGGCGGGTTTGGTTCCAGCTACCTGGCACGGGTCGTGGGTCAGAAGAAAGCGCGTGAGATCTGGTTTCTGTGCCGGCAGTACAACGCTCAGCAAGCGTTGGAGATGGGATTGGTGAATACGGTTGTTCCCTATGAGCAGCTCGAGAATGAGACCATCGCCTGGTGCCGTGAGATTCTCGCCAAATCTCCGATCGCAATCCGCTGCCTGAAGGCGGCCATGAACGCCGACTGCGATGGTCAGACGGGCCTACAGGAACTGGCGGGCAACGCAACGATGCTGTTCTATATGTCGGAGGAAGGCCAGGAGGGCCGAAACGCCTTCCTGGAGAAGCGACAACCAGATTTTTCGCGATTTCCGCGCCGCGGGTAAACGATGTCGGGAGGCTCGATCGTGACCTCGTTGGCCATCTGGTGGGAAGCGGCACGGCCCAAGACGCTCATGGCCGGCGTCTGCCCCGTACTCATCGGCAGCAGCCTCGCCTATCGCGATGGCGGAGCCCATGTCGGTGCCGCGCTGGCCGCGTTGGCGGGCGCACTCGGAATTCAGATCGGAACAAATTTCTGCAACGACTACTTTGATTTTCTGCAAGGCGCGGACACCGAGCATCGAACGGGCCCGCGTCGAGCCGTGCAAGCAGGACTCGTCCCCCCTTTGACGATGCTGCGGGCCACGACTTTCGTGTTTGCCACCGTCCTGTTGATCAGTGGATGTCTCGCCCTTCGGGCTGGATGGCCGATCTTAATCCTGGGACTCGTCAGCATCCTGCTCGGCATCCTGTATACCGCGGGTCGATCGTCGTTGGCTTACCTCGGGTTGGGTGATCTGTTCGTCCTGGTCTTCTTTGGCCCCATCGCCGTAGCCGGAACGTACTTCGTTCAGACGTTGACCCTGGATGGGACGATCATCCTGGCGGGACTCGCTCCCGGTCTGTTGTCGGTCGCAATCCTGGTCGTCAACAACCTGCGTGATCGGGAGCAAGACGGGCTTGTCGGCAAACGGACACTCGCGGTACGTTTCGGGATTACTTTTGCGCGATGGGAATATGTCCTGTGCCTGGTTCTGGCGAGCATGGTTCCCGTCGGGCTCTGGCTGAGCCACGAATTTTCGTTTTCGGCTGGCATTTTGGTCGCATCCGTGACGCTGATCCCGGGAGTTTGGCTGGCACGCCAGTTGTGGCAGCGGAGCGGAGCGGAACTGAATCCCCTCTTAGGTCGAACGGCCGCACTGCTGCTTGCTTACACAATCGCCTTTTCCCTAGGATGTCAATTCCCGTGATGCAACTGAAGGTCTACCGTTACTGCCTGCGTCTGGAACGTCCGCTGCGGCTGAGGAACTTGACCGTCACGTATCGCGAAGGCGTGTTATTGTCACCGTTGGACCGTCCCAATTGCTGGGGGGAAGCCGCACCGCTGCCCGGGTTCAGCAAAGAAACGGTGGACGACGTGATTCGTTCGATCCAGGCCGCGGCTGCCTTTCAGCCACCGAGCCTGCAGTTCGCCATGGACTCGTTAAGGCCGGTCCACATCACAGGTCGCGTGCCTGTGTCGGCCTTGCTGCAGGGGACCGCGGAGGAGATTCTGGGACGCGCCGATCAACTTCGCGATCAACCATTCACCACAGTCAAGCTGAAAGTCGGATGGCAGCAGACTCTGGCCCAGGAAGTACAACTCGTCGACGCCGTGCGTCAGCGACTCCGCAACGATCAATCCCTGCGGCTGGACGCAAATCGTCGGTGGCCGTTGACGCAAGCCGTGCGTTTCGCCAAAGAGATCTCGACGTTCGGCATTGAATACATTGAAGAACCAGTACAACGCTCCCGCGATTGTGAAGCCTTTTTTCAGAAGTCCGGATTGCCCTACGCACTGGACGAGACACTCGTTGAATCGCCGGTGCTGCAGCAATTCCCCCACGCAGCCGCCTTCGTCGTCAAACCCACGCTACTAGGGAATTCGCAAACTCTGGAGCGACTGCGTGCTGCCGAGATTCCGCTTGTTTTTAGCTCCTGCTTCGAAACCGGTCTGGGACTGCTCAACATCGCACGGCTGGCGACTCTGTATTCCCCCTCGATGCCAGCCGGAATCGACACTTCGCGCTGGCTTGCGCGTGATGTGTTACAGCCGCCACTAGACACCGATCAGGGCTTCATCGATCTGGATGCCAACGTCAACGTGGATTATTCGGTGCTGGAAGAGGTGTTTGGATGAGCCCCGTCGTTTGTCCGGTGGCCCATTGGGCGGCGCACCATCCGGAAGCGCCGGCGTTGGAACAAGGAGCCACACGATGGAACTACCGGCAGTTGGATTCGATGATCGCGCAACGGGTCCAGCAGATTCGACACATCGGATTGCGAGCCCGTAAACGGGTGGCCTTGCGTGCGGAGCTGGATTGGCAACAAGTCGTTCTCTTCTGGGCACTCTTGCGTCATGGAACGGTGGCCTGCCTGATCAGTCCTCGGCTTCCTCCGAAAGCCGCAGCGGCAATGGCTGCCGCGGTCCAGGCAACACCCGGGGAAGCACTCGACGCGATGGCGAACTCGGGAGCGCGAGGCTCCTGCCGAGCCGAAGAGTCGGCAAACCTGCCCCCGGATGCGTCCACGATTCTTTTTAGTTCTGGAACCAGTGCGACTCCCAAAGCGATCGTCCACACGCAGAGTGCCCACCGGGCGAGCGCGCACGGGGCCAACGAGAACATGCCACTGCGACCGGGAGACCGCTGGCTGCTGTCGCTGCCCTGGTCCCATGTTTCCGGTCTGGGGATTCTGTTCCGCTGCGCGCTGGCGGGTGCAACCGTCGTGATCCCGAATCGACAGAACTTCCTGGCGGACGACATCGCCCGGTTCGGCATCACGCACGTTTCACTCGTTCCCACGCAACTCAAACGCGTCCTCTCGGAGTCGGCATCGCCTCCGAACCAACTGCGGGCCTGCCTGCTCGGGGGAGCCGCACTGCCCCCAAGACTCGTCCAACAAGCCGCAGGTCATGGTTGGCCCGTACACACGACTTATGGACTGACCGAAATGGGTTCGCAAGTCACAACGACCGCCCCGGGCGCAACGGCGCGCGAGTTGCAGACATCCGGCCACGTACTGCCCGGCCGCGAACTCAAGATCGGACTCGAGAATGAGATCCTGGTCCGCGGCGACACGCTCTTTCAGGGATATTGCCGCCCCGATCAACTGGAAAGGCCGCTCGATGAAGCCGGCTGGTTTCACACGGGCGACCGGGGAGAGCTCACTCCCGATGGTCTACTTCGGGTGTGGGGACGCTGTGACCAGATGTTTATTTCGGGTGGTGAGAATATCTATCCGGAAGAAATCGAACAGGCGCTACTGGGATTGGGGCCCATCCTGCAATCGGTGGTTGTTGCGGTCGCCGACGCAGAATACGGTCACAGGCCGGTGGCATTCGTCCAGTGCACGGAATTTGAGCCCGCCCAGTGGCAACGGGAATTAGCCGAGCAATTGCCGCGATTCAAAATCCCGAAGCTGTACCTGCCGTGGCCGGAACCGACGGACACGATGCGCATCAAACCAAGTCGTCAAGAGCTGCAACAATTGGCGCAGCAACACGTCGAATCCGGGGGTCAACCGACGTCGCCCAGGTCGAGTACGGAACCATAGCGTGCGATCAGAAATCCCTTGAGGCGTGCGTATTCGGGCAATCCCAGTGTCGGGTCATTCTGGAGCAATTCGCGCGCGTCGCGTCGCGCCTGCTCGAGCACGCGGACATCGCGATGCAGGTCGGCCACGCGCAGAGCAGGCATTCCGTGCTGGCGTGTCCCGAGCAGTTCACCGGGGCCCCGCAACTGGAAATCCATCTCGGCCAACTCGAACCCGTCGGTCACTTCCGCAAACGCCCGCAGTCGCTGGACGGCCTCGTCGGTCCGCGGCTGCGCGAAGACACCCACATATCCGGCAAAGGGACCACGACTGATCCGCCCACGCAACTGATGAAGCTGAGCTAACCCGAAACGTTCGCCGTGTTCGATCGTCATCAGATTCGCATTGGGTACGTCGATGCCCACTTCCACGACGGAGGTTGCCACGAGGACTTGCGTCCGGCCAGACTGAAAATTCCGTAGGGCTTCGAGTTTCTCCGCGGCGCTCAGCCGCCCATGCAATAGATCCAAACGAAAGTCGCCGAGTTCTCCGTTGGCGAGATTCTCCAGCGCCGACTCGGCGCTCGTTGCCTCGTTCGTCGTGTCATCGACCAGAGGCGCAATCACGTATCCTTGGCGACCTTCTCGAATCCGCTTCCGGAAGAAATCCCACCACCGCTCGCGCAACGATTCCGAGATCAGGTACGTATTAACCGGTTGCCGCCCGGGAGGACGATTGCGTAACACCGAGACATCCAAGTCGCCGAACAGTGTCATGGCTATCGTCCGTGGAATTGGCGTCGCCGTCATCACCAGGCAATGAGGGTCGACATCTGCCTGACGAAGGCGTGCACGCTGCTCAACCCCGAATTTGTGCTGCTCGTCGATGACCACCAACGAGAGCGCCGGAAAGGAAAGTCCCTGCTGAAGAACCGTGTGGGTGCCGACCAGAATATCAATCTGGCCTCGAGCGAGATCGTCACGGACGTCTTGCTGTTGACGCGCCGTGAGGGATCCCGACAGGAATCCGATTCGCACTTGACTGCGGTGCAACAACTCCCGCAGCGTATCGGCGTGTTGTCGGGCCAGGACTTCGGTCGGTGCCATCAGCACGGCTTGCGTCCGATGCGCGACGGCCACAAGCATCGCATACACGGCAACCGCTGTTTTCCCGCTCCCCACATCACCCTGCAACAGGCGATTCATCGGGATCGATCGGTCCAAGTCCGCTCGGATCTGCTGGATGGCCGCATCCTGATCACCGGTCAGCACAAATGGAAAGAGGCGTCGGACTCGGGAATCAATGCGGGCGGTCACCGGCAGCGGCCGGGCACGCTGGCGCCGTGTCAACTGCTGCTGTCGCAGTGCGAGCGCCAGCTGCATCACAAACAGTTCCTGATAGACGAAGCGATGGCGAGCCTGCTCCAAGTTTGCCATATCGTCCGGTGTATGGATCTGTCGAATCGCGGTCGCGATGTCCAGGAGCTGTTTCTCCTGACGAAAAGCCGGCGGGAGAACGTCGACCACCTGGTCGGCATGGTCTTTGACCGCTTGACCGATCATCCGCCGCATCTGTCCCTGCCGCAGACCGTCCGTCAGGCGATACACCGGCAGAATCTCACCCTCGGGATTCGAGTCGGACTCGAGGAATTGAACGCGCGGATGTGCCATCTCCCAGCGCAGGCCGCTTCGCCGAGGCACTCCGGAGAGGACGACCGACTGCCCAATGCGAAATCGCTCGCGCATGAACGGCTGATTGAACCAGAGTCCGCGCAGCGCACTTGAGCCCTGAACCACGAGGACGCCCAACATGATCTTCCCGGTCTTGGTTGTCCGCTGGTCGATTTCCGCCACCGTTCCCACGACGCTCGCCGCTTCCCCCGCCTGAAGTTCTTCGATCGTCGCACGCGTCGTCAAATCTTGGTAGTCGCGGGGAAAATCAAACAACAAGTCGCGAACGGTATGCAATCCCAGGCGCTGAAGCAGTTGGGCTCGATCGCGTCCCACGCCCTTCAGAAAACGGACGGGCTGCGTCAGAGAAGCGGATTCGGCAGCGGATGCGGAGGGTTTCATCCCCGGATTGTAGCGCACCGTTTCTGTAAATGGCTAGCGGCGTGCAACCACGGATCAGATGGAACCGGAGCGCACGCGCTTCGCCGCTTCTACAGCCAGCTCGTCGCATCGCTCATTCTCCGGGTGTCCGGAATGACCCGAGACTCGTTCGTATTGAAACTCGTGAGTCGCCAAGAGGGCATCCAGTCGGCGCCAGAGATCTTCATTCTGCACCGGCTTGAAGCGACCCCGTTCTTTGCGTTTCCAGCCCTGGGCTTTCCACTTTGGCATCCACTCAGTGAGGCCTTTCCCGACGTAAACACTGTCGGTGAACAGCACCACGCGACAGGGACGCTTGAGGGCCTCGAGTCCCCGCACAACGGCCGTCAGTTCCATTCGGTTGTTCGTCGAATCCGGTTCGCCTCCGGAGTCAAACCGTTCCTTTCCAGAGCGGACATGACGCAGGATAAACCCCCATCCGCCGGGTCCAGGATTCCCTCGGCAGGCTCCATCGGTAAACAGGTGGACTTCGTCCAGACCGCGAGGGGTCGAAGAATTCGATGAGGGCATGCGGATCGCTCAACTAGTCGGAGTCGATAGGGGACGAGATTCGTCGCTCGCGGGAGCGACCTGCGGCGCGGGATTGGTCCCCCGCAGCATTTCCATTCGCTGTGCGTTCGTGACTTCGTCCAACCGGGCCGCGATCCCCGATTCGAGCTGCGGCTGGTCCTTCCGGTGCCACGGCAGTCGGGCGGTGAACCGGCTGCCTTTTCCGAATTCGCTTTCGAAAGAGATCTCGCCTCCGAGCAGACGACAGAGCTCCTTCACGATCGAAAGCCCCAGACCGGTGCCGGAGAATTTCCGAGTGAGACCATCGTTGCCGAGCACGGCGGTACCCTGCCGAAACTTCTCAAAGATGATCTGTCGATCCTCTTCGGCGATCCCTACGCCCGTGTCCTCCACGGACAGCACCAAATCATCATGGCGATCGCGACGTGCGGAGACGACGATGCGACCTCCTTCGGGAGTAAACTTGATCGCGTTGGAAAGCAGGTTGGTCAGAATCTGCTGGACCTTTGCTTGATCCTGATGCATGAGCGGCAGATTCGGCTCGATCACTGCCTCCAAGTCGATGTTCTTCTCCTCGGATAAGGCACGGACTAAATCACATTGAGCGTGGATCACCGCTTCGATGGAGAAATCGGTCAGCCGCAGCCCCATTCGTCCGCTTTCCATCTTGGCCAGGTCCAGAATATCGTTGATCATCTCCAACAGGACACGCCCCGATTTGCCGATATTATCGACCCAACGCTTCTGTTTCTCATTAAGCGAATCAATCCCGCGCAGAACATCGGAAAAACCGATAATACTGTTCAGCGGCGTTCGAAGCTCGTGACTCATGTTTGCGAGGAAATCACTCCGCAAACGGTTCATCTCGTGCAACTGCATGTTTGCCTGAGCGAGTTGATCGAGTCTTCCGTCGAGATCACCATTGACGCGGCGCAATTCCTCTTGCGTATCCACCAAGTGCCGCAGCATCCGGTTGAACGAGGCAGCCAGGTCCTCGAATTCGTCATTCGTTTGGATGTCGGCGCGCAAGTTCGTGTTGCCCCGGCTGATCTCATCGCTGACATCTCGCAGATGATTCAGCGGTTTCACAATCACGTAACGCACCACCAGGTAGAGTGCGATGACAGAAACAAAGACGGTGACGATCGCAGTCGCCAGCAGAATCGCCCGACTCTTGGTCATCGCCAACTGCGTCTCCTCGCTCGGAATGGCGACCTTCATGATCCGCAGCGGGCCGCGCAGCTCGGGATGCTTTTCCTGTTGCAGCGGCGCGAAAACGCCACCCCAGGTCAGGTGACACACGATACAACTGTCGCGCCAATAGACGGGCTGATAGTAATAGTATTTCTTGGCCCTCGCCTCCAGTTTCGAAACCGGGAGCAGTGGCTCGGACGGCACCTCCTCCAGCGCGGATGGCTCACCCGGTCGATCCTCGATCAGCGGTTCATCCGGCAGGGACTCCGTCGCGGGTCGGTCAGAATCGACGTCGGGAACCGGTCGCAGTTCCGCGGTCGGCCCGACCGCTTCCGGGGCGGGACGCTGCCGAATTTGCTCCTCCAAACGCCACTTGAGTTCGGCCATCACCGCCCGCTCATGCTCCGTCCGCGGCAACCGGGTCTTCTTGTGACTTTGGTCGATCGTCCCCGCTTCATCCAGAACGAGGATTTCCCACTCAAAATTCTGCGTGAGCAGGTCGCGATCCATTTCGCGAAGTAGCGCAGGCATATCCGGCCAATTGCCGCCCGGCCGCACGAGAGCACTACTCGGATTGAAATGCTCCTCGAAGTGGTATCGCAGCAGGCTGAGATCGACGAAGTCTTGCCCGGTCTTCTTCGTCTTGTCCTTCACCAACTGCTCCGCGTTCCGTTCGGCGTACCAGAAGGCCGCGGTAATCAGCAGGAACAGGCAGGCGCCGAACAGAACCAGGCACTTGCGTTCCAGATTGGTCTCGCCCAGAACGCGTTTGATTGAACGATAAGACATAGGACTTATCTTACGAAGCCGATCGGAGCCAAGCCAGGGCGATTCCGCCGTCAAAGCATCTCCCAGGGATCCACATCGGGCAACCATTGGATCTCGTCCGGCAGACGCAGGACACGCCGTGCTTCTCGAATCGATGCACGCAACAGGTCCCGATCCGGGCCCTGGAGGATCAAGTGAAATCGATACTTTCTGCGAAGCCGTGCCATGGGAGCCGGGGCAGGCCCGAGGACACGCGTCGTGTCTTGGTCAACCAGTTGAGCACGCAGGAACGTGGCGAGTTGATCGGCGGCTTGCTCACACGGTCGGGCGTCATCACCCCGAAGGATCACGCGAATCATGGCGCCGAACGGCGGATACCCGAATTGCGCGCGGTGGGGCAGTTCCTGTCGCGCGAACGCTTCGTAATCATGGCGTTCGGCAGCGCGGATGGCGGGATGATCTGGGCTGAAGGTCTGGACCAACACGCGTCCTCCCTTCTCCCCTCGCCCCGTGCGGCCGGCGACCTGCGTGACGAGTTGGAACGTGCGTTCCGCCGCACGGAAATCCGGTAAGTGGAGCGCCGTATCCGCGTTGATGACTCCCACCAAGGTCACGTTGGGGAAGTCGAGCCCCTTCGCAATCATCTGCGTGCCCAACAGGATCTGAACCTCGCCCCGGCGAAAACGGGAAAGGCATTCCTCGTAGGATCCCGCCCGACGCATCGAATCGGAATCCATCCGCAAACAGACGGCATGCGGAAACCGATCGCGAACCTCGGCTTCCAATCGCTGCGTCCCCAGGCCGCTGTAACGAATCCCCTCAAATCCGCATTGCGGGCAATTCGGCGGCGCCAGGATCTCGTAATCGCAATAGTGACAGAGCGCCTTCTCTCCCTCGCGATGGTGCGTCAGTGCTAAGTCGCAATCCGGACAGCGAACCACCTCGCCACAGGCCGGACACTGGATATGGGTGGAAAATCCGCGTCGATTCAACAGCAGTATGATCTGCTGCTGCCGCTCAAGTGTCTCCCGAATGGCTAACTCCAGTCGACGGCCGATCGCCCCGCGTGAGCCCCGGTGTCGAAACTCGTGTCGCAGATCGAGCACCACAACTTCTGGCAGCTGGCGGTCCAGGATGCGCTGCGGCATGGAGACCAGCCGATACACCCCGTCCTGGGCGAGCTGCCAGCTCTCCAGCGAGGGAGTCGCCGATCCAAGGATCAAGGGGACGCGCTCGGCTTGGGCCCGGAACCGAGCCACATCACGCGCATGGTACCGAGGAACCGAATCTTGCTTAAACGATCCATCGTGCTCTTCATCCAAGACCATCAAGCCCAGGTGGGGCGTCGGAGCAAACACGGCGCTTCGAGCGCCGACAACGACCTGGACCTCACCCCGTTCAATGCGCCGCCAGTGCCAGTGTCGCTCCGAGTCGGACAAGTGACTGTGAAGAACAGCGACCTGTGGGAATCGCGCGCGAAATCGGCGCTCGGTCTGCGGCGTGAGACTGATCTCGGGGACAAGCACAATCGCTTGCCTCCCATACCGCATGACTTCTTCGATCGAGCGGATGTAGACCTCGGTCTTGCCACTTCCCGTCACACCGTGCAGCAGAATCGTTTCGTGAACGCCCGCTTCCAGCGCCTGGACGACTCCCTCCACGGCCCGCTGTTGATCCGCGTGCAACTGGACCAGCTCCGGCGGCTCGACAGGAATCTCCGTTGGCGTGCCCGATAGCACGCGGCGCGTCTCACAGCGGAGCAGACCTTTTTTCTCCAAGGACTGGATCGGACTGACCGTGCATCCCAGCTGCTGCATCACCGCCTGCCGCGGGAGGGGAACCGCAGCCCGTTGCAGTAGCTGGATGACGGCCGCTTGCTTGGGCGGCAGCGCTGCTGGGTCGATCGGATCAGCGAGATCTGTCGCCAATCGCAGGACAATCTCATTTCGCGTCCCAGCTTGGCCCCGCACGCCCGCTGGCAAAACCGTCTCCAAGACGCGCCCCCAAGGTGCCAAGTAGTAATCCGCCAACCACTGACTAAGCTGCAGCATGGGTGGAGACAGAAGCGGGGCCGCATCGATCACTCGAACCACGTCCTTCAATCGGCGTGTCCGCTCGGCCTCAACCCGCACCGCCACGCAATAGCCCACCTGTCGTCGATTCCCCCGGCCAAACGGCACCTGCAGTCGTTTCCCCGCCGATACTTCGACCCGCAGCCGATCCGGGACCCGGTAATCGAATTCGCCTTCGACAACTCCAGCAAAAACGACGGTCGCAACACACTGTTCCTTCTGGACATCCAATTCCCAAGGAGCTGGATCTCGGTCGAAAAGCTCGCGTTGATCCGATCTGGCTGCTCCCATCGCTCATTCGACTCATTTCGTGCTACGCGCTCCGCTCCGGGTCCCGCACGCGAATCCCCAATTCGTCGCCCCGCCGCCGCGAAGGCGAAATGGAGTCCGCTGTCACCGTGGTTCACCCGATCGAGAGGATCCGCTACGATTCGGCATCGTCCGAGCACATTGTGTATCGCTTTTGCGGTTGGCTGCCTAGTGCTTCGTCACAGCACTGGAACGGACTCGGTGGATACAGTGTACCTGAATCCGAAAAAGGACCCCTAGAATGCGTCTAGGACTACTCGGCGGCTCCTTTGATCCGGTCCACTACGGTCACCTTCTGCTGGCCGAATGCTGCCGCGAGGCGTGCGCTTTAGATGAAGTCTGGTTTGTGCCAGCCGCCACGCCCCCCCATAAGCAATCCCGGTCCCTCGCCTCCGCAGGACAACGCCTGGAAATGCTGCAACTGGCCACCGGTGGGGCCCCCGCCTTCCGTGTCTGTGAGTTGGAAATCCAACGAAAAGGGGTCAGCTATACCGTGGACACGTTAGAGCAGATTCACCGCGAACAACCGGAGACCGAGCTTTTTCTGCTGCTCGGCGCCGATTCACTAAATGATCTGCCCAACTGGCGTGAACCCGAGAGGATTTGTCAGCTGGCTCAACCAGTCGCCGTCCGACGCCCTAATTAT
Source organism: uncultured Pirellulaceae bacterium (assembly GCA_964522605.1). Taxonomy (GTDB): domain Bacteria; phylum Planctomycetota; class Planctomycetia; order Pirellulales; family Pirellulaceae; genus CAVZLD01. The sequence continues at coordinate 31,005 of CAZFWV010000008.1, forward strand.
CCCGAACCGCGATTCGAACTGCTGGCAGACCTGCTCTCCTCCAGACAATTGCAGAATCTTCAAGAGCAACAGGTCGCCATGCCACTCATCGAATTGAGCAGCAGTGACATTCGACAACGGATCAGCGCGGGCCAGAGTATTCGTTTTCGGACACCTCGCGCCGTGGAGAAATTCATCCAGGCTCAGCGAATCTATGAATCAGAGTCGCCGTCCCAACGATAACGGACCATTCCGTCGCAAACGGTCTACGCGAGAAGCGCACCGCCCGAAATGCCCTGGGACGTGACTTCGACTCGATCAGGCACTGCGACGCAGACCCAGATGATCGCGGAGAGGTTCCGAGATGGATGTGCTAGCAACAAAGATTCGTGGATCAGCGCGTAAGGCCTCGAGCAACTGATCCAGCTGTTCTAACGGATTTAAGGCGAGATCGACAAAGAGAAACTTGCCTCCCGCAATTTCGCAACTCCCCCCGCCCGCCCCGCCCAGCCATTCGTGGCGGATGCGGTAACCTAGCGATTCTGCCAGCGCGAGTGCCTCTTTCAACAAGGCAAAAGTCTGCATGCGTCGCTCCTTTTGGACCCCGCACGAACGATCCCCCTGGACCGCTCCGATTGAAAACCTTGTTATCTTGGAGATGATTTGCGCAACGAGCAGGAGCACCTCGGGTCTGCATTCTGACGTTGCACGTTTCCCGAATTTCCGTGCTCCGATGTACGGAATGCCCGGAAAATCCTAACCCGAAGCGTCGGCGAGGGAACGCTCTAGAACGGTCCGGATCTGTCTCCCTCGCTGATGCTTCGGGTTACGATGCACGCCAAGTACGCGACTCCAAGAGATCCACACGCCGTAATACACCCATCGATTGGAGACCCGCCATGCGCGGTGGGGATTATAGACTGATCTCATGCAGGATCCGAGGTCGATTCGACGATACCAGAACAGAGAGTAACTAAAGCCTCCGCAACTACTTAACTCGCGTGATCCGGGCAAGACAGAGCAACGGCATTCGTCGCCGAGCTTAAGCAAAACTGGCGCGACAATGCAAACTAGGTCCTGTCTAGAAATTCCTCTCCCCCGAAACAGGTCGTATTTTCCATCGTCGCGACCTCTTGCGGCTTCCCCGCCTGATCGAGTGAAAGACGTTGGGGATAGAGCTTCGGGTCCGGAAACGCGATGAGCGAGCGAATTGGATGAACGACGAACCACGACTCGAGCGACTGGAACAAGAAAACGCACAACTGCGTCGTCAACTGCTGCAGGCACAGAAGTTGACTGCATTGGGAGAGTTGGTCAGCACAACGACTCATGAATTCAACAATGTGCTCACGACCATTATCAACTACGCGAAGCTAGGACTCCGTCATCAGGACCAGGCGACGCGAGACAAGTCGTTGCAGAAGATCCTGGCGGCAGGCGAGCGAGCAGCGCGAATCACGCATGGCGTTCTGGGGATGGCAAGGAATCGTGCGGACCGATTCACGCCGACCGATCTGCGGGCGATTGTCGAAGAAACCCTGTTCCTGCTCGAGCGGGAAATGAGCAAATACCGGATCGCCGTCGATCGCGAACTCGCGTCCGTTCCGCCGGTCATGGCGATCGGGAACCAGGTTCAGCAGGTGCTTCTGAATCTCCTGATCAATGCCCGGCAGGCGATGGATCACGGCGGCCGTCTACTCGTCCGACTGGCTCTCGCACCGGAGCAGTCGATGGTCGATCTGACGGTTCGCGATTCGGGACGAGGCATCCCTGCCGAGCAACTGCACCACATTTTCGAACCATTCTTTAGCACAAAGGACGGTCCCGATGCGAGCGGCAAAGGAGGCACCGGGTTAGGTCTTTCCGCCTGCCGGCAAATCGTGGAATCGCATCAGGGAAAAATCCGTGTTGAGAGCACTCTAGGACGTGGAACGGCCTTCACGATCCGATTGCCGGTCGCCGCCCCCGATGCGGCAGTTCCACCGATCCCCGCGGTCGACCTGCCAACCGAGTCCCCCTCGGCAACAACCGAATGCTAAGCTCTGTCTCCAGGCTGTGGGCCGACTGGTCTCAAGTCGGCCTAAGTGGACCGCGACTTTTGAGATAAGGCCTGGGTCGATCGGGCGCGGTGAGCGTCTTGCGTAACAAAGCACTGGCTTTCGCCGGGCTTGTCGGCGGAATCACCGGTGGAGCGTCTCGACGGGAGGAGGCGGTTCGACCTTCACCAAGCGCGCATATAGATCCGCAAGCATCTTCTGCTCGAGCGCGACATCCCGGCCTTGAGGAATCCAGCCCAGGGTTTCGGGGCGCGCGAGTTGCCGACCCTGCGGACGTACCAAGCTGCCATCGTATCGCTGAACAGCCCCTCCCGCAGTGGCCATTTCCGGATTGGCCAGGTCTTCCAGCTCTTTCCGCACAATGATCTGGACGCCATAGCCCGCATGGGATGGTGAGACGCGAATGAGTGCTTGCCGACGAATCGACTGAAACGTGCCGTGCCACGTTTCAAAACCATGAACGGCGTCTTTCCGCCACACTTCCGCAACGGATGCGCCGGACCGTGGACGCGTCTCGATACGACCTTCCGTCAAGACGTTCCCGACGAGCCGAACGCGTTCTTCGCGCGCGATCTCGAAATAGTCGTCCACAGTATCAACAATTTGATTCCAAACAAATTCCCGGTCGCTCACGGGAATCTCCAGCGGGTTGGGCAATACCATGCCGTCACGGCTTGCCGCCTTCGAGGGAAAAAGGTGGCATCCAACGCCGAGCGAGACGCACGCGATCCATGCGCCGGTGACTGCAACGAAAGCAGAACTCCGTTTCAACGACCTGTCCCCATCCCAGAGTGGACCCAACGAATTTCGCGCGGCAGTGTCCTCGAAAGCAGATGGGACGGCAAGATCAGTCGCGACATCCCGATCGAGTGGTGCCTGTCAGCTTCTGCCGACTTGCGCTGCGATCGGAAAAGTCAACGGGAGCATCGTGGGGGGAGTCCCCGCTGGACGACCAGGGGGGAAAGGAGCCGGCGAGTGACGAACAAGGAGTTCCGATTGTCGAGGGGAAGACAGATTTTGGATCGGAGAGTGGAGAACCGCGAGGAACGGGGAATCTCGGCGGGTCTTGCCCGGACTCCCCGTCGCTGCCCTTACCAATCGGAACTCCTTAGCGCCAGCAGAGCAAGCAACAGGTCAATGCGCGGCGTTTCACCGGGCTCGATGCCACACGATCAATCCCAGAACGGCCCCAAGGAAGAGGAGGAAACCTTGCGGTTCGGGAACTGCCGCGACGGCCTGCAGCGGCCCCGATTCATAGCCGCCATCCTGAAGGGCCCGGACCAAATCTGCCGTGTCGAACTCCGCATCCCCGCTCCAGTCGCCCGTTGCCCAGCCTGAATTCCGCGGGACGCCGTCCTCATATTGGCCGCTCTGTAAGACCGCCACGAAATCGTTCGTGTTGAACTCTCCGTTCAAGTCGGCATCACCGAAGTAGGTGCGTCGCAACTGTTTGACCCAAACGGTTCGATCTTGATCATCGACCGTCTGGTTCGCATCCAAATCGTACTTCAAATCGACCGATCCGAGTCGAACCGCTTCGGACAGCTCGTCGATGTCGGCGGCGGTCAGCAATCCGTCGCCGTCAAAATCGCCCGCCGGGTTGGGATTCGCGTTAGTGCGCAGGGCACTGACATCTTGGATCGCAATGAACGTGCCATTTGCCGAGTTGTAGTCGACATTGGGCGCCCCAAAACTGGTGCTCCCCGTATCGTCGTAATCCGGATGGATTGGCGTCACTGCTTGCCAATCCGCCACCGTCGGAGTCCCCGGAGGACCTTCGAGACTCCAGCCTTCTGTATTGCTCACTCCATCACCGTCCCAAGCTGGGTTACCTTCGCCGACCGGTCCGAAGACGATCTGACTGGCGGCATCTTGAATCGTCAGCACCCAATCGTCGCGGCCCACCGAGAAATCGCCCGGCAGACCATCGTTGGTCGTCGTCGACAGGATCCCGGCTGCCCCTTTGGCTTGTTCCTGTCGTGTGCAGACGTTGATCCACCAATCATCTGCCGCCGGGTCGAAGCTCAGATCGGTGCTCGTGTTGAAATTCCCTTCCCCGCCTGCGTTGGCGGTTTCAATGAATGTGATGATCGTGCCAGAACGCAGGTTCGACCAGATTGACGCGTCGGAAAGCGTGATCACGCCTTCGGCATTCTGCCCCGTGTTGCCGACTTCCTCATCTTCTTCCCAGAGGAGCTTCCATCCGCGCATGTCGACTTGATCTTCGACGACGAGCAACTCGAACCAGTTGCCTCCATTCCCATCGATGGTTCCGAAAAAGAGGTCGGCGCCTGAGCCTTCATCGAGTTGATTGGATCCGCTGACCGCGCTGTATTCATTCAGAATGACGGCGGCACCACGAGCAAACGTACAAGTCGCAAGGAACCAGACGCAAACCAGGATGGGACGAAGTCGTTGCATAGGAGGAAGACCCTTCGTTGTTCCGAAGCGTGAGGGCGGCTGCGCAGTCGCAGCATTCTTCACGTGATCTTACTTACAATTCGCAACGACTCAAGAATCTATCCGTTCGTGCGCGGTTATTGCCCCGGAGCGTTCGAGGCTTGCCAGCCACCCGTGAGCCCCCCTGGGTCCTCCCAACAGAAGGACTGCGCATCCGTCGAACGAACGGGCTTCCAGACAACTTCAAGATAGAACGGGAGCGCTAGGAAAGGTTGACACCGGAGGAAGCCCGAGAGACACGCCAACCCCAAACCCGGCAACCGATGCCGGCGAGCGAACGTTAACCGTAGGTCGCGTCCATCCCCAGCCGCATTTTCAGTTCTTCGAACTGCTGCAGATATTCCTCACTGGAAGAATGAACGTGTTCGGCTTCCGTGATGAACTGCAGATTGTCATCCCGTTGGACGCCGTAGCGTTGGAGCACGCGTTCGTAGGCCTTCAGGTCTTCGCCGTAGACAATCAGGAGCTTGTGTTCATCAAATTGGACTTCCTGCGGAATCGAAGGATTCAAGACGGCGATCCCCGTGCAACCGTCGTTGGTCAGCAGTTCTTCGAAGTCCCACAGCGTGCTCATCAGGACCGGCATATCCATATGCTCGCGGTACAGATCGACGTGGCCTTTTCCGTTCCGTGAATGGCTCGTCTCCAAGACGACGTCCACAACCTGGCCCAGCGGCTCGATCAGCTCCACGAAGAGCTCAAACAGATTCTCGTGCGTCGCAGCCGCCATGACGACCGGCAGATCGGTGTTGGACTCCCGGTCGTGATACACGTCGTGACGATACCCTTGGCGGGGTACGACCTTCAGGTCGTAGGAAGGCCGGACCGCCTCGGTCAGCGTGAACGAACCGTACCGACGAACGCCCAGATGCGTCTCCAACTCTTCTTTCGTGAGTTCGTCAAAGCTGCTGGTCGAGGGTGCCGTTTGCACGTCTTCGTGAAAGACATTCAGAAAGAAGTTCTTCAGAAAGCCCATTCGTGAACCTCAAGTACTGCTAATCGGGCAAATGCCGCGGGGGCATCCACCGCGTCCCGGTGCCACTCAACCCTAGGACATGCTGATCCTCGACGGTTCCGGGCGGACGGATCGCAAATCCAACTGCCCGACAACAGCCGCAGTCACAATCCGCACAGTCAGCCTGACCACATTAGGACGGAGAGGGCCTTCTGGGTCGCGGCAGAACTAGGGTGACTGGCTTTCTAGCGAGTCGCTGCAAGTCTAGCACTTCGTGAAGACGGAAGGTTTTTCAGCCGCTAGAAACTCCGTTTCTCCGCCGACGGTCAGGCAGAGGGGGAGAAAAGAGTACATCTCCGCCGCGCGACCGCGAGCAAAACCGCTATACTCGGGGCTGTCCGGCCCCAAGATCATGAACTTGCGGCCCGGCCGGGAACGACTTCCGTGGCCCGGCTCATTCCCGGGAATCCGTGCTTTGTGGCACGATCCCAATGCTTGCCAAGACCGGAACCCCGAAGGAGCAGGAGGCCCACATCATCCATGGATACGCGAGGGCTCCGATTTGGACTGCTGTCCCTTCTCGTAACGCTGGCTGCCTGCCGCCCGGACTCCCCCTCCTCCTCCCTCAACACGTCAGACGTGAACGGTTCGCCCGCAATGGAAACGTCGGCGGATTCGCGCGAGACGTGGGACCTGATGACGCTGAACGGACAACCGGTCGGGTATCAGGTCACGACGATGCGCGAGTCTCAGGAGAATGGCCGACTGCTGCATGAAACGACGGCCAAATCAGAATTGAATGTCCAGCGGTTTGGCCAGAGCACAAGCCAACAGATGGAGTTAGTCAGCCGTGAGACTGCGGAAGGCCAACTTCGTGAGTTCTCGTGCACAACCAGCAGCGGCCCGCAGCCGATCCGGACCCATGGGATACGCCAGGGCAATGTCCTCGAAGTGACCATGTTCACGGAGGGAAATGAAAAATCCTGGTCCATCCCGGTACCCGAACGGTGCGGAGGATTGTTCGCGATTGAACATTCGTTGCTCCGAGAACCACTTCAGCCGGGTGAAACCCGCTCGATCCAGGCGGTCATCCCCGTACTGAACGTGATCGGGACGATTCAGTTGTGGGCCCAGCAATGGGAATCCACCGAACTCCTCCAGGGGACGCGAAGGTTGCTGCGGATCGATAGTCAGTTGGGCCTTCCCAACGGAGATGCCGTGGACTCCCGCATGTGGTCGGATGATCAAGGCCAGATCCACAAGAGCGAAATCCCGGCGTTGCAGCAGGTAACCTACCGCGTCGACCGCGCCACGGCTTTGAAGGCCAACCGGCACGCTGTACTGGACCTCGCCGACGTGTCGCTCGTTCCCGTGCAACCGGCGCTCGACGCTCCGCATCAGACCCGAAGGATCCGTTACCGCGCTCAGCTTTCCCATGGCGATCCCAGTCGCGTCTTTCGTACGGGATCCAGCCAAACCGTGCGGCGGCTCGACGAGCAAACGGCGGAAATCACGGTCCTTGCCAACGGGCCGGCCGCTCCCCTGCCCGCCAGGCCGGAAGAGGGCCCGACAGAAGCCGATCGACAGCCGTCGCCCTGGATACAATCCGACGATCCTACGGTGCGGTCGTTGGCTCGAGAGGCCGTGGGCAAGGCACAGGACCCGGCGGAACAGGCCCTGGCAATCGAGTCCTTCGTGCACGAAGCGCTGACGCAGAAGGATTTTTCGACCGCCTTCGCGACGGCGGCGGAAGTTGCCCGGTCGCGCAGCGGGGATTGCACCGAACACGCCGTGCTGACGGCCGCGTTGTGTCGAGCCCAAGGGCTTCCGGCCCGCGTCGTCGTCGGATTAGTGTACGTGCAATCAAAGCAGGCATTCGCTTTCCACATGTGGAATACCGTCTGGATCGGAGACCGCTGGGTTCCCCTGGACGCCACACTCGGAAGAGGAGGAACGGGGGCAGCCCACCTAGGGCTCAGTGACTCGGCCCTCGACGCGGGCCAGTCTCTCACGAGCTTCTTGCCGGTAATCCAGGTCCTGGGCCAATTGAAGTTGGAGATTCTGGAGGTGAATCCGTAGTGACCACCCGCCGTTTCGCGGCGCACCGTTTTTCGGAAAGCAGCTTTCATGAGGGGTCAGGACCTTTCCGAGAATGCATTCGGGCCACCGGGGCGGAGGTGCATGTCAGCTTCTGCCGACTTGCGCCACGGTCGGAAAAGTCAACTGGGGAATCGTGAGGGTTGAAGTCCCTGTTGGACGTCCAGGGGTGGGGAACCGGAGATTGACGAACGACGAGTTTCGATTGTTGAGGACAGTGGCAAGGGCAAGAGGAGCCGTAGATCCTGCCCCTTTTTGAAGACAGTTCTGATGCAATGGCAAGAAAGGAGTAAAGACGAGTGACAACGATTTACACGAAAACGGGCGACGACGGTCAGACGGCATTACTCGACGGCCGCCGTGTGCCCAAAGACGATGACCGCATCGACGCCTACGGAACGGTGGATGAACTCTCAGCCACCCTGGGATTGGCGCGCACGGCGGGCATCCCCCCGACGGTCAACGACCTGCTGCTGCGGATTCAGAACGACTTGTTCGTTATCGGAGCGCAGCTCGCAACCCCAGCCGACTCGAAGCCGAAAACCGGATCGATCGACGCCGATCAGGTAACGGCGTTGGAAACGGCCATCGACGAGTTCGAGGAGCATCTTGAGCCACTGCGCCATTTCATCATCCCGGGAGGTTCTCTGGCCGCGGGCTTCCTGCACCAGGCTCGCACAATCTGCCGCCGGGCCGAACGATCGATTGTCGCATTGAGTCATCGGGAGGCGGTGGCTCCCGAGCTGCTCGCCTATGTGAACCGGCTGAGTGACCTGCTCTTTGTCCTGGCCCGGATCGCGAACAGCCACTCGTCCACTTCGGAAATCATCTGGGCACCATCCAAGCCTGTCTCTTCAAGCGACTAGTGCTGTGTCCCAGCTTAGGATTGGGATACGGGCGTCTGATTCTTAGCTGGGACGAACGACTAGAGGCGGTTGCAAAACTGGGAGGGCGAGACTCCTGCCGAGCCGAAGATGCGTCAAACGCCGGCTCAGCAGGAGCCTCGCCCTCCCGAATCTTGGTTTTGAAGCCGCTTCTAAACGGCGTCTCCGACTTCCCACACAACACTGGCAAAGCCAGTGACACCGGTGCGAGTACGAAAGTCTGGCGAGTTCGGCTACGGGCCTTTTTCGAGCAGCACCAATTCGTTACGCTGTGACCTTTTGCCGCGACATAGGCGGCCGGGTCATGGTGTCGAACCGTGGCACGGAATGGAGCGGGCGAACGGAAGGACAGGGTTTTCCAGTCAAACGGAGATTAAGCGATGTCGAACGTTGGACTTCGGAGAGTATTCTGGGCCGTCGGCCTGTTCGTTCTGCTGTTCCCAAGTTGGAGTTGGGCGCAGGAAGATGCCGCGGCGGCCGGACGCGCAGCGAACAACGCATGGATGATGACCTCGTCGGCGCTCGTACTGTTCATGACGGCCCCAGGTCTCGCGATGTTCTATAGCGGATTGGTGCGTCGCAAGAATGTGCTCGGCGTCATGATGCAATGTCTTTTCTTGATGGCATTGATGACGGTCATTTGGGCTCTCTGGGGCTACTCCCTGGCCTTTGGCGCAAAGGGCGAAAACCCCTACATCGGCAACGGGGATTATCTGTTTCTCAATCAGGTGAAGATGTCGGGCGGCGTCGCCCCCGGCGAATCGCTGCCTGATCTGACCTTCATGATCTTTCAAGGCATGTTCTTCATCATCACGCCCGCCTTGATTTGCGGTGCTTTTGCGGAGCGGATGAAGTTCAGCTCCATGGTGCTGCTGATGATCGCCTGGGGAACGCTCGTCTATTGCCCTCTTTGTCACTGGGTGTGGGCCCAGGGAATTCTGGCGTATGGTGAGCCACACGCCTGGAAGGGAGGCGCATTGGATTTTGCCGGAGGGACGGTCGTTCACATTAGTTCCGGCTTCTCGGCCCTGATCTGCGCGATCCTGATTGGCAAGCGACTTGGATACGGCACGGACGATATGCGTCCCCATAACTTGACCTATACGGCACTCGGCGCGGGCATGCTGTGGGTGGGCTGGTTTGGATTCAACGCAGGAAGTGCCGGCGCAGCGGATGACCTTGCGGCAAATGCCTTCGTGGTGACGCACCTGTCGGCGGCGGCGGGCGCCGTTGCGTGGGCGGTGATGGAATGGATTGTCCGCGGGAAACCGAGCGTGCTGGGTACGGCATCGGGGGCCGTCGCGGGTCTGGTGTGCATCACTCCCGCATCCGGCTACGTCCAACCGATGCCGGCTCTCGTCATGGGCACAGCCGCCGGCGTGATTTGCTACTTCGCGTGCAGTGCGTTGAAGGGCGCCTTTCGCTACGATGACTCGTTGGACGCCTTCGGAGTCCATGGGATCGGCGGATCCCTCGGCGCCCTACTGACCGGCGTGTTTGCCTCGACCCAGGTCAATCCGGCGGGTGCGGACGGACTGTATTACGAAGTGTTCCATGGAACCAGTGGGGGAATGCAGCTGCTGATCGGTCAGGCCGTTGCGGCGGGCTGGACGATCATCTATGCCGTCGTCGTGACCTTCGTTCTGATCAAGATCCTGGACGTGACGATCGGATTGCGCGTCACCCAGGAGGAAGAAATCCGAGGCCTGGATCTCGCCGAACATGGTGAGGAAGGATATATATTTAGCTGAGAGCGGGAGTTGTAGCGATGAAAAAAATCGAAGCCATCATTCGGCATTTCAAACTCGACGAAGTCAAGAATGCACTGTCGGAACTCGGGATTCAGGGCATGACCGTCACCGAAGTCCGCGGCTTCGGTCGACAGAAGGGACACAAGGAGACCTACCGCGGCACGGAGTATACGGTCGACTTCGTTCCCAAGGTGAAGATCGAAGTCGTCTGTCCGGATAGCCAGGTCCAGGCGACGCTCGATACCATCCTGCGCTCCGGGCAAACGGGTCAGATCGGTGACGGGAAGATCTTTATCGCACCGCTGGATACCGTGGTACGGATCCGAACCGGGGAAACGGGTGAAGACGCACTGTGACGCGGGCTGGCCGAGCTGCTCCTGCGTCATCGGTCGCACGCGTGCCTTGCGCGAATTCATGTCGAGATGACAGGATTCCAGCTGGGATCGGGGAAGAAGCTTGTTGATCAAGAGCGTCAGGCACCACGGGGTCGGGCGTGCCCTGGCCCGAGGGCTCCAGCCGTGCCTCGCGTTCGGCGGTCACCCGGTCTGTGACCCTCGTGGACACGCTGGTTCGGCGTCATGAAATGGCACGTCGATTCTGCGGATGCGGTCGGCGCCGCCAGGACACCGCGGAACCTGTGAGACATGCTCGGACCGATGGAGAGCGAGCGCGGCGGATATGCAGGACACCGTTCGAAGAGCCAAACAATGGCTGACTCCGGGGCGCGAACGACTGCTGCTGCAGCATCGCGAAGGCTCCCCCGGGATTCAGCTCTGTGCGCGGCTGACCGAACTGCTCGACAGCGTCGTTCTCGAGATCTTCGAGGGTGCACTCGGCTCCTTTGGCGAACAGACCGCCGAAGTTCAATCCCAGATCGCGCTCGTGCCCTACGGCGGATATGGACGACGCGAAATGGCGCCCTATTCCGACGTCGATCTGATGCTGCTGCACACCCCTGGATCGCTTCCTCTGATCACTCCATTAGCGCAGCGGCTCGTCCGTGATCTTTCTGATACCGGATTGAAACTTGGATTCAGCGTGCGGTCGGTACGCGATGCGTGCCGACTTGCCGCTCGGGATGCGGTCATCTTCTGCTCCCTGGTGGACTGCCGTTTTCTGGGTGGAAGTGTCGGGCTCTTCACCCACTTCGCCAACGCATTTCCTCGCATGGCACGGTGGCGATCGGCGAGTCTGGTGGAAATGATCGAGGCGGCACGCAGCGAAGAATGTGCCAAGTACGGGGAAGCAGGCGACACCGTGTACCTGCTGGAACCGAACGTCAAGCGCTCGCCCGGTGGCCTGCGCGACCTGCAGTTACTCCGCTGGATCGGGTTTGCACGATACGGAATTGCCAGCCCGGAACTGCTCCGCCGTGCCGGTCATTTGAGCGGTGAAGATTATCGCAGCCTGCGTCGGGCGCAGGAGTACCTGCTGCGATTGCGCAATGAACTGCATTTTCATGCGCAGGGGGCGGCCGACGTTCTGGTGCGTAGTGAACAGGTTCGTCTGGCCGAATTGGAGGGCTATCCGGGGCAGGACGGTTTGTTGCCGGTCGAACAGTTCATGCAGGAACACTTCCACCAAACGTCCGCCGTCTGTGAGATTGTCGACCATTTCGTCGACGGTGCGCGCTGGCGGCATCCGTACTTGCGACGCTTCGCCGGGTTCATGACGAGTCATCAGGTCGAAGGCCTCTTCCGTGTCGGTCCAACCACGATATCCGCCACCCGGCGTGGCCTGGCGCGCGTGACGTCCAGCTTGACCGAGGTGCTGCGACTGATGGACCTCGCGAGTCGATACAACTGCTGCATTGATCACCCAACGTGGCGGGCCATCCGCCGAGCGATGCGGGGCCGGGATGATCTGGTGGTCGATGCGGACACCGCCAAACGATTTCTCTCTTTGCTGTCCCACCCCACTCGACTCGGCCCGTTGTTACGACGATTACACGAAATCCGAGCGTTGGAAAAACTCGTCCCCGGTTACGATCACGCGCGCTGCCTGCTGCAATTCAACGAATATCACAAGTACACCGTCGATGAACACTCCATCCGCTCCGTGGAACGGGCAACCGAGTTTCAGCACGGCGATCATACGCTGGGAAGCGTGTACCGCGAGATCAAGTCCAAACAGTTATTGCACCTGGCCCTGCTGGTCCATGATCTGGGAAAGGGTTTTCCCGAGGATCACAGTGAGGTCGGCGCACAAATCGCCTTGCGCGTCGCTGCGAATCTGCATCTGAACGAGCAAGACACCGAAACATTGCGATTCCTGGTCCATCGCCATCTGATGTTATCCCACCTGGCCTTTCGGCGGGACACAAGCGATGAGTCCATCGTTCTGCAACATGTGGCGGAGATTGGCTCACCTGCCCTGCTGCAAATGTTGTTCGTCCTGACCTGTGCCGACCTCGCGGCCGTTGGTCCCGGCGTTCTGAATCTCTGGAAGATCGAGGTCTTGACGGAACTCTATCAACGGATGCTGGACTATCTCATCGGTGGTGCTCCCTCCCCTGCCGCTGCCAAACGGTTGGAAGAGGCACGGAAGCGATTGACGGAGGAGGTCGGTCAGCGCGAGGACGCTGGCTGGTATCTGGATCAAATCGAACAACTTCCCGCGGCCTATCTGGAAGGTCCCACCTCGGACTCGGTGCTCGCCGATTTAGAACGGTTACGCAACGTCTCCCGCGGCGACGCGGTTGCCTGGGGCCGCTATCTCGCCGATCGACAAGTGGTCGAGTACTCCGTGGCTGCCTACGAAGACCTCGTCCCTGGCATCTTCCATCGCCTCACCGGCGCCCTGACCGGGCAAGGGCTGCAGATTCTCTCTGCGGAAATCCATTCGCTCGCCAATCAACTGTGCCTGGATCGTTTCTACGTACTCGACGCGGACTTTCAGGGAGAACCTCCCGCGGAACGATTCCACACCGTGACAACTACCTTGACGCGCGTGCTTCGCGAGCCGACTGCAAGTTACCCGACGTTCCGGCGGGTCTGGCAACCACGGCGGTCCGGCGGGTCGCTAAAGATGCCCGAACAGCCGACCCGCGTCCGCGTCGACAACTCAACCTCGGATCGCTATACGATCATCGACGTATTCACGACGGATCGCCCCGGACTGCTCTATGTGATCACCCGCGCCCTGTTTGAGCTCCAGCTTTCCGTGGTCACCGCCCGGATCGGAACTCACCTCGACCAAGTCGTGGACGTGTTCTACGTCACGGACAATGCGGGAAAGAAGCTGCCGGACGACGAATTTCTGCAGCAGATCCGCGATCGGCTCATGGAATCGATTGCCGACTTCCAGACGGCCTCCACCCGCGCGTAACCGTCTGCCTAGGTTGACAGGTCGGGCAGAAGAATGTGGAACGCTGGGCCTGTACGATGCGCAGCACGTCCGTGGAATGGCATCGAGCGCACGTCTCGCCGGCTCGGCCGTACACTCGATGATGGTTCTGGTATCGTCCCGAACGATTTAGCGCGTTGCGGTAGGTTCCGTCGGAGAGCGTTGAACCCTCGTACCGAATCGCCTCGAGCAGAACCATGCGGAGGGATTTGTGCAGCCGATTCCACTCCTCCGTGCTCAGCCGGTGACAACGCTTCTGAGGGTGGATTCGGGCAACGTGCAGAATTTCGGACGCATACAGATTTCCAATTCCGGCGAGCAACCGTTGATCGAGCAACGCAACCTTGACCTCCCGACGGACATTCAGCCGCTGCCGCAACTCCACGGCCGAGACCTCGAGTGCGTCGGGGCCGAGCCGTTCGGGCCCGAGGCGATCGGCCAATTCCGCGGCGTCAAAAACCGAAACCGTCCCTAAGCCGCGCTGATCCCAAAACCAAAACCAGGGCGCCGGCCCCTGCTCCAGGCGAAACCCGATCCGCAGATGCGCCTGATCAGGCGGATCGGACAAGAGGACTAACCCGGTCATGCGGGGTTCGATCACGATCGTCTGACCGTCTTCCAGCGCGAGCAGAATTCGCTTCCCCCGGCGCTCGATTGAGCCGCATCGCCGGCCAGACACGCGTCGGCGGAAGGCCTCGCGAGATGGATGGATCGCGATCGGCTTCAGCCCTCGGCCGACGAATCGCACCTGACGAATCGAGCTGCCGATGAGGGCCCGCAGGCCGCGCCGCATGGTTTCCACTTCGGGCAGTTCGGGCATCCTTCGTGGCCTGTTCCTTGTCGACAGCTTGGGTCCTGCTGCGCTGCTAACGTTCAGTCCCTGGTCTCTCGGCGGGAAATCGCGCGACCAACCACCGCACAGTGGGCGGGCCTGCCGGCCCCGCACACTTTGGCAGTCCACTTGCCGGGTCGGGGAGACCCTCGCCGAACCCAGTATGGTTTTGGCCAAAAGGCTGCGCGGCGAGTCCTTGCATCATAGGCGGGACCGCATCGCACGCACAGCCGATACGCGTGGTCAAAACCACGCATCGTTGCTACGATGGCCATATGGAAAGTAACGAATCGGCCCTTCCCGCTGTCTCACCTCAGGTACCCGATGCCCACGGGCGTTTTGGTGATTTCGGCGGACGTTTCGTGCCGGAAACATTGACCTGCGCGCTGGAAGAGTTAACCGAGCAATATGCCGCGGCCCGCGCGGATGCGCAGTTTCAGCAGCAGTTGGACGAACTGCTCCGCGACTATGTTGGCCGGCCTTCACCGCTGTACTTCGCGGAACGTCTGACGGCCCAGTGCCGGGGAGCGCAGATCTGGCTGAAGCGCGAAGATTTGAATCACACGGGGGCCCACAAGATCAACAACACGCTCGGGCAGGCCCTGCTGACACTGCGAATGGGTAAGCGTCGCGTCATTGCGGAAACGGGAGCGGGGCAACACGGAGTTGCGACCGCCACGGCCTGCGCCCGTTTTGGCTTGCCATGCGTCGTCTACATGGGAGAGGAAGACATTCGACGCCAGGCGCCCAATGTCTTTAGCATGCGTCTGCTGGGCGCGGAAGTGCGAGCCGTCACGAGTGGCTCTCGTACGTTACGCGATGCGATCAACGAGGCGATGCGAGATTGGATGAGCAGTGTCGAATCGACGCACTACATCCTGGGCTCCGCCGTCGGCCCGCATCCTTTTCCCCAAATCGTGCGGGATTTTCAGTCCGTGATCGGACGCGAGACACGGCAGCAGTGTCTCGAGCGGTGGGGAAGACTGCCGGATACGGTCGTCGCATGCGTCGGTGGAGGCAGCAACGCCGCAGGCATGTTCTATCCCTTCATCGGCGATTCGCTCGTCGAACTGGTCGGGGTCGAGGCGGGTGGCCGGGGCGACCAGCCAGGCCAGCACGCGTCCCCGCTGACCTATGGTCAGCCCGGAATTCTGCATGGCAGCTTCAGCTATGTGATGCAGGACGACGACGGTCAAACACGGGATGTGCATTCGGTTTCGGCCGGATTGGATTACCCAGGAGTCGGTCCCGAGCACAGTTACTGGAAGGCGACCGGCCGCGTTCAGTATGATTCGTGTCGCGACGAGGAAGCCGTGCGGGCCTTCGACGCACTCGCCCGCGCGGAGGGAATTCTGCCCGCTTTGGAATCGTCACACGCGATCGCGCACGCAATGCAACTCGCCAGGCGGCGTCCCGCGCATCACACGATTATCGTTTGCCTGTCCGGCCGCGGTGACAAGGACGCGGCGGAAATTGCGCGGCTGCGCGCCGTCTAGAATCGACTTGTGCTCATGTCCGCCATCGACCATCTTTTCCGCGACTTACGGAGCCGATCACAAAAGGCTTTCATTCCCTTCATCACCGCTGGTGATCCGGATTTGGCATTCACCGCCGCCGTGATCCGAAAACTCGCAGAGCGAGGCTGCAGTCTCTGTGAGCTGGGAATTCCGTACAGCGATCCAATCGCCGATGGTCCCGTGATTCAGGCCTCCTACACCCGCGCTCTGCAAAACCAGGCGCATCTGAAGGACATCTTCTCCTGCGTTCGCCCTCTGGCGCAGGAACTGACGATGCCGATGGTCAGCATGGTCAGTTATGCGATCGTCTATCGATACGGCCTGGAACGCTACGTGCGGGATGCACAGCAGGCCGGCTTGTCGGGGGCCATCATTCCCGACCTACTCGTCGAGGAATCGGCGGCCATGGCCGGCCTCTGCCGCAAATATGATTTCAGTCTGATCCAACTCGTGACGCCCACGACTCCACAGGATCGAGCGATCCGGATTGCCGAAGCCTCGAGCGGATTCCTCTATTTTGTCTCCGTGACGGGAATCACGGGGGAACGCCAAGCATTACCCGCTCAGTTGGTGGACCAAGTCGGCTGGCTCCGACAGCAGACCGAGCTGCCAATCTGTATTGGCTTTGGCATCAGCCAGCCTGACCAAGTCAGTATGCTGGCACCCGTGGCCGATGGAATCATCGTGGGATCCGCCATCGTGCGCCACCTCGCGAAGGTGGACAGCGAGGGTCCGCAGCGGGTCCTCGAACAGATCGGACAGCTTGCGGATCGACTGCAGGCCGCTCTGCACGTGGCAACTCCCTGACGTTGCGATCGGGGTTTCGCGTTTTCTAACTTGACCTCGCGAAAAGCCCGAAACTAAACTTGAAAGAAGGCCAGCCATCTCGTCTCAGACTGGCCTGTTCGTTGGAATACCGGTCGTTCAACTTGCGATTCGCGGTTCCACCTCACATCTCCTACCGCGTCGCAAGCCTCGTTCCGTACAGCGTACGACACCCTCGAATCAATCTCGGGAACGTGCAGCGGAGGAAAACGTCGATGCGGTTCACTCATCCTGAGTTGTTGTGTCGCTATTTCGCCGGGATCGCGGAATACACTTTTCAAACGCAACTCGGCGTCGCCGACCCAGCTCTGCTGGACTATGTTAGTCATCTATTGACGCGTTTCGTCCGATCAGACGAGATCTACCCAATTCGGAATCTCTCGGGCAAGCGGCTCCGCGGTGTGGCCGAAATGCTGGCGGAAGCGGAAGAACGCGTTGGATCCGCGCGACGGGAAGTCCATCGGCACATCGGCGATTACACCCTGTTCTGGACCGGCGTCTATCCGGAGGCGATTCAACGTCTGCAGTCCGATTCGCGCGCGGATCGACTCGTCGACTACTGCACGGAGGGGAAAAAAGCCTATCGGATTGCCAGCACAATCGAGACCGAGGAATCGGAGCACGACACGACTTCCTCGAATGCCGTCCTGGAACGGTTGAGTGAAGAGTTTGAACTGGTGGCGTATGGTCTGCGCGAGGTCCGTCGCTTGTGGGAGGATGGGGAAGAGGGGACACCACCCAGTGCGTTTCTGATTAACTGACCAAGCCTTTTGTCACCAACATGAATACATCCTCAAGGGTTGGTTCTTTTTCGGCATAGCCGCGCAGCGGAATCTGGCTCGCAACGAGCTGCTGCAGCAGATCTGCCACACCTTGGTCGTCGGTTTCCAATTCGACCATCGCGAGTTCGCCGTTGACTTCCACAGACCGGCAACTCTCTAACCGCCGGATTAAAGCTAACCCCAAGTCCATTTTGTCCTGGAAACGAATCTGAATGATCCGGTTGCCGCGAATCCTCCGATAGACTTCGTCGATCGGACCGTGCATCAGCAACTGACCGCGTTCGATGATTCCAATCGAAGTGCAGCAGTCGGCCAATTCGCTGAGAATGTGACTGGAAATCAGAATCGTCTTGCCCATTCGTCGCAGTTCTTTCAGAAGGGCCTTCATCTCGAGCCGAGCGCGCGGGTCGAGACCGCTGGCCGGTTCGTCCAGGATGAGTACCGGTGGATCGTGGACAAGCGTCTTGGCAAGACACAACCGTTGTTTCATACCCCGCGACAGATCGTTGACGAAATCATCGCGTTTATGTGTCAGGTCCAACAGTTCCAGCACATCATCGATGACCTGACGACGACGGTTGCGAGGAATCGCATAGGCGACGGCGAAGAAATCCAGAAACTCCCAGACCTTCATCCCGTCGTATACTCCGAACGCATCCGGCATGTAACCAACGCTACGCCGGACTTCCATCGGGCTATTGGTGACACTGCAACCGTTGACGATTCCTTCTCCTCGACTGGCCTTCAGCAGTGTCGCAAGGAAGCGGATTGTGGTGCTTTTCCCCGCGCCATTGGGCCCAATGAACCCAAACAACTCACCCGCTTCGATTTTCAGGTTCAAACACTCGACCGCGGTAAAGTCACCGTAATCTTTGCCGAAATCAAGGAGCTCGATCATTCAACTCATCCGTTTCCTTGTTCGAGGGCGCGTTTTCGTCGGATTCGGGCAAGGGAAGCGCGCCATAACGCAGGTTCGCAACCAACAAGGTGCGAAACGATCGCTGACTTGCCTCCGGGCGAATCTTCAACCCTGCTAGTTCGTCCTCCAGCCACCCCACCGCGCGCACGTCGCCCTCGTTCAGTCGAGAGGGATCCACAGCCAGCCGAACGAGAGCCAAACTCGAGAGCGGATCGGAGAGTGTGGTCGAGTTCTGGGACGAACCGCTCCATGATTCCGCGAGCGTCTCTCCCTCCGCCAAGCTCCGAAACTGGAATCGTGACGACCCTTCGGCCGCACAGAAGCCGATCCAGCCGACTTGGACGACTCCCTCATGCCGGCGGATCAAGCCCAAATCACGCAGCGCATGGCGCGTCGGATTCTCGAAGCGGAACCGTCCCGTCACCGGCTCCGTCAATCGGAAGCTGCCCCCCAGATCCCACATCTCTTCGCTATGAATCATCCCCGTCGAAGCGGAATTGACGAGGAAATCCTCGAGACGAATGCTTTCGTCGGAACGGTCGAGTCGATGTAAGGTTACCGTGTCCTGTGAATTGCTTCGCCCGGTCGCCGAATCTCGCATGCCGAACAGCGGGAGCGAGACGGCGGAGTCGTGGGTGAACGAGCAGACATACCGAGTGGAAAGCGATGTGTACAACCCAATGTATCGTGTGAGGTGACCACGCCGGTAATCCGGCTGGGCTTCCAGCACGGCAATCTCGGAGCGACTCCGCACGAAGCCGATGTCCAGCTGCGCCATGTGGATCACGAACCAAGTGCCAGCAACCGCCAGGAAGGGAACGGCAACCCATGCCCACTCCACTCGCCCTAGCGCCCGAAACAGAACCCAATTGGCGGGAACGAGCACGAGCAAATAGAGGCTGAGTGTCCAGAGGACGAATTGCCGGTTGGGGATCTCGATACCCGCCGCGGAAGTCAGGGCGGTTCGCGCCGCGCGACTGCAATCGCTCAAGTCATTCCACGCCGCAACTCCTCCTAGCCCGTCGTAGCCGAACCCGGCCACATCCGGATTCAGCTCGTCTGCGGCTTCGGTCGCGGAAGTCTGTCGCGCATCGCGCGAAAAGTAACGCAAGCGACTGGTCAGCAGCGTCTCCGCCGGCAAACGCGAAGTCTGCAGCAGATCCACATCGGTCACTTCCTCACTGACGAGCGCTCGCGTTGGCAATCCCTCGAGTCCCTTCATCCACGACAGCGACCAGCCGCTCTCGACCGTGTAGCGGAACCTTCGAGGCGGACGCCGCAGGAGGCAACCATTGAAGAAATTGTCCCAACCTGGATTCCAATTGATGAACTCGCGGGTCGTCAGCGCAAAGGCGGTCGTCACGATGCGTCCACGTCCCACGCGTCGTTCCGCGACCATGTCGGCTGACCGCGCTGTGAACTCCGCTCCAGGCTCCAGTTCGAGTTGAATCAATTGAGGCGGAGTATCGGACTTGAACTGCAACGGTTGGTTGGCCCGCAAACCCCAGATTTGATTGAGGGAGGCCACTTCGGTTTCCTGCAGCGGACGCATCGCGCCACCGCGAGCCGGCAAGTAATTGCCGAGAAAACTATTCTGCAGCGTATCCAGCGAATCCGGACCGCTGACCAGAATCTGCCCACCCCAATGCAACCAGTCGAGCAAAGCCTGTCGTTGATCCGGCGTGAGAAGTTCCGGATCGTAACCATCCCAGAGGAGATGACTGACCGTCGTCCACATCAGCGGCCACGAGGGCAACGGGCAGCGTCCGTCGGGCCCGATCAGGCTGACTTCATAATCGCCGGCGAATCCTTCGTTGAAGAATCCGCTTGCGGGCGGACGAATCGAGGCCAAGGTTTTCAAATAGCCGTAGGCATCCGGCCGACGAGCCAGCACGACGAATTCGTTCTGATACGGTTTGAGGCGGATCGTCGGCTGAGGCTGACTTTCGACGGAGCGAACCGCTCCTCCCAGCGGCAGCCGCAAATCGCTGTGCAGCCAGACTTTCTGTCGGTCGATCGGATCGGCGACAAAAAAGGTCAATTCGAACGTCTTCGACTGCCCTTTCGGCAAGGAAACGGGACGGCGAATCTGCAACCCGATCGAAGACGGGCGCAGGGGGAGAGGAGTGCCCGTTTGGTCGCCACAACGACAATCCAGCTCGCCGTAAAAATCCGCACGGTTGGATTTCAACTCCTGTTGAACGCTCAGCCAGTGCCCCGGTTTGATCGTCTGCAGGACCGTTGTCGTGTCGGTCGGGAGAACGCGCAACTCCTTGGCCTGGAAATCCGCAACTTGGGGCTCCGGCTTCTTCGGGGGTGTCGTCGGATCCCGTTTCCGCAGACGGCACCCATCACAACCCGCGAGGGCGACCGGAAGCAACAGCGCGAGCAGGATCGAGAACACGCGAATGAACTCGCAGTCCCGCCCGTGGGCAGCAGACGATCGACGGCTGTTCAATTCGCCTCGCGTCACGACAAAACCGTACTCTTGGACTTCCGAGTTGTGCTGATCAACCGGTGGGAGGGACGGCCCCAACCAGCGAAACGATCTCGTGGGGCTCGAAAACACGCGCCGGGCGTGCGGTCCCGTGAGCCCCGACGACGGCGGATCAGCTGCCTGCCGACGGTCCGAAGCGTTGCTCCGTGACCTCGATCGCCTTCAGCAGCCCTTGCGCCTTGTTCAGCGTTTCTTGGTACTCCGCTGCGGGAACGCTGTCCGCGACGATTCCGGCGCCTGCCTGAACATAAGCCGTCTGCCCACGCACGACTAAGGTGCGCAGAGCGATACACGTGTCCATATTGCCGCCGTAGTCAATGTACCCAACGGCACCGGCGTAGGGCCCACGTCGGTGCGGCTCCAGTTCGTCGATGATCTCCATCGCGCGAACTTTCGGAGCGCCAGAGACGGTTCCCGCCGGCAGACACGCTCGCAACGCATCAAATGCATCCTTCCCCTTCGCCAATTCACCGGTCACATTGGAAGTAATGTGCATGACATGACTGTAGCGTTCGATCGTCATGACATCACTCAGCTGAACGGTTTGGTACTGGGCTACGCGTCCCACATCGTTGCGTCCCAAATCGACCAGCATGACGTGCTCGGCGCGTTCCTTCGGATCGGCAAGCAACTCTTCGGCCAGCTGTCGGTCCTCTTCCTCGTTCTGACCACGACGACGCGTACCGGCCAAGGGACGCACCGTCACCCGCCCATCCTTCACACGACACATGATTTCGGGAGAACTGCCGACGAGGGTCACATCCGGAGTCCGCAGAAAGAACATGAACGGGCTTGGATTGATGACCCGCAGCGTGCGGTAGATCTCGAACGGATCCGCTTGAATCTCAACCTGGAGACGTTGGCTGATGACGACCTGAAAGATGTCTCCCGCCCGAATGTATTCCACGCAGCGGCCGACCGCCTGCTCGAACGCTTCGCGTGCAAAGTTCGACTTGCATTCGAGCCCCGAACCGCCACTCGGAGCGATGTCGTAAAGCTCCAGTCCCGGTCGAGGACTGCCCAATTGCTGAATCAGATCCTCCAATCGTCGCTGAGACTGCTGATACAGGGCCGACAAATCCTCGACCTCTTTCGTGCGAACAAGCACGACGACGAGCATTGTTTTCGTCACATTGTCAAAAACGACCAATCGATCGTAGAAGGCAAAGGAAAGATCGGGCAATTGACGATCATCGGCCGGTGGGTGCGGCAGGTTTTCTGTGTAGCGGACAACATCGTAACCGGCGTATCCAATCGCTCCCCCAATAAAGGGCTGATCGCGCAACCCTTCCAGGGGCGCGACCTTGACGTTCACCAGTCGCTGCCGAAGTTCTTCCAGCGGATCCGCACAGGTCCGCTGCCAATGCTCCGTGCCCGATCGCACGGTCACGACATTTTCGTGCGCGGAAAGCTCAAGAAACGGGTCCACCGCAAGGAAGCTGTACCGACCAACCTTCTCCCCCCCGATCACGCTCTCAAACAGACAGGCGCTGCGTCCGGAATCGATGCGGTGAAATGCCGAAACGGGCGTCAGTGAATCGCAGAGCAACCGGC
>CAZFWV010000009.1:0-19494 GCA_964522605.1 uncultured Pirellulaceae bacterium
GGAACCCCGGGTGCGCTGGATGCCAAGGTTCCCTATCCATTAGATGATTTGAGCTTGGACGCACCCGATCCCGATTCCGTTCTGGAACTGGCCCTGCTGCCGGATTACTGGAATTTCTCAAGCAGCCGATTTTCGGCATGGAATTACCGTGTGATCACGCCCGTTGGTAATTCCGTTCAATGGGGCGAAGACGCAGCAGGTGGCTGGGATGAGAGTTGGGACGCCGTCGACTATCAGAACTTCTTTCTCGCGCGGATTCCGACGAACAACAAGGACTTAATTCCCTCGTTTCATCGGCCGCAATTGATCCGGCACTGGATGGCCCGTCTGAATGATGCGAGTAATCCGTTGGCGAGTGCGTCGGTCACCTGGGATGGAGACCCGGAGTTCCGGGCGAACCACTTGCGTCGCTACATTTCCGCGCGTCCTTTGCCCCAGCCCGATGAACATCCGTTCTTTACGGGCAGCAACCCAGCCATGACCGTCGTTTGGATTCCTAATCCGAACGCTCCGCCGGGCAGTCTGATGCTACGGAATGATCCCCTGTTGCCTCAGGACCTGGATGGGGACGGAACGCCTAACGTTTATGATCTAGAAGTTGATCCAGATGATTACGTACCGTTAGTCGACGGTCCGTGGGATGTTGACAACGACGGAGATGGAATTCCGGATAGTGTTTGGGTGGACCTTGGGGCGCCGATCAAGGTGGCGGCGGATGGACGGCGTTACAAGCCGTTATTCGCCGTTCTCTGTGTGGATCTCGATGGCCGGCTCAATCTGAATGCGCACGGTCCAAATCCGGCTTTACCCAGCATGCCGTTGGCGCGAAATGGTGCTGGTGGGGTCTCGACAAAGGAACTCAGTGTCACGCGCGGCCAGGGGTATGGTCCAGCGGAAATTCGATCGGATGAGATCCTGACGTTCCCAGACTTCCGTTCTTTGGCGGAGAGCCGCTACCAGGGATATGTACCGAATGATCTGGGGCCCGGGCTGCCTGGACAACTGGATGCTCTCGCCTCGTTGAAAACGTGGGGAGAGCGGATGAACCCGCGGTCACAGGTCGATTTCTTTGGAGCCGGAGCGGTCTATCTGGATCAGTTCGGGTATCCGTTGACGGTGACCCCTGGGCTCAACAGTTACGACGACCCCTACGAAACCAATTTGGTAGAGCCCCAAGCGAGCGATCAGGTTTACGGCATCGAAGAACTTGAAAAGCTGCTGCGCGCCTATGATGCGGATAGCGTCACGCTAACATCGCGCATTACTAGCCTGACAAGCGGTTTGACGAGTTTCTCGGAACTCAATGAGCTGCGACGCTACACGACGCATTCGTTTGATATTCCTGTGGTCAGCTCCGTGCCATCCGATCAGAATTGGCGGAAGACTTACGGCGTCGATGCCACGCCTGCGAAGATTCTGCGGGGGTTGCTCGATACCGCATTTCCTGTTGCGAGTACAGATGACGAAAAGCTAAGCCGAGAGCGACGGCTGGATGAACAGATCAAGTTGATGATTCCCTACGAAGTCCGGATGGGACGCCGCATGGATGTGAATCGGCCTCTCGAAGGAGTGATCGAGGATGATACCTCGTGGTACTGGTCTTGGCCCGCCGAGAATGCGAGTCTTAATCGTTTCAAATGCGAAGCCGCTTTTGCCGTGGGAGATCCCCATTATCTGTTGGCCAATAATCAAACGAATCCGTATTTCTCGCGGCAAGTCTACGCTCGACATCTCTACTGCATGATGATGCTCTTGGCCGAGTCCACAGGATTTGAGCTGCCAACGGACACCGAGCAGAACCAGTCCGGCGTGAATCCCGATCGAAGGATCCTTGCGCGACGAATTGCCCAGTGGGCCGTCAATGTTGTCGACTTCCGCGATACGGATTCCGTCATGACGCCGTTTGAGTTTGACCTCGATCCGTTCGACGAAGATGGCTGGAATGTGGATGATAACTTCCAAACGGGGACCACAGACAACGGGGGAAGTGATGGGAGCGACCGAGCCGTCGTGTGGGGTTGTGAGTACCCTGAGCTTCTGTTCACCGAGTCATTAGCGTTTCACGATCGTCGAGTGCGAGATACGAAATCCGAAGCAGGCGATGACGCCGCAAAACGCCGACCGAATGACAGTGAGCACGATAACACGGATGACAATCCCGATAATAACATCGAACCCGACGAGGATTTGGACCAATTCCGGATTCCGGAAGGCTCTCTGTACCTGGAGCTGTATTGCACCGGGAATCCCAACGTCATCGGGACTTCTAACTCCGAGTTGTACACGAACGGTGCGCTTGAGTTAGATCGAGTCGTGCCCGATCCGAATGGGTTCTCACCCGTTTGGCGAATCGCGATTGTGCGTCCGCCCGAATTGGTTACGAGTGATGATCCAGATAAAGACCCGGCTCTTGCAGCTAATGACCAAGCCTCGGTCGACCGGTGGGCATTAACGCGGCCCGCTCTCGATCAGTATCTGGGCTTTCGCCCCGATGATCTTTCAATGCTCCCGCGGGATCCGACCAGATTGACCGTATCGGACCTGCCCACGGTTGTTCCAGAGCGTTTTGTTTATTTCACACGGGACTTACCGACAACGGTGAAGGAGCAGGGTGCCTTTTACAATCAGTCGAATTGGTCCACTGCAGCCAACAATCGTGCTGTCGTACAACCAGGCACCGTTCTAGTTCTTGGACCGCGTCCGATAACGATTCTTGGCTCGAAGGTGCGAGAACAGCTGCCGACTCCGATCGGGGATACCGAAGTATCGACTGAGTCTCTGCAGACGCAGAGCATCACTCTGCGGCCCGATGGATTGGAATTCGTCCACTTAGGCGACAATCGCACATATCCACGAACACCGACCGGTACACGGGGTTTCGTGATCGCGGCCGATCCGCCCCGCCCAATTGATGCGAATGATGATGACTGGTGGACCCAGCCCAACACACCGAACGAAAGTCCGAGGAGACTTGTTGGTCTAAACGTTTCTGAGCCGCTCAGCGGGCCCCAATACTACAGGGCTCCGGATTTTGAGAATACGGATCCGTTGCGGCAGGACAGCTATCCGGATGGAGAACTGCCGGACACGCCACTGGACGATCGTCCGGGGCGCCCTCTCGCTCAACGAGGCCTGAATGAGGGAGTGCTTCCGCAATTCCGCGTCGCCTTGTTGCAGCGGCTGGCAAACCCGAGTCTGCCTTTTGATGCGGAGACGAATCCTTACCTTACGATTGACGCCCACGCAATCGATCTGACCGTATTCAACGGGGAAGACTTCAATGGCGAAGAGGATCGTAAGCCAGCCGGTTGGGTGAACACCGATCAGAAATTTGCCGACGACCAAGATCCGCAACCCGAGAAGGAAAACGGCTATTTCGATCCCGTGCCTGGAAGTCCTCCGCCACCAACGTCGGAGCAATTCCCGCCGGTGAAGGCAGATGTGGAGGCTTGGCATTTCGGACCAAGGCAGAGAGGCTCGCTTTCACGTTTCCCGGTCAGTCAGCAAGAAATGGGGCTGTGGCAACGACGGGCACGTCTGTGGGGCGATCCAATCCCGATGCCGCCCGGATTCGCGGGGCTGCTGCCTCCTCCGCCGTGGCCGTCCGGTTACTCCGTTCTGATCCCAGAACTGTGGAACGGTTTCAGTACGTCGTCTTTGGGAATCGAACGACTGGCCGATCAGAACAAGCAGCTTCGGGAAAGGTTCAAAATCGACCATTACTTTCCCTTCCAGCCCGGTGGGACTTTGCCGGGTACGACGCAAAGTTTCGAGACCCTCGGAACACACAACCAGTGGTACGATCGGTCCTTCGTCGGGCAGTGGAAGGGAGTGAAGCCGTACGCGTGGCTGACTTGGAAGAATGCCGATTTCACCAGCCCGCTCGAGATGATGCTCGTGCCTGCGAGTTCACCCTGGCGATTGGCCTATGAATTCAATTTCCAGCGGGGAGCTGCGAATGATCCGTATGAAGACTTCCGTTCCCCGTTTGGTCATTTGCTCAATTTCTTTCAGTGCGCAAGACGGGCGAACGAAGAGTCACCCGATTTGGCGCGGATCTTTGATTTCCTGGAGGTGCGTTCGCCGTTTGTTGGGACCGAAACGTGGCTGACGACGGAGTTTCAAGGTGTTTCGGCACCGCCAATCCGCAGCCCCAGCGATCCGTTTGATCCAAGTCGGTCGCCTTTTGAGTCGGAAGTTGCGGACCTGCATACTCCGTTCAACCGAGTCTTGGAATTCCGCGATCCCGGCCGGATCAACATCAACACGATCTCGGATCCAGCGATCTGGAAGGCAATTGACCCCAAAGGAGATCAATTGTCGGATGTTTCACATCAATTGACGAGTTGGGCGAACGTGCAGAAGTCGATGATTGGTTCGACCAATCCATTGAATCGCCCCGCCTACTATTCAAATCCATTTCGCTCGGCTGCGAGTGCCCAACTCATGCCGTTGGATTCTCTGGAAAAGAGTCCATCCGAAGTGACCCTCCTTCGCCCGGATCCCAACGTGGACCGCAGGCCATTGTTCTTCTTCGAAGAGGACAATGATGATTTTGCCACCGGAGCGCAACCATACAATAACCCAGAAGGCAATGCATATTTCCGGTATCACAAAATTCAGCGCTTAAACAATCTGCTCACAACGCACTCGAACGTGTACGCCATCTGGATTACGGTGGGGTATTTCGAACTGCTGCCATGGACCCCGCGGAAACCTGATGGAACCGTGGATCCCTCGGTTGCATTTGCGCCCAAGGATGCGATTCAGGCGGCTGGCTTTGAACTTGGCCCCGAACTCGGCAGCGACACGGGCCAGATCCGGCGGCATCGGGCGTTCTATATTGTCGATCGGTCGATTCCTGTGGCGTTTGAGCCGGGTGAGAATCACAACGTCGATAAGGCGATCCTGCTGCGAAGGATGATCGAGTAGCCGGTCGGCGCGCATTTTCAGCACCGAAGGTGCGCCGCGAAGTCAGCCTGGGGTCAGAGGACGTGAGTGCAACGAACGTCCTCGCAACCCCAGGATCCATGGTCGAACGATGGTCGTCGGTCGAGTCCGTTCCGTTGGTCAACACCGCCACGTCCCGAGACCGAAATGTGCGCGTCCCGCCCGCGGTTCGTTTCGGCCTCGGCAGCCCGCCGCCGATCGACGACGATTGAGGATTCGGCCGAGGGTCGTCCGGTTGCGTTCTCTCCTGGGGCTGCGAGGTCTTCGTCCTCTTGCCCCAGGCTGACTTAGGGTCGCACCGTTGGTGCTTCGGAATGCGCTCGACCTGACGGCGAAATGCGCGCGGTCCGACCGCAGATCATTTCGGCCTCGGCACGCCGCTGCGGATTGGCAACGATTGAGGCCTCGGCCGACGGACGTCAGGTTGTGTTTCGTCCTGGGGCTGCGAGGATCTTCGTCCTCTTGCCCCAGGCTGAAATCGGGCCGCACCTTTGGTGCTCCGGAATGCGCTCGACCTGACGACGAAAACCGTCTTCTGTCCCGGCTTCTCTCACTTGACTTGAGATTTCGACGCTCAACGGCGACAATGGAGACACCTGCTATCCCCGGACCGGTGGTTTCCTGCCAGGTTTCCGAGGGTAGTGTTCCTTCCCTCCGACCAATCCCTCGCAAACCTGAGGCCCGATGATGGTGCGCGTGAGACTCTGCCTGCTGCTGGTCAGTGTTGTTGCATTCGTTTTCGCTTTTGCTTTCGCTTCGCATTCCGCCTGGGCACAGTCCGCGGCGACCGATCCAGCGGACTTTGCTGGTACGATCCGGCCGATTCTGTCGGACAAATGCTTTCATTGTCACGGGCCGGATGAAGCGAGCCGCGAAGCCGATCTGCGACTGGACGTCGAGGAAGCCGCCAAGGAGTACGCGATCGTGGCGGGTGAACCGGACGACTCGGTCGTGCTGGAGCGGATCGAAAGCGACGATCCCGATACGAAAATGCCGCCGCCCGATTCGGGCAAGAGCCTCACGCAGGACGAGATCCAGTTGATTCGGCAATGGATCGAGCAGGGAGCGCCGTACCAGAGTCACTGGTCGCTGATTCCACCGCAACGTCCCGAACTGCCGGCGGTAAACGATCCCGAGTGGCCGCAGAACGCCATCGATCGATTTATCCTCGCGCGTCTGGAGCGCGAGGGATTGGCGCCTTCGCCCGAGGCGGATCGCGTGACGCTGCTGCGCCGCGTGACGCTGGATTTGACCGGACTGCCGCCGACCCCTGAGGAGGTCGATGCGTTCCTGGCCGACATGGCGCCGGACGCCTACGAACGGGTCGTCGATCGCCTGCTTCGCTCGCCGCGCTACGGCGAACACATGGCCCGTTTCTGGCTTGACGCCGCCCGCTACGGCGATACGCACGGGTTGCATCTGGATAACTATCGCGAGATCTGGCCCTATCGCGATTGGGTTGTTCGCGCCTTCAATTGCAACCAACCGTACGATCAGTTCGTGACCGAGCAACTCGCAGGCGATCTGCTTCCCAATCCAACCACGGATCAACTGATCGCCACCGGCTTCAATCGCTGCAATGTGACGACCAGTGAAGGGGGTTCGATCGAAGAAGAGGTCTACGTGCGAAACGTGGTCGATCGCGTTGTGACCACCGGAACCGTCTTCCTGGGCATGACGTTCGAATGCACCCGCTGTCACAATCACAAGTATGACCCGCTGACGATGGACGACTTCTATTCACTGTTTGCCTTCTTCAACAGCCTGGATGGCAGTCCCTTGGATGGCAATGCCAAGGACCACGCGCCTGTCCTTCGTCTGCCAACCGACGAGCAACAGCAGCGACTGGACGAGCTAAATCGTCAGGTTGCCACGTTGGAGACTCGACTGAAGGGGGCTTGGCCGGAACTCGATGAACAACAGCAGCAATGGGAACAGAAGCTGCGCGAAGCAAAACCGGCCGAAGGAGAGGCGGCCGCTCCAGCCGCGGACGCGCCGGCGGAACAAGAAAAGGAGCAGCAAGGCGAAAAAGTTCCCGACGAGATCCTGGCATTGATCGGGACCCAACCGGAGTCGCGCGAGGCGGCACAACAGCAGCAATTGCGCGATTACTTCCGCGAGAAGGTCGCGCAGTCCGACGCTCTGAAGCAGACGCAGGACGAGCTGAAACAATCGCGGGAAGCTCGCTCGCAACTCGAATCCCAGATTCCCCTGACGCTGATCTGGCGAGAGCGCAAAGAGCTACGTCCGGCGTACCTATTGAAGCGGGGTGAATACGACCAGCAAGGCCATCAGCTTACGCGTCGGACCCCGAATGCTTTGCCACCAATGGATACCGACCTGCCGCTCGACCGGTTGGGCCTGGCTCGCTGGCTGGTCGATCCCCAGCATCCGCTGACGGCGCGCGTGGCGGTGAACCGATTCTGGCAGCAGCTGTTTGGTATTGGTTTGGTGAAAACAGCCGAGGATTTCGGCTCGCAAGGAGAAGCTCCCAGCCATCCGCAACTGCTGGACTGGTTGGCCGTGCAGTTCATCGAAGATGGTTGGGACATCAAGGCGGCGATGAAGCGGATGGTAATGTCGGCCACGTACCGCCAATCGTCGCATGTGACTCCCAAGTTGCATGAGCGTGATCCGCGGAATCGTTTGCTGGCGCGGGGACCGCGGTTCCGGCTCGATGCAGAAATGCTGCGCGATCAGGCCTTGTTCGTCAGCGGACTGCTCGTGGAACAGATGGGCGGTCCGAGTGTCAAACCGCCGCAACCGGATGGCTTGTGGTTTGCCGTCGGCTATTCAGGTTCGAACACGGTTCGCTTCGTTCCCGATCAGGGGCCCGACAAAGTGCATCGCCGCACGCTGTACACGTTCATCAAGCGGACCTCACCGCCTCCGCAAATGAGCACCTTTGACGCGCCATCGCGCGAAGCATGCACAGTGCGTCGTGAACGAACGAACACACCGCTTCAGGCACTCCTGCTGCTGAACGATCCGCAGTACGTTGAAGCGGCGCGAGCGCTGGCCGCTCGAACCATGCACGAGGCGGGAATGGAGGCAGAGAGTTGTGCAGATCACATGTTTCGACTGTGTGTCGGCCGGCATCCCAACGAGTGGGAACGGCAGCAGTTGGTGCAGGAGTTTCAGCGACATCAACGCACGTATGAGGCGAATCGTGAGGCGGCGAAGGAGCTGACACATGTCGGTGAGGCTCCCGCGGCAGGCGACCTGGCGGTCGAGCAACTGGCCGCCTGGACGATGGTGGCCAATCTGGTGCTGAACCTCGACGAAGTGGTGAACAAGAACTGAACGTCTCGGGAGTTGACGATATGACACCGTATGAGCAGTACCTGCAGGCGATTTCGCGCCGCCACTTCTTCGGTCGAACCGCGCTCGGACTGGGGACCGCAGCCCTGGCCTCGATGTTGCCCGATCGTGATGTACACGCAGCGAGCCGAGGTTTGCCCGACCTGCCTCATTTTGCGCCCACGGCGAAACGCGCGATCTATCTGTTCATGGCCGGCGCGCCGTCGCAGTTGGATATGCTCGACTACAAGCCGATCTTAAACGATCATTTTGGCGAAGACCTGCGCGGCATGTCGAGCATCCAGATGGGACAGCGTCTGACGACGATGACTTCAGGTCAGTCGACGCTGCCACTGGCACCGTCCAAGTACAAATTCCAGCAGTACGGTCAGAGTGGAGCGTGGGTCAGCGAATTGCTGCCGTACCATGCGCGAATGGTCGATGATTTGGCGATCGTGAAAACGGTCTGGACCGAAGCGATCAATCACGACCCGGCGATCACGTATATCTGCACCGGACATCAGTTGCCGGGGCGGGCGAGTCTGGGAGCCTGGCTGAGCTATGGACTCGGATCGTTGAGCGAAGAGTTGCCTTCATTTGTTGTGATGACGCCCTCCTGGACCGGTCGGAAAGAAGCGCAGGCGCTCTACAATCGCCTGTGGGGATCCGGTTTCCTGCCGAGTGAGCACCAGGGTGTCGCACTCCGATCGAAAGGCGACCCCGTGCTGTTCCTGTCGAATCCTCCCGGCGTGACTGTTGAGACGCGTCGTACGATGCTCGACGCGCTCAACCGCTTCAACCAGCATACGCTCGAGCGAATTGGCGATCCCGAAACGCAAGCCCGCATTGATCAGTATGAAATGGCGTTTCGCATGCAGTCGTCCGTTCCGGAACTGACCGACCTATCGCAGGAACCGGACCACGTGCTGCAGATGTACGGCCCGGACGTGACGAAACCCGGCACGTTTGCCGCCAGCTGCCTGCTGGCTCGACGAATGGCCGAGCGCGGCGTGCGTTTTGTCCAGATCTTTCACCGCGGCTGGGACCAGCACTTTAACGTCGCGGGGGACTTGCCCAACCAATGTCGCGACGTCGACCAACCCAGCTGGGCCTTGATTCAGGATCTGAAGCAGCGTGGGTTACTCGACGATACGCTCGTCGTCTGGGGTGGCGAGTTTGGGCGGACGGTCTATTGCCAAGGTAATCTGACGCGCGAAAACTACGGTCGCGATCACCACCCCAGAAACTTCGTCGTCTGGCTGGCAGGCGGTGGGATCCGACCGGGAGTCGTTTACGGCGAGACGGATGATTTTAGCTACAACATTGTGCAAGATCCCGTCCACATCCACGACCTGAACGCCACCATCCTGCACTGCCTGGGAATCGATCACCGGCGATTGTCGTTCAAGTTTCAGGGACTCGATGTCCGCCTGACCGGCGTGGAGGAACAGAATCCCGTGCGCGAGATTCTGCTTTGAAGACGACTGTAGCCGAAGTCCCCTGTTTGTAGCCGAAGTTGTTTGGAGCCGAAGTTGTTTGTAGCCGAAGTCGTGAGACTTCGGAGGATCTGGGGTGTGTCCGAATTCTCACGAATTCGGCTACGAAGCGGACTTCGTCCGATGCAAGCACGCTCGACACGTACAATTCTCACGAATTCGGCTACGGCCCGTCGCGCTGCACTCTTCGCTTCCTGTCAGCTGGCTTCGCGAAGTCGCTCAACGTCTCTTTGCTTGCCGACCAGCAGCAACAGTTGATCGGGATTGACCTGAAACGTACCGTCGGGAAACATCGAGAGTTTGCCGGACAGGGCGTCCTTGATGCCGACGACCCAGACACCGAACTTGCGCCGTAAATCCAGTTGTTGCAGCGTCATTCCGGCGAAGTGATCGGGTGCGGCGATCTCCACGAAACTGTACTCCGGATCGATCGGCAGGAAATCGATGATATTGGGCCAGGTCATCTGATCGGCTAGTTCCTGGGCAATCTCCGTTTCGGGAAAGATCACGCGATCGATGCCCAGGCTTCGCAGTAATCGGCCGTGTTCGGGTGTGACTCCCTTGACGATAATGCGGTGGGCTCCCAGTTCTTTGGCGTGCAGGGTTGCCAGCAGCGATTGCGTGATATCCTCACCCAGGCTGACAAACACGGCCTTGGCATCCTTCATCGCCAAGTGTTCGAGCGTTTCTCGCTCTGTCGCATCTCCGATGATCGCCTCGTACAGCACGTCCTTCAGCTCTTCGACGCGTTCCCGACTGCCGTCGACGCCCGTAACGCGACAACCGTTTTTGCACAACCGCTCGGCGAGTGCCGTGCCGAAAGAACCCAATCCAATCACAATGAAGTGTTTTGTGTCAACCATCGATCTCGAATACCATTCAGTAACAACGGGTTTAGCCGATCATCGGCTCTTCATTAGGATACTCTACGGATTTCTTGCGTTCTGCCTGCGAGAGTGCGGCAAACACGGTAATCGGTCCCAGGCGACCAATCAACATCAGGACGATGATCACCGAACGCGCCAAGCCGTTCAGATCTTGCGTGATTCCGGTACTTAGGCCGACCGTTCCCAGCGCCGAGGTGACTTCAAACATGCCATCGATGAATTGATGGCTTTGATCCCGAGCGTGTTCATCGAAACGTTCAATGAACAACATTCCGGTCAGGGCAACCGCAGCCACCAGGCCGAAGACCATCGTCGTTACCATCGCGCGGTCGACGACTTCTCGCGGGATCGTCCGGCGAAACGTGTTCACGCGGGACTGACCGCGGAATGTGGCCCAGGCATCCACGACCAGCACGGCGACCGTGGAGACCTTCAGTCCGCCGGCGGTTGAGCAGGGGCCGGCACCAATGATCATCAGCAGAATCGAGATGAACAAACTGGCATTGGTTAACTGGGCAATGTCGACTGTGTTGAAACCGGCGGTACGGCAGGTGATCGACTGAAACATCGCGACCATCGGACGCTGCCAGATGGGGAAATCATCCAAGACGCCTTCCCACTCGAGCAACAAGAAGCTGACCATTCCCAGAATCAGCATCGTTGCCGTTCCGATCAGCATGAACTTCGTGTGCAAATGAAACCGCGACCAACTGTCGGCCCAGGGCTTGCGCAGGTTGCGTCGCAGATCCAGCAGTACGGGAAAACCGAGCCCGCCCATGATAATCAGACTGCCGATCACGAAATTGACCCAGATGTCGTCCTGAAACCCCATCAAGCTGTTGTCGTAGAGTGCAAACCCGGCATTGCAGAAGGCAGATACGGAATGAAACACCGCATGCCAAAGTGCTAGGGGCAACGAATTCTGATTCGGCAGATCCCGGATCGTTAGGGCGGCGACACCGAGCCCTTCGAACAATAGAGTCAGCAGAAGGACATGGCGCAGAATCCATCGCAAGTCTGTGTTCGCATCGGCCCCCAGCGTCTCGGTAATCACCAGCCGTTGTCGCAGACTCTGGCGTCCCCCCAGGCGAAACATTACGAACGTCGTCACGGTCATGATCCCGATCCCACCCAGTTGGATCAGACCCAGGATGACGAGTTGACCAAAGAAGCTGAACTCCGTTTCCAAGGAGCGGACCGTTAGGCCCGTGACGCATGTCGCGCTGGTCGAGGTAAACACGGCATCGAGCAGCGTGACGGGACGCTCATCGGGTTGCTTGCACCAGGGAGTGATCAACAGCGCAGCTCCCACCACGATCAGTCCGCCGTACCAGGCGAGTGATGCGCGAGCGGGATAGGTTACGACCGAGCCCGTGAGTTTTGCCATCCGATTCTTCTATCACGAAAACGCCGAGCGGCAGGGCCGCAGAATGTTGTAGGAGGCTGTAGGCTGTAGGCTGGAGGTTGTAGGCTGCAATCTGCAATCTGTGGTCTTCAGTCTTCAGTCTGCAGCCTATCGCCTGCAGCCTGTCGCCGTCGCTCGATTTCTTGCCGAGAGATCAGCATTTTCACCGTTAGCAGTGCAGAAGAAAAAGGGGGGGAGGGGCGAAAAGGGGCGGAGCCTCTTTCGTGGGCCACTATTCCGTCAGGGGGGCCACATCGACGGAAACCGTCATGCCGTGCTGTCCGCCACCCACGAAGACGCCTTTGATCGGACAGACGTCGCTGTAGTCACGGCCGTAGGCCAAAGTGATATGGTCAAAGCCGGGAATCGAATTGTTCGTGGGATCGAGATCGACCCAACCGAGTTCGCCGCAGAAGAGGGACAGCCAGGCATGGGAAGCGTCGGCGCCGATCAGTCGAGGCTGGCCGGGAGGGGGGAGTGTCCGCAGATATCCGCTGACATATCGTGCCGCCAATCCCAGCGACCGCAGACAGCCGATCTGGATGTGAGCGAAATCCTGGCAGACGCCGCGCTGCTGAGAGAAAGCCTCTTCGAGCGGCGTGTTGACCGTGGTGGCCCGCGGATCGTACTCGAACTCCTGATGGATTCGTTCGGACAAATGCAAGGCGGCCTCGCAAATCGGGCGGCCTGGAGAAAACGATTGCCTGGCGTATTCCGCTAACTGGTCGCTCCGCCGGACGTGAAGCGAATCGAACGCGAACTCACAGACGCGCAACCCGTTGGGCGAGCGATCCGATTGCACCGACTGGGCCACGGTTTCCCAGGCGGGTGAGGCACCGGCATCGGGCACGGCGGCCGGCGCGATGCGAACCTGGCTGCTGGCCGTGACGGTCAGCGTGTCATGGGTCTCCTGGATTGAGAAGGAGAGTACCGAGTTGCCAAAGTAGTCGGACCGATGGTTGCGATAGGCCGGCGTTGGATGGATCAGCAGTCGGGAGTTTTCGCAGTGCTGCGTTGGTTCCTCGCGCGGAGTCAATCGGACTTCGTTATGACAGATCGGAACTGCCTCCGTGTAGTGATAGCGCGTGGTATGCGTAATCTGGTATTTCATGGATTGGGCTGGTCTAGGGGAATCTCCGACAATTGCTGCGGAGCACCCGCATGCAACAGGTAGCGATGAGAGACGGTTTCGGAAAGCTTCGGCAATTCACTGGCCAATTGCATCAAGATCTTCTTTAAGTGATCGTGCTCGCCCAGGACGTACAGCTCGGCGAGCATCGGGACATCGCACATCCGAACGACATGCAGCAGCGACATGGCGGCACGCTGGTCGGGAGTGTAAACCGGTTGGGTTCGCTCGCGAGGCAAATTGTCAATGTGGTTGGCAATTGACGCCAACTGATAGGCGACGCTGCGAGGATTGCTTTCATCGGTCAGCAGCAGGTCGAGGACGGCCGCCATTTGGAGGTTTGCCAGGTAGCGAGATCGGTAGGTCATCAGACTGTCCGCGACCTCGAGTACCGCTTCGAGAACGGGTCCGAGTGTGTCGACAGGGTCGCGGAAACAGCTCTGCAGCAGATTGTTGGTTTGCATTGCACGTTCGAGCCGTCGCCCCAGATCCAGAAATCGCCAGCCCAACGTACGCGTCATACTCTCCATCGCCAAACCGCTGAAGGCCGCTAGATCGACGAGGATGTTGTTCGTCATGGAAACAAGATCCGTCAGATTGGCTTGGCGAAACCGAAGCGCATCAATCTGCTGGTCGATCCGATTGATGATTCGCCAGCTATCGATGGACATCCGGTCACGAACGAGAGAAGCCACGCGGAACATGCGGGAGACGATGGAACAGAGACTTCCTGGCTGACTGGCGTCGAAGGTCGCATCGGGAAGCGCGTGTTCGATCGCGGGCAGCTGCTGGCGGATTCCATCCACGGCGAAACCGGGT
Source organism: uncultured Pirellulaceae bacterium (assembly GCA_964522605.1). Taxonomy (GTDB): domain Bacteria; phylum Planctomycetota; class Planctomycetia; order Pirellulales; family Pirellulaceae; genus CAVZLD01. The sequence continues at coordinate 13,987 of CAZFWV010000009.1, forward strand.
TCGATCTGTCCCTGCTCAGCGAGTGTTCGAATCAGGACGGGCAATTCTGTGGCTCCATCTGCATCGGGTTCGCCGATCAGACGAGTCACAATCGTGCGTAGGAGTCGCGCGGCCGCGTCGGCGCGCTCAAGATGGCGTCCGAGCCAGAATAAATTGTCTGCGACGCGACTGGGTAACTCGGCACCACTCCGGCGCAACTTCATTCCGGTGCCGGGACGATTGAGTAAGCTGACGGGATTGACCGGACTGTCGGCCAGGATCCAGGTATCCTTGCTGCGCTCCCCGGCCAAGACGGAAACCTCCAGCGACTCGCTGCGCGACGAGATCCGGGTCAATCCGCCGGGCATGACCCAGTAGCCCTGTCCGGAGCGCGCCAGGAAAGCGCGAATCGCGACGTGGGATCCGCGTGTGGTCGCATCACGCGTCCAGACAGGTGCCGTCGAGCGGCAAACCTGCTCCTGCGCGACGAAATCCGCCGGCTTCGAACAGATCAGCTCGCGCAATTCCGTCGTCGACATCTGACGCAGTTGCTGATTGAACTCATACTCTCGTCCGCGCTGCCGGAAGGCCGGCTTGACAACCAGTTCGTCCAGTCGTCCTAACACGTAGGAGCGAGATTCTTCATCGCCACACCACCAAGTCGCGACGCCCGGAATCCGCAGTGGCTCGCCGAGCAAATTCATCGACAGTTGAGGCAAGAAGGCCATGATGACGGGCGATTCGACCAGCCCGCTACCCAAGGCGTTGACCACCGAGACCTGACCGCTGCGAATCGCTTGCACGAGTCCCGCGATGCCCTGCGTCGAATGCGGTTCCAACTCCAGTGAATCACAGTCGCCACTGTTCGGACGACGCAGGATCACATCGACCGGAAGTAATCCTCCGAGCGTCTTGAGCATGACCTGGCTGTTGCGGATGGCCAAATCGCCACCTTCGACCAGCGTGTAGCCCAAGTAGCGGGCCAAGTAGGTGTCTTCGAAATAGTTGCGACTCTGCGTTCCCTGACTGAGCAAGACGATTCGCGGATTGTCGCGATGGTGGGTGGCCAAGTCGCGCAATGTCTGTTGCAGAGCCATGAAATAACCGGCCAAACGCTGAACGTGACATTGCTGATACGTGCCCGGCAACATGCGGGAAATGACAATCCGGTTCTCCAAAGCATAGCCAGATCCCGAAGGTGCCTCCGTTCGGTCGGCAAGAACCCACCAGCGGCCGTCGGGCGATCGGGCCAGATCGGCCGCGTACATCGTCAGATAACACTGCCGCTGGGAGAGCAGTCGGTGGCAAGGGCGCAGGAAGCCCGGATGACGGAAGAGGACCTCCTGCGGTAGCACTCCTTGTTGGAGCAATTCCTGTGGGCCGTATAAATCGGCCAGGATCAAGTTCAGCAGGCGGGCACGTTGCTCCAGTCCTGCGGCGACCGATTGCCATTCCGCTTCGGGTAGCAAGAGCGGTAGAGCATCCAATTCCCAGGGACGCGGTTCATCCTGGGGATCGCCGAAGGCCCCGTAGGCAATGCCATTTTCGCGCAGCAGATGCTGCGCCTGGGCCCAACGACGGTTGAATTCGCTTCGCCCGAGCGCTTCGAGTGAACTGTAGAACTTGTGGCAGTGCGGACGGACCGTGCCGTCGGGCAACAAGAACTCGTCGAACACATCCGAGCTTGATGTGTAACCGTCCAGCGGCGGCCGGGGTGTCGTCGGTTCGGGATAGGCGGTGGATTCAGGCATGCAAAGCGTGATTCTGAAGTTCGGTGTGCCGGGGAACGAACGCGTGCTTGATCAAGGCTCAAGCACGCGGGTGGCAACTCTGGGCATTGGAACCCGACGCGTCCGCGAGGGATGCGGTTAGTTCCCGCTTCTCCCCCGCGGATGCGTCGGGTTCCGAGAATCCGCTCTACCCCAAGACTGAGCCTTGACGAAGCACGAGGTCGCGGCGTCGATTGTAGCTTAACATTTTGCCCGCGGGGCGTGACGCCGGGATTTGCAGGCCACGGCCGTTAGGCAGTCCGCTCCAGTCCCACTGCCTGAACCCGAAAGAAGTCCTCATAGATCGCGTCGCCGATCGCATTCAGCTGCGTCTGGAGGTCGTCAATGTATTCGTGCAGGCCCTGTTCGACGATTTCCTGGATTCGAGTGTAGTCCATTTTGGAGCGGAGTCGTCCCAGTTGCTGTTCGCTCAGCGTGCGGAAGGTACCGCTGGCACTCCCTGCGACGGCCTGCAGCGATTCGTGTGCCTTGATCAGGCAGAAGCGAACCGACCGGGGGAACTGGCGATCCAGCAGCAGATAGTCCGCGACGTTCGTCGGCAGAATTCGTCCGCATACCCGACGATACATCTCCAACGCACTGGTCGATTTGAGGAGGGCCGACCAACGGACGATGTCGAGCGATGAGCCGACATCCTTCGGGTCGGGCAGTAGGCTGTAATACTGGACGTCCACGATGCGCGACGTCTTGTCGGCGCGTTCAAGCAACCGTCCCAGGCGGGCAAAATGCCATGCCTCGCCATGCGACATTGTGACGTCCGTGGCGCCCAGCAGGACGTGACTGGAGCGTTTGACTTGGTTGCAGAAACTGTGCATTTCGTCCGTCGTCGACGTCTGTTTTGTCGCGGCGCGGACTAAATGGAAAAAGATGTTCAGTTCCTCCCACATTGCGGAGGAAATGACCTCACGAATGGTCCTTGCGTTTTCCCGAGCCGCCTCGATGCATGAAAGGATGGAATTCGGGTTCTCTCGATCGAAAGCCAGAAACCGCAGGACATTGGACCGACTGAATTCACCATATAAACTGAAGAACAGGTCTTCATCCCCCGTCGTGTAGACCAGCGGAGCCCACTGCTGGTGATTCGTTTCGCCGCCACCCAGCGCTAGATTACTGTTGACATCGATGAAGCGCGCAACGTTTTCCGCTCGCTCCACATAGCGACTCATCCAGTAAACCGAATCCGCGACCCGACTGAGCATCGTACAAACGTTCCCCGATCCTTTGGTTTTTCCTGCTTGATCGATGAGCCCTTCGCCGGTTTCGAGAAGTGTTTCCGACCGCTTCTCACTCACCGCTAGGGCGTGAATGACCTTCTTCCAGCATCTTGTGCGTGAAACAGATCCTCCCGATGGCGTGGCTGGTTCGGGGAATCATCCGACTGCTGACGCTGGCGAGAACGTGTGGTGGCCTCGGTCGGCGCCTTCGCGCTGCGGAGGACCCACGTGTCCTTGCTTCCGCCGCCCTGCGAGGAGTTGACGACCATCGACCCCTCGCGGAGAGCAACACGCGTCAGACCGCCAGGCAATACGTAGATGTCTCGTCCGCACAGCACGAACGGACGCAGGTCGACATGACGGGGCTGTAACTCGGAACCGACGATCGTTGGTACTGTCGACAACGTCAACATGGGTTGCGCGATGTAGTTGCGGGGATTGGCCTGAATTGACTCGGCACACGCATCCCGTTCCCCGCGAGATGCATGAGGACCGATCAAGATCCCGTAACCTCCGGACTCGTTGGTCGGTTTGACTACCAGTTCGTCGAGGTGAGTCAGTACGTACTCGCGTTGCTTTGGGTCGGAACAGAGGTACGTCGGAACGTTCGACAAGATGGGCTCCTCACCCAAGTAATACCGCACGATCTCCGGAACATAGGCGTAAACTGCCTTGTCATCGGCCACGCCGGTGCCCGGAGCATTCGCCAGCGTCACACGTCCCGCACGATAGACCTCCATCAACTGTCTCACTCCGAGGCACGAATCGGAGCGGAAACAGCACGGATCCAGAAAATCGTCGTCAATGCGTCGGTAGATCACATCCACACGCCGCAGGCCCTGCGTCGTTTTCATCTGCACATAGCCGTCTTCCACGACGAGGTCCGATCCCTGAACCAACTCAATCCCCATCTGCTGGGCGAGAAAGGTGTGCTCGAAATAGGCTGAGTTGTGGATTCCTGGCGTCAGGAGGACGGCCGTCGGGTCGGAGACACCCGCGGGAGCGCAATCCAGTAACGTCTCGAGAAGCTTCTCCGGATAGTCTTCAATCGGAGCGACCGATAACCCTTCAAAGACATGGGAAAACGTCCGCTTCATGACCTCGCGGTTCTCGAGGACGTACGAAACCCCGGAAGGACAGCGCAGGTTGTCTTCCAACACGTAGATCCGACCGTCGCGATCCCGAACCAGATCGACTCCAGAAATGTGGCACCAGACGCCTTGTGGCGGGTGGTAGCCTACGCATGCGTCACGCCAAGTTTTGGCGGTTCGCAACAGTTCGTCCGGCAGAACCCGGTCTCGAAGGATCTTCTGATCGTTGTAGATGTCGTCGATGAACAGGTTCAGCGCGTGGATTCGCTGGACCAGACCCCGCTCGACGTTCTCCCACTCGCCACCCGACATGATTCGTGGGACGAGGTCAAACGGCCAGACTTTCTCGTTCCCGTCTTCATGCCCGTACACCGCGAATGTGATTCCCGCGTTGTGAAAGTGGAGGTCGGCCGCCTGCTGATGCTGTTGCAGCTGATTTTGCGACAGCCCGCTGAGTCGACGCACAAACCGCGTGCTGACTGGCCGCGGCACCCCCTGCTCGTCGAAGATCTCGTCGTAGGCGCGGTCCGATCGGTAACTGTCCAGTACCATCGCCAAGTCCCCTGCCGATGACCCACCGGCCCGCTTGCTACGAATACGACCGGCCCGAAGCGGGTGCGTTGGATCGAGCAAGAGGGTGGATGTGGGGGGCTCGCGCATGACAATGGTCTCAGAGGTGGGAGCTGACTCAGGTATCGTCCGGTCAGCCCCTTTGACCTCAGACTCATGCGCAGATTTACTATTTTTACTTTTTTGTGCTAAATCGCCCCTTCGCCTGACTCGCCCGTGCGGATGCGGACGACCTGTTCGACGTTCGAAACGAAGATCTTGCCGTCGCCAACTTGGCCCGTCTTGCAGGCCTGAACAATGGTTTGAGTCACATCGGCGGCGGCGTCGTCGGCGACGACGACTTCGACCTTGATCTTGGGGTTGAAGTCCACGGTGTACTCCGTGCCGCGATAGACTTCTTTGTGGCCTTTCTGCCGACCGAAGCCGCGGACTTCCGAGACGGTCATTCCTTGAACTCCCTTTTCCGAGAGGGCCTCCTTTACCTGTTCGAGTTTGGCTACCCGAATAATCGCTTCAATTTTTTTCATCTGTCCTCCGCCTTGCCATTGAATACCAGAAGGATGGAACTTGGGAGGCCCTGCAGCAATTCACGCGCCATTCGACCGGTTTTGGTATCGGATCCCAGCAAATTCGCAGGATTCCCGGCGCACACCGGGGCGGTCGCTCCGTCCACTGCCCAGTTTCCGCGCAGCAATTGCCCCGAATCCACGCGACCCTCCAGTGGTGCGCAGGTCTGCGGTGCCCCACCGTCGTTGTGGCGCTTGAATTGGGGTGGAATGCAGGAAGCATGGCCGCGGAAAAACGCGGAGAGACGCCGCGGTAAGCTCGGTCGGCATCCAGAATGGCTCCGACGCCGGGACAGGC
>CAZFWV010000009.1:19594-52937 GCA_964522605.1 uncultured Pirellulaceae bacterium
GGCGGAGGTCGCAACCCCAGGGGAAGCGCGGGAAAACGCGGGGACAGGCGCTGCGGGAAAACGCGGGGACAGGCGCTGCGAGCAACAGCTGCGAGCAATCTTCGGGGGTTGCGGGCGCCGGCGACGTTCTCGGCCGTCGTTTGGCGGTTGCGCGTGGGCTGCTGTTTGTGATGAAAATAGTTTGTTGTGAATGGAATTTTTCGGCATCTCACTCGGCCTTCGTCGCCGTTTCTTGGATGTTTCGCGGGAAAATAGCCAAAAAGTTTTCCAGGACTCGCCTGAGGCCTGGGGGGTGTTGACGGAAATTAGTTATTGTGCGAACATTTGTGGGCATCGCCGCGTGGGGATCAGCGGTCGGGCGAGCGGTTCTGAGGGAGACGGAAGGTGGATAATCAGAAGGCATTGGAGGGTGACGTGCTTGTTGCCCTGCGTCGGATCATGCGGGCCTTCGAACTGCGATCGCGGAATCTGATGCTCGACTTCGGCCTGACCGGGCCTCAGCTAGCGGCCCTGCAAGCCGCCGCTCAGAATGAGACGGTAACGGCGGGTGGGATCGCACGCGAAATCCATGTGGGTCAGCCGACGGTGACGGGGATTCTGGACCGCCTGGAGCGTCGGGGTCTGGTCGAGCGGGCTCGCGGGCAGCAGGATCGGCGAAAACTGGACGTTCGCGTGACGGAGGAAGGTCGCCGCGTTCTGCAGCGGGCTCCGTCTCTATTCCAGGACCAATTCTGCCATCAGTTGCGGCAGCTCGCCGAGTGGGAGCGAACGCAGATCCTTGCGACTTTGCAGCGGATTGCCGCGATGATGGAGTCGCCAGAGCTGCCGGCCGAGTCGGCGAACGGGGAGGAGTTCAGCGAGGTATTCCCTCCGTAGGAGTAGACCAATTGAATCGAGTCGACAGAGGACAGTCGTTCCTCTTTTTCACGCGGCGATGCCCCAACGATCTGGAAGAAGACACGAGGACCGAGGGAGCCCAAACATGTATATCCAACTGATCAGTATCCATGGATTGGTAAGGGGACAGAACATCGAAATGGGGCGCGACGCCGATACGGGCGGTCAGGTGCGGTATGTGTTGGAGTTGGCGCGAACATTGAGTTCGTTTCCCGAAGTCGAGGCGGTCGACTTGTTTACGCGACGAATTAGAGACAAGCGCGTGGCGAGTGACTATGCCCAGGAGATCGAGCAACTGGCGCCGAATTGCCGGATTGTGCGACTTCCCTGTGGAGGTGGCCGATACATCCGCAAAGAGAAGTTGTGGCCCTTTCTGGACGACTTCGCCGACGCGATGATTTCGTTTACGCGGCACGAGAAGCGGACACCAACAGTTGTCCACGGCCACTATGCCGATGCCGGTTATGTCGCGAAAGAAGTCGCGTCGTTTTTCGACGTGCCTTTTATTTTCACCGGTCACTCCCTCGGCAAGCCCAAGCTGGACTACCTGTTGAACGAGGGCTGGTCGCGTGAACAGGCGAACAAGGTGCTCAATATCGATCACCGAATCAGTGTTGAGCAAGACTGCCTGGCGGTGGCCGACCTGGTGGTCACGAGTACGCGTCACGAGCGCGATCAGCAATACGGCAAGTACTACAAAGATGCCAATCTCAAGTTCGCCGTAATCCCCCCCGGCACCGACCTGCAGCGGTTTTTCCCGTATTACGATTACGACTTGCCTAACGAGCAAATCGCGGAATCGTACAAGCAGGCACGCGTGCGCATGATGAATGAACTTGGTCGCTTCTACAATCATGCGGAGAAACCGCTGATTCTGGCGCTCTGCCGGCCGGATCGCCGAAAGAACATCCAGGCGCTGATTCGAGCCTACGGGGAAAGCAAGAGTCTGCAGGCGATTGCGAATCTGGCTGTCTTTGCGGGGATTCGTGACAACATTGAAGAGATGCCGGACAACGAACAGCAGGTACTGACGGACATGTTATTGTCCATGGATCGCTATGATCTGTACGGTAAGATGGCGATTCCGAAGAACCACGACTCGGAATATGAGGTTCCGGAGCTGTATCGGCTTGCCGCGTCGACCGGTGGGATTTTCGCGAACACAGCCTTCATCGAGCTTTTCGGACTGACCGCGATTGAGTCTTCCGCAACGGGTCTACCGTTTGTCGTCACGGAAAACGGAGGTCCCCAGGATATTGTCGAAAACTGTGAAAGCGGTCTGATCGTCGACGTCAACGATCAGGCAGCCTTAACGGACGCCATGCTGCGATTGCTGACCGACCGTCCACTGTGGGAGGAGTATTCGCGAAATGGTGTGAACCGTGTGCGGACGTACTACTCCTGGGATACGCATTGCGGTCGCTATCTTGAGTGTCTCAAGGACGTCATCGTAGAACCGCAGAAAACGCCTTCGGCTGCCGGCCGTGACGCACCCGCAAAACGCCTCGATTCACTCGATGCGCTCTTGATCACGGACATTGATAACACGTTGCTCGGCGATGACGAGGCCTTAAATCGGCTCAAAGAGATCATTCATGCGCATCGGAATCACCTCGGGTTTGGCGTCGCTTCGGGCCGCGCTCTCGAGTTGGTTCGCGAGGCACTCGAGAGTAACGGGATCAGCGAGATTGACGTGATCATTGCCTCGGTAGGGACAGAGATTTACTTCGGGAAGGAATGTCTTCTGGAGAAGGGATGGGCTAGCCGACTTCGGACTCGTTGGCGACCGGAGCGAGTCCGAGAGGCGTTAGGCGAGCTGCCATTTCTGCGGCTGCAGACGGAGCAGTACACGCAGCGTGAATTCAAGATCAGTTACAATCTGGATGAGAATATCGCCGCATCCGAAGCGCTGCCGCTGATCCATGAAGCGCTCGCCGAAGCGCGCGTTGCCTACTCGCTGATCTTTTCCCACGGAGCGTTTGTGGACATCCTGCCACACCGCGGCTCGAAGGGCAAAGCCGTGCGGTATCTGGCGGACAAATGGAATATCCCGCTGGAACGTGTCGCCACAGCGGGAGATTCGGGTAACGATCGCGATATGCTGATCGGTCAAACGGCTGGCATCGTCGTCGGGAATCACGACGAAGAACTATCGGATCTGCGACAAGCTTCTGCCCATCGTCTGTACTTTGCTCGCGCTCACTGTGCCGGCGGTATCATCGAGGGCCTGCAGCATTACGGGTTCATTGAGCAGGATGCCGATGCTCCGGAACCCTCCATCTCGACCGCCGTTTCGGCGGGGTGAGAATGTCGCGTCGCCCAAGGTGAGAGAGCCCACGAATCGGCGTCGTCGCGTCAGGCCGCTCCGATCGGACGAACGTGCCCTTGCTACCAGCGGTACCAACCGGCACCGCCTGGCCAGATGTAGTAGTTCTGGCGATACGAGTCCCGTCGCTCGGCGTAGCTGGATCGTCGTGGCGCGGTTGACTTGGAGCTAGGACCGAATCGCGCGGGGCCGGCCGCGGACGCCGATGGTGCGGGAGTTCGCTGCTGCCGCATCAAATCATTTCGCAGCGAGAGCGAAGCCTGCCGATTTCGCTCCGAAGCCTGCCGCATCCAGATCATTGACTGGTGCTTTCGACGAATTCGCTCCAGGACCTTGATCACGTCTTCCGGTGCCATGTTCGCGATGTCGACGCGAAACTCCTCCAACTCCTCGTCGCTGTACATCGCCTGCACTGCGAGGAATTCGCGGAGCCAAGCCCGGGTATCCTCCCATTCGGGGCTCTGGAGAATCGCACGCAATCGGCGCGATTCGCGATACCACTTGGCGAACTCTTCGTCCGACAACGAGCGGACCTTTTCGATAAGCGATTTCAAATCCTCCGGTCGCAGCAGAATCTCATCCCCCACGTAGCCCTCCAACCACTCGAGAACCTCCTGACGCTGTTGGGCAATCGTGGTTGGTGCTTCACTGGACGAATCGTCCTGCGCCGGAAGCTGTGCGACGGGAACAAGAAAAAACGTTGTGATCGCTGCACAGATGATCGATTTGTTGGACATCGTCTCACCCTTCGTTCGCACGCTGTTCGATGAATTTGTCTCCGATGCTGCTGACCCAGCCTGCAGGAAGAGCAAGGCAGGCATCGCGTGGAGATCAGTTGGATTTGGGTCGGAACGAGTTCCCCGGTTTTATTCTAACGAATGCGGGGGGCCGTCGACCGGGAAAATCGCTGCATGATCTCTTTCCAGGTTGTCAATTGGACACTTTCGCTGGTGAGAAACCGCCGGACCTCCGGGTCGCGCAACAGTTTTGCGTCCCAAACGAGTTGCTGCCACCGCGGCGTGATTGCCGACAGGCTTTCACTTGGTTCCGCGGGACCAAAGGCAATTTGGCACAGTCCCGGGGGCAGTTCCCGAATTGTCTGCCGCAACGCATCCCGCTTCGCTTCGTAGCTCTCCGCATCCGGCAGAAATCGCACTTCATCTAATTTCGGCAGCGGGTAGTTCCGCAGTAAGTCTTGCATCTCGTCAGTGAACGGAAAGCCCTGTTCCTGGAACCGCTTTACGTGCTCCGGTGTCAATTCGACGACAACCGCCGGGATCCAGTATTTTTCGGCGACGTTCAGGTAGAGTTCGAACAAGTCGGGGCGCATGAAGAGCGATCCCATCGCGGGGATCAGGTGAGTTGGGCGAATGCCTGCTGCTCGAGCCCATTCGATCTGCTCGGTGATTTCGCGCGCCACGTCCTCCACGTCGGCGCGCACCGCCAACTGGCCGGGCGTGGACCAGAAGTAGCCATCCGCATCGATCAAGCTGGGTGCCTCGAGAGATCCGAGCAACGGACGCCAACGGTAGGCAACGCTGGGGCTGTTAAGCGTCAGGCAGATTCCTACGTCGGCATCGGGATGGAAACGGCACCACTGTGCAAAATCGGCGAACCAGGGGCAGGGCACCATGACACTGGCCGACTGGACGAGCTCTTCCGAGAGCAACTGCTTTCCGGCCTGATTGGTCTCGTGGGCAGCTCCCATGTGATCCGCGTGCAGCACCAGAACACGCGCTTCGGGCGGAAAACCAAGCTTCGTTGCCCAGGTCTCCGCGGCGTGCGAGTCGGGGCAGAAACACCCCACCGACAACAGGACCAGGATCAGTCGTCGCATCGTGTCTTGCTCCTTGTAAATCGAGGAATGCCCTATTCTACCCGCTCAGCGTTTACAGTTGGTCAAAGCCCGGCACTTTCAGCTGCAGCCCATCCTGGAGTGCCGACTGATGGGCGACGATTCCCGGGACGGTCATGGCGAGCGCTACTTCCAGGTCGATTGCCGGCGGACGATCTTCCCGCAGGGCGCGAATGAACTCATGCGTTAGGAAAGGGTGGGAGCCACCGTGTCCGCTATCGTAAGCCATTGCTGCGGGAAGACGCGAACGATAATCGGGTACAGTTGTCCATTCAGGGGCCGAGGGTCCGTCGAGTCGAAACGGCTGACCACCGGAATTCGGGGTGTAGAAGGTCAACTGCGTGCCAAACCACTGGGCGCGTTCACCCTCCGCGGTACCATCCCAAAAGACATTGCAGCGGCAAGCGTGCCCACGATTCGTGCGGAAAAGGGCGGAGGCCGAGCTGAACGGGTTCTGGTAATCGTTGTCGCGCAGAGCGGGATTCTCCGGGTTGCCCCAGCCGACACACGAGACCTCCGTCAATCGTTCCTGAGTCACTCCGATCAGATAACCGGTGGAATGCGTTGGATAGAGCATCGGGGGGTAACCGTAACGCCACGTTCGTTGTCCGTCGTGAAACGAGAGCGGCGAAGTGGGATAGCCGATCGACGGGTGATAGTATTCGACTTCGCTGTAGAACAAATCGCCGAACTTGCCTTCCAGAAACAGCTCCCGCGCCGCGATGCAATACGGCCGATAGTAGCTCGTTTCGGCCATCATGTACTTCAAGCCTGTTCGGTGTGCCGCCTCCTTCATTCGCTGCGCTTCTTCGAGCGAGATGCAGGCGGGAACGGCGGAAATCACATGCCAGCCACGTTCGAAACACATCCGGACATGTTTCTCATGATTGGGTGCTTCTGTGAAGATTGCGACGGCGTCAATGTCCTTCGCTTGCTGAATCATGATCTCCAGCGAATCATAGACACGGTCACACTGATATCGTTGTCGGAGTGCCTGTCGACGATCTGGCCGCAGATCGGAAACTCCCGTGACCTCGCAATCGGGATGTTCGTGCCAATGGAAGGCGCAACCAAAGCCACCGCCCACGATGCCGATGCGGATCTTTCTTGAACTGTCTTCGGCCGGCTGTTCTGCATAGACCGATTTCGTTCCGCAATCGCCTAGCGTGTTCCAGAGCGACGCTCCGAGAATTGCAGCGGAGGATTTGCGCAAGGCGTCGCGACGCGAGATTAACGATTGGCTCATGGTAGTCCGTCCTCTTCGCGGCTTTTTGTGTGTACTCGTGTTCTCGACGGTGGTGCCGTGCCGTCCCGTTGCGATCTCTCGCCGGGACCGCTCGCAATTCCGCCGTTAAGCATTTGCTGTGCGTTTGCGCAGGACAAGCTCTTGCGCTCGCATTGTACTGGGGTTCGGTCCGGCCGTCTGCCATGGACGAAGAGTCCCGGACATCGAACCCTGTCCTGCTCGATGAACGGCGAGACTACAATGGGGGCGGGCATGTTGGCCGATTCCTATTGTCACGGAAGCCACTACCCGGTGAGCACGATGGAGGATTAAGCGATGCATGAATTGTTGGATTCATCCGACCCCGCGTTGTACGACGTGCGCACCAAAGCCCCAGGGCCGGAAGGAACGCTGCCGTTGACGGAGGAAATGTTGCGTGGCTGGCCGAGTGGTGACTTGTTTGGCATGACGCAGAATGCGGGGATGGGCTGGCCACCGCAGCAGATGTTGGGACCCCAGGTGCTGTTGCTGAGCACGGCCGGTGGGATTCGTGCGCCGGACGGACGGCCGGTCGCCCTCGGTTATCACACGGGACACTGGGAAGTCAACCTGTTGGTCCAGGCGGCTGCTGTTGAACTTAAGACGTTGGGAGGCGTTCCGTTCGCCGCGTTCTGCACGGATCCCTGTGACGGGCGTACCCAGGGAACGACCGGCATGTTTGACAGCTTGCCGTTTCGCAATGATGCCGCGATCCTTCTTCGCCGACAGATTCGCTCCCTGCCGACAAGACGCGGTGTTTTGGGAGTGGCGACCTGTGACAAGGGGTTGCCTGCCATGATGATGGCACTGGCGGCGACCCGGGACTTCCCCACAGTACTCGTCCCCGGAGGAGTTACGCTGCCGCCCCAGGATGGCGAGGACGCAGCGAAGGTGCAGACGATCGGTGCCCGCTATGCACACGGACAAATCACGCTGGATGAAGCCTCTCGAGCGGGCTGTGCCGCTTGTGCATCGCCAGGCGGTGGTTGCCAATTCATGGGCACCGCCGCCACTTCGCAAGTCGTTGGCGAGGCCTTAGGGCTGACGCTACCCCATGCGGCGCTGGCGCCGAGTGGTCAACCGATCTGGCTCGACATTGCCCGCCGAAGTGCTCAAGCCCTCTGGCGGATGATGCAGCAGGGAGAACGGACGGATCAGATCCTGACCGAGGATGCCGTCCATAACGCGATGGCCGTGCACGCTGCGTGTGGAGGCTCGACGAACCTACTGCTCCACCTGCCGGCAATCGCCTTCTCAGCCGGTCTGACGCGTCCGACGGTTGACGATTGGACCACGATGAATCGAAACGTACCCCGGATCGTGGACGTTCTGCCGAACGGGCCTGTCAATCATCCGACCGTGCGTCTGTTTCTTGCCGGGGGCGTGCCCGAAGTGATGCTGCACTTACGTGAGTTAGGCTTGCTGCGACTGCAGGCACGAACGGTTTCTGGGCAGACGATTGACCAGATTCTGCAGTGGTGGTCGACGAGTGATCGGCGTCTCCGATTGCGCGAACGGCTCTATGAAGCCGACCAGATCGATCCCGATGAGGTTATCATCCCACCGGCGGAAGCGCGGCGTCGCGGACTGACGAGCACCGTTTGCTTTCCGCGCGGTAATCTATGCCCCGAAGGTTCGGTGATCAAAGCTACCGCGATCGATCCGCAAGTGGTTGATGCCGACGGAGTGTATCGAAAGACGGGGACGGCTCGTGTCTTCACCAGCGAACGAGAGGCAATGGCGGCGCTTAAAGGACACAGTGATCGGAAAGTCGGGCCCGGCGATGTCCTCGTGCTGATCGGTCGAGGTCCGCTCGGATCAGGAATGGAAGAAACCTATCAGATTACCTCCGCCCTGAAGTACGTACCGTGGGGACGGGAAGTGGCCGTAGTGACCGATGCGCGATTCTCTGGAGTCAGTACGGGAGCTTGCATCGGTCACGTTGGTCCCGAGGCATTGGCTGATGGGCCGATCGGGAAGCTGCGCGATGGTGATCGAATCCAGATTGTGATCGACCGCAATGCATTAACGGGGCGCGTCGACCTGGTCGGCAATGCGGAACGAGATTGGAGTTTGGAGGAAGCCCAACAAGTATTGAGGCAACGACCAATCCATCCCGATCTGAAGCCGGATCCCCAGTTACCACCCGAAACGCGCCTCTGGGCGGCGCTACAACGCGTCGGAGGTGGCACATGGGGCGGTTGCGTCTACGATGTCGATGCCATTCTGCGGCGTTTGAAATGACCACTCCATCTCCCGACGCGGGATTCGAAACGGGGGAGTTATTTCTGAGCGATTCTTACGCGGTCGTCGCAAAAATAGCCCGGGCAATTTCGTGTAGGACGGATTGGTAATCCGTCGCTGTTTTTCCGGACGGATTGTCAATCCGTCCTACGATCGGCTGTTCAACTCATTTATTTCTGCGCGGATGCTAAGGGAGCTTGCCGGCCGTGCGCAGCGCCAGGTAGGCGGCGATACCGATCAGGACCAGCAGTCCCAAGATCTTGACGACGGCCGCCTGCGCCGCACTACGCGTCGGTTTTGCGCGAAACCGCCCCACCGGTTTGCCGCTCTCTTGTTTGCGACCGGTCCGCCGCGTGCCCAGTTTTCGACCGGTTTCCGTGTTGTAGCCGCACTTCACGCACAGCACGTCGTCCGGCGATATGTCCGCTCGGCACTCGGGACACCGCCGCCCCGTCGAAGAGGCTTTCAGATCCACCTCGTCCAGCAGACCCTCCAGGGAATCGGCCTCTGCGCCGGCGGATCGCGCTGCAGCAGGAGAGGATTTGCTGGACGGCACCGCGACCGGCTCCCCACATCCAGGACACTTGACCGCCTTGCCCTGCAGGTGGTCTGGCACGCGGAACGATTTTCCACACGAACAAGAAATCGCCGTTGGCATGATCTCAAGGCTCTCTCGTGAGTGAGGGGAATTCTTCGATTCACTTATAAGTTAGATGTCTCGGAAGAGATCACTAAACCCTCCCGCGTCGCGGCCGGGGAGGGTTTTTCTTGGGCGCGCAGCATGCGCCGATTGCGTTGCACGCTCCACACTCTCCAGGCCTGCGGCCCGACTCTCCCAAAGGGAGAGTGGATTCTGTTTGTAAATACTTGCAGGAAAAGCACTTAACATCAAGTCCGTCGTACCCCAATCCTCAGCTGTGACACGGCACTCATTTCCATTTTGCTCGAGATTCGGCCGGGCGACAACGAACGCTTCGGATTAATTCTCGGCAAAGAAACTCTCCCGCGCCGCTTGGTCCTGCAGCTCCGAGGCCGCGGGGAGTTCGAGATCGCAACCGCGGGCCGCTCAACTTCCGGGGCGAGGCAGCCACGGATCGCGATCACTCGCCGGACCACGCCGCACGGGTAATCGGCTCGTCCGTCTGTCAATTTGGCAGGGGCGACGCGCGGGGCTTGGCCGGCTCTGCCAACGTGGCCATCTGGTTCTGCGTCCCCTTTCGGTGACTCCGCTCTAACCTCCTACAGCACCGAGACTTATTGGCTCAAAATCCATTTGGCCCATTGTTTGCTCTAGAGCTCCGGCTCACAGTCATGGTGCGCCCAATTGGCAGTCACCCTGCCGGCCGCGGTGGATCCGGCAGATTGCAGAAACAACGGTAAGTCGAAAGTCTTGATTCGGTGTCGGGAGGTCACACTCGATGGCAACAGCGACCAAAGCGAAGAAGAAGGTCCAACTGCAACCACTCGGAGACCGGGTGGTGGTCGAACGCGACGATGCGGAGAGCAAAACAGCGGGCGGGATTGTCCTGCCCGATTCGGCGAAGGACAAGCCGGCCCGAGGGAAGGTTGTCAGCGTAGGGGAGGGGCGTCTCCTGGATGATGGTTCCCGCGGAAAAATGCAGGTCAAGGTGGGGGACCGCGTGATCTTCAACAGCTATTCCGGTGAATCGTTCAAAGTGGGAGACGATGAGCTGTTGTTGATGCGCGAAGACGAGATTCTGGCCGTGATTGAGTAATGAAGCTGGTCGGCCGCATCAAAATTCCGTGAGCTCGACGAAACGGGCTCCGAGAAGAAATCAGTGGGCTGCATAAGCCAGGCTGCGAACACACAAGAACCTGATCAGGAGTACAAACTCGATGGCAAAGATCATTGCATTCGATCAAGAAGCCCGCGAAGCGATTCGACGCGGGGTCTCGAAATTGGCGAAAGCCGTCAAGGTTACGCTCGGCCCCAAAGGCCGTAATGTCATTCTTCAGAAGAGCTTCGGTTCTCCGACCGTGACGAAGGACGGTGTGACGGTCGCGAAAGAGATCGATTTAGAGGATGTCTACGAGAACATCGGCGCACGAATGGTCCGTGAAGTTGCCAGCAAGACCAGCGATGTTGCGGGCGATGGAACGACGACCGCGACGGTGATGGCCGAGGCGATTTTCAACGAGGGTCTGCGGGCTGTCGTCGCCGGCGTGAATCCCGTTCAGATGAAACGCGGAATTGAGAAGGCGGTCTCGGACATTACCGAGAAGCTGGAAAAGATGTCCATCAAGATCAAGAGCAAGGACGAGATGGGCAACGTCGGAACGATCGCGGCGAACAACGACCGCGAAATCGGTTCACTGCTGGCGGACGCGATGGAAAAGGTCGGCAAAGATGGTGTGATCACCGTCGATGAAGGAAAGAGTCTGCAGACGGAGGTCGAGTGGGTCGAGGGAATGCAGTTCGATCGCGGTTACCTTTCGCCGTATTTCGTCACGGATCCGAACACAATGCAGTGCGTCCTGGAAGACTGCTACATACTCGTGTTCGAGAAGAAGATCAGCAATATCAAGGACCTGGTACCGTTGCTCGAAGCGGTTGTCCAGCAATCCAAGCCGCTGTTGATTGTCGCGGAGGATATCGAAGGCGAAGCACTCGCGACGCTGGTGATCAACCGCCTGCGTGGCACCTTCAAGTGCTGCGCCGTGAAGGCTCCCGGATACGGCGATCGACGGAAGGCGATGTTGGAGGATATCGCGATCCTCACCGGTGGAACGGCCGTGTTTGAAGCCCTTGGTCTGAAACTCGAAACGCTGCCGATTACCGACCTTGGTCGAGCAAAGAAGGTCATCGTTGACAAAGACAACACGACAATCATCGAGGGGGCTGGCAAGAGCAGCGACATCAAGGGTCGCATCGACCAGATTCGTCGAGAGATCGAGAATACGACGAGTGATTACGATCGCGAGAAACTCGAGGAACGTCTGGCCAAGCTGGCGGGCGGTGTCGCCAAAGTGAATGTGGGTGCGGCAACCGAGAGCGAAATGAAGGAGAAGAAGGCGCGTGTCGAGGACGCATTGCATGCGACACGTGCGGCCGTCGAAGAAGGCATTCTTCCTGGTGGTGGTGTGGCGCTGCTGCGAGCCTCCGCTTCCTTGAAGCCCAGCGACGATTTGAGTCACGACGAGCAGATCGGCTATGGAATCGTACTGCGTGCCTGCCGGGCTCCGCTGACCATGATTGCCGAGAACTCTGGCAAGGATGGCGGCATCGTCTGCGAAAAAGTCGCCGAAATGAAGGGCAACCAGGGCTACAATGCACTCACTGACGTCTATGAAGATCTGGTGACTTCCGGTGTCATCGATCCGACCAAAGTGACGCGCACGGCGCTGGCCAATGCGGCCAGTGTTGCCACGCTGTTGTTGACCAGCGATGCTTTGATTGCCGAGAAGCCGAAGGAAGAGAAGAAGAAGGCTGGTCACGGCGGTGACTACGACATGTATTGAGCTCGGTATCCTTGACGGCGCCGCGTGTTGAGCCGCGCCGTTGGACCTCGATTCGCCGCACAAGAGCCCGTCGGATGCAAGTGCCGACGGGCTTTTTTTCAGCGCACGCATCGGCTTAATCGCTACAAACGAGTCTCGGTCCCCCAGCGGGAGAGTGAATCCTGGTCGTAAACGCTTGTGAAACCGACACTTCGAAACGGCACGACTCGAGTAGGGAAAAACGGCCGCACCGGCGCGACGGGCTCGTATAATAGGAATTGAACGCGCCTGGTGAACTTTCGCCCGCGACTCTTCCCGGAACGGTCTTGTCCCATGATCCCGTGGCGATCCATTCGAAACACGCTGTTGCTCGGTTTGGCCAGTGTGCCGATCGCGTCAGCGGAGGAAGGGGTCGTGTTGCTCAAGAACGGAGGGCAGTTGCGAGGGGAAATCCGCGCGGTCTCGTCCGCCGAGGACGCGGGGGACGTGTCCTTCTACATTGTCGGCCTTTCGTCCGGCGCGCGGATCAAGCTCGAAGCGCGTCAAGTCCGCAGGGTCCTCGACGCCTCTCCGACGGAATCGAAGTACGCCCAACTCCTGCCGCAAATGCCGGACACCGCGGCCGGACATCTGGCGATGGCCGAGTGGTGTCAGAAGAATGAGCTGGATGATCTGCGTCTATACCACCTGGAACAGGTGATTCGCCACGAACCGGATCATGCAGACGCGCGGCGGATTTTGGGCTACAGCCTGATCGACGGGCAATGGGCTCGGGCCGAGGAGTTAATGCAGCAGCAGGGCTATGTGCGGTATCAGGGAGCTTGGCGGTTGCCCCAGCAGGTTGCGATTTTGGAGCGCGAACGGGAGCTGGAATTGGCCCAGAAGGGTTGGCGGCGCGACTTGAAAATGTGGCGCGGGTGGTTGGGGGGCCGGCGCGCTGTCGAAGCGGAAGAGAACTTCCGACAGATTCAGGATCCGCTCGCCGTACCCGGCTTGGCCGAAATGCTCGCCGCCGAACGAGATTCCGAGATTCGGGCCATGTACATCGACATTCTGGCTCGTTTAGGAGGATCCTCTGCCGTGTCGGCGCTGAGCCGTGCCGCAATCCAAGACGTTGATCTCGAAAATCGGCTGCGGGCGATCGACCATTTGCGGAAAACCGGCCGAACGCAAGCGATGCACTCGTTTGCCCAGTTGCTCAATCATAAAGACAACCAGGTGGTCAATCGCGCCGCTGCGGCATTGGGACGACTCGGCGATCCCGAGGCCGTGCTTCCACTCATTCACGCATTGGTCACACGTCATGAAACGGTCGTGCAGCCGACGAGCAACATTCGACCGAGCTTTGGACGGTCTACCAATGGAGGTGGAGGAATGAATGGTCTCAGTGTTGGCGGGGGGCCACAACGTGTCGTCCGCAACCTGAAGAACAAAAGTGTCCTGGAAGCGTTAGTTACGTTGACGAAGCAGAACTATCAGTATTCCATCGCCGACTGGAAACATTGGTATCTCCTCGAACACTCTTCGCCCAACGCCAATCTGCGGCGCGATCCGTAGGGAAATCTCCCGTGAGGTGCGTTGACGGTCCAATCCCACGGAGGGTAAACTCGCAGGTTTAGCTATCTTGCAAAACCATCCGGTCGACCTTCGACCGTCGCGGTGGGTCTCTCTTTTGGCGGGGGTCGTCCATGAATCAGGAGCTTCTTTCCCAGGCCGCCACAATTGCTCGAGGGCTGGCAATTGATGCCGTTCACGCGTGCAACTCGGGACATCTTGGATTGCCCCTCGGTGATGCCGAAATGGGAGCGGTGCTGTTTGGTCAGGTGTTGCGCTATGAGCCGAGCGATCCCAGTTGGCTGAATCGCGATCGCTTCATTCTCTCGGCGGGGCACGGCAGCATGTTTCTCTACAGCTGGTTGCACCTGGCAGGGTATGACTTGCCGCTGGAACAGATCAAACAATTCCGCCAACTCCATAGTATGACCCCGGGCCATCCGGAGTATCGCGAGACGCCGGGCGTCGAGGCAACGACTGGGCCTTTGGGACAAGGCGTCGGCAACGCCGTCGGCTATGCGATCTCGGGCCAAATGCTTGCGGCTCGATACAACACACCGGAGTGCACTCTGTTCGACTACCACGTGTTGGCGCTCGCAGGGGACGGTTGTTTACAGGAAGGCGTCGCGTCCGAAGCGGCTGCGCTGGCGGGTCATTTGGGATTGGACAACCTGATCCTGATCTACGACTCCAACGACGTGACGCTTGATGCCATGGCCAAGGTGACCCAGAGCGAAGACACGGCCGCGCGGTTTGCCGCCTACGGTTTCGACGTGACCACCGTCGATGGACATGATCTCGGGGCTTTTGCCCAAGCCCTGGAGGTCGCGAAAGCCGACGATAATGGTCGTCCGAAACTGCTGATTGCGAAAACGGAAATTGGGCGCGGGATTCCCGAAGTGGCCGGCACGGCGAAGGCGCATGGCGAGTCGGGCGCCAAGTACGCGGCGGAGGCCCGGAAGAAGTTGGGTCTACCTGACGAGACGTTCTATGTTGCCCCTGCCGTACGTGATTATTTCGCCTCCCACCGATCGACACTACGGAAAGCGTACGATCAATGGCAAACGACGTTCGCGCAATGGTCGCGCGCGAATCCGCATCGGGCGGAGGAACTGGCAAGCGCTGTGGCGGGACGTCTGCCGGACGACCTGCTCGAAAGAATACCGTCCTTCGGGTCCGACTATTCCGATGCGACGCGGTCGGCCGGAGGTGTTGTTCTGCAGACTTTGGCCGATGCGGTGCCTTGGCTCATGACCGGCAGCGCCGACCTGTTCGGGTCGACAAAGAACTACCTGAAGGACGGCGGGGATTTCAGCCGCGAGAACCGAACGGGCCGAAATATCTGGTTCGGGATCCGCGAACACGCGATGGGCGCGATCCTGAACGGAATGGCCTATGACGGAGTCTTTCGCCCGACCGGAGCGACGTTCGCAGTCTTTGCTGACTATTTGCGACCCGCGATTCGGTTGGCGGCGCTGGCGAAGTTACCGGTGCTTTACATTTTCACGCATGATTCCGTAGGAGTGGGTGAGGATGGTCCGACCCATCAGCCGGTGGAAACGTGCAGTGGACTCCGCGTGATCCCCGGACTGGATGTGATTCGGCCCGCCGATCCGGAGGAGGTCGCCGGCGCTTTTTCTGCCGCCTTGCTCCGACGCGATGGTCCAACGGCCATACTCTTGTCGCGACAGAAGGTGCCGACGCTGCATGCACTGTCCGTGGCCGAACGCCGCGAGGGCGTAATCCGGGGGGCCTACATCGCGCGTCGTGAGAGCGAACCGCTGCAGGCGATTCTGATTGCCACCGGAAGTGAGCTGCAGTTGGCTCTGGCGGCTGCGGAACAACTTGGGGCCGCCGTGCGAGTCGTCTCGATGCCCTGCTGCGAACGATTCGATCGGCAGCCAGACGATTACCGGCAGACGATTCTGCCGGCGGCGTGCACACAACGCGTGGCGATCGAGGCCGGGGTGCCCGGTCTTTGGCACAAATACGTCGGTCCTCAAGGGCGAGTCGTTGGGATCGAGCGATTCGGCTTGAGTGCTCCGGGCCCGACAGTCATGCGAGAATTGGGGATCTCCACCGAGCATCTGGTCGAGGTTGCGCGCGAAATCGGCACCGACGGATGACCGCCATTGTGGTCGATCATGGGCCGAGCTAGAATTCGCCGCCGATTGCACGTGGATAACCTGCCAACCGAGTGAGGGGCAGGGCGTTCCTTTGTGCTTTGTCACAGAAAAGAATTCGGGTTGCGTACCGAAGTCCATCGTACCCCAATCCTACGCGGTGACACAGCATTCGTGGCGATCGCACAGCCTTTTCGAATCTGCTATCAAGTCATTGCTGTGACGGCGTGCAAGAAGGCGCAGACAAAACGTGAGAAAACCGCGGCTTGGGTTCCGATGAACAGATAAGGGTCGATCATTTCGCAACGGCTCGCCGTCCGGAATTAGCAATTCGCTTTCTCGCGGGAAAGGACTCCCATGTCACGATTCGCATTCTCATGCGGCCAGGTCGGCTTCGGGACCCTGCTGTTCCTGATCGGGCTGCTTTCGGGCTGCCGCAGTGCGCAATACGCCCGGATCATTCAGCCCGGTGAAAGCGAGATGATTGGCAGTCACCAGGCCGGACAGGAAACCTACGAGGCGCTGATTGATGAAGCGGTTTGTAAGCTCTTGGCACGGCACGAGTCCCTTCCTCAGATGCCGGTCCAAGGGGATTTCGAAGCGTTGCCCGCTCCAGAGATGAGAATCTGTTTTGTTGGTGTGGAGAACAAGACGGCGGAAGAGATTGGGGATTTCAAGGAGCAGATTTACGAGCAGATCGACGCTCGTCTATTGGAATCGAACACCTTTGCGCCGATCAGCCGTCGCTATGTGGATGCGGGTTTGCGCAGCACGCGGATTCGCCCGGACGAGTTATTTGTGCCCGAAGCGATGCGGACCTTTGTGCAGGTGATGGAGCAGCAAGGTCAGCCATTCGATTATCTCTTGTTCGCCAAGTTGACCTCCGGGACAACACGTGAGAATCATGACTACCAGCGGGATTACGTGTTGACGCTCGAATTGGTCGATATCCGCAGCGGGCTGCAGGACAAACAGGCCGCCACGTTGAGCAAGGCCTATCATCACTCTTGGATCAGCCGGGCCAAATCCAAGATATCGCCCTGGTAGAGGTGCCGGCTCCATGCGGTTGCGCCGATCCGCAACTCGTTTGTCGCTCCCGGGCCCGGCGTCTGCCTGGTTGCTTCTCGCAATCTGGTTCCTTCTGTTGAGCGGTTGTGCTACCTACACGGACCGCCTGACGGAAATCCGGACGGTCTTCTACGCGCAAGATCTGCTGGCCGCCGATCAGCTGATTGCCGATGGCCTGAAACGCCCCAAGGGCAATGAAGAGGTGCTCAAGCTGGAACGGGCGATGACGGAGCTCGCGGGGGGTGAGCCCTGGAAGGCGGAGCAGACACTCCGTGAGGTGCGGGACCGGCTGGATTATCTGGAACAAGTCGATGTCGGGGAACTGACTCTCGCGTATTTGACCGACGATAAGCGGCGTGCGTATGCCGGTGAGGACTATGAGAAGGTCTTGATCCGTGCTTTTCTGGCGTTGAGTAATCTCTTGCACGATGGCGACGATGCAGGTGCCTACTGTCTGCAGATGATGGAGAAGCAGGAACAGATCATTGCGGCGGCCGAGGCGGAAGATGGTACGAATCCGAAGCGCGATTATCCACGCGTTGCTGTGGCGCCGTATCTGCAGGGAATGTTGCAGGAGGCGACGCATCGGGAATACGATGATGCGGAACGTTCCTATGCTGCGGTCGTCAGCTGGCAACCGGATTTCTTGATGGGCCAGCAGGATTGGCAGCGGGCCGTTTCCGGGCGTCATTCGGCCCCGGGGCATGGTGTCCTGTACGTCTTTGCCTTAACGGGGCGCGGGCCGTACAAGGAAGAGGTGGTCGAGACGCCTACGTCGGACACCTTGCTAATCGCGACGTTAATGCTCAATCAACTGGGCAAACGGAATGTCACACCGAACATCGCCCCGGTCAAGGTACCGCTGGTTGTGGCTCAGCCCAATTCCGTGGGATCGGTCTTCGTTTCTGTGAATGGGCAACCGATCGGCACGACGGCGACGATCACAGATGTCTCGCAGTTGGCACTCCGCCAGTACGAAGCCGTGTATCCGACGATTGTTGCCCGAGCCGTTGTACGACGCTGCGTGAAGAAGGGGATGGTCTACGGAGCGCAGGAAGTGGCCGATATTCCCGCCGGTTCGCTTTCGAGCCTCGCGATGACTGCCGCCGGCGTTGTTTGGGAAGCGACCGAGTCGGCCGATACGCGTTGTTGGGGACTGCTGCCCGACAAGATTCAAGTGCTGCGCGTCGAGCTGCCGGCCGGCGAGTATCGCGTGGGACTGCGACCGCAATTCGCCCCGGCGGACGCATCGGCTCAGGAAGTTCAGCAGACCGTTTCCATTGCCGACGGGCGAAATACGTATCTCTTGGCCACGTTCCCCGGTTCCCAACTGGTGGGCAAGGTGGTGATGCACCAGCCCTGAGGAACGGCTCAGAAACACCTTCCCTACGCGCGGGGCGATGCCCGCGCGGTTAAACGAGGAACTTGTTTTCGGCATCTCGCTCTTCTCGTTTAACCGCGTGCCCAGCGGGCCGCGAGAGATTCACTCCTACCCGCGGGGCGACGCCCGCACGGTGAAACGAGAAACGAGGAGTTGTTTCTGAGCCGTTCCAAGTAGAAGGGCCCGCCACGCGTCGTCGCGCTTCGGCGGAAGATCGACGCCGAGCTACTCTTCGCCATCGGTTGCGTCTTGCGTCGCGCGCTCCTCCGGATTCGCGGAATCCTCCTCCGTGGCCTGGCTAGAAAAACTTTGGTCGTAGCGTTCCATCAGTTTCTGCAGCTTGAATCCGGGAGGCGGCCACGGTTCGTCAAGTTGGGCGAGCAGCCACTGATAACGCTTGACCTCGTCGACCAGGTCTTCGGCAGTCGTGTCTTCCAGCATCTCCGGGTACTGCTCAAAGATCTTGGCCCACTCCTCCCACGCCTGTTCGTACTTTTCGCGCATCCCTTCCAGGTCGGCTTTTTGGTAGGCCTGATCTGCCTCGTAAACCAACTTTCGAGCGCGAATCGCGGTGTCGGTCTGCTCGATCTCACAGCGATCTTTCCAGTACACGTAATTGACCTGCTCGCGATACATGTCAATCGCCTGGGCAATCGCGTCCGCTTCGCGACCGAGTCGAACCAGTCGCTGGACTTCTCGGCGGACGTTTTCGGGAGCGCGTTCCGCGATATCCGCGAAGGTGACGTCAAGTTTTGCCTGCGCGGAATAGGCGGCAGCATTTTGTTCCATCGTCCGCTCGTCCGGCGGCGTATTCAGGGCATTTCGTTCTTCGTCGCTCAGTTGAGTGCGCCGCTGTTCGATCAACTGTTCGCGCACACCGGGTACAAGCCGATCGAGTTCCTTGCCCAGTCGCGCGCTTTCCTCATGCATCCGCTCGCCGTCGTTGAGTCGAATGGCAAAGCCGTACGAAGTGGGGATCGGCCGATCTCCATAGGCATTCCAGTGTTCGCCTGCCTTTAGCCACGCATATTGGGCGGTCTCGTCGAGAAAACCTTCTTCCTCGATGGCGACTGCATGACTGATCAACCACTTCGGCGCGTAGGAATGGAACAGAAGCGGCGTCTTCCCGCGTTTGATCCGACCGGTATCGTCGACCAGTCGGCCGCGAATCGGGACGCCACGATCAACCAGCTGCTCCGCTTTCAGAAACCATTGCCGTCCCGTCAGCCAGTTGTCGGGTCGATTGTCCGGGCCCAAGGTGTTGTCCATGTTCACGTCGGTGGCGAGTTCTTGGTGGTAGTCTTTGTCGTCGCGGTACAGCCGACGAAACTGAACGTACTCGTCGGATTTGCCCATCTTGTGGCCGAATGTCCAGCCGACTTCCCAGTCCAGAACCGGTTCTTCCGTGTTGTAGCGCAATCCCTCCCGGTAAAAATCGATCCCGCGTTTCACCCATTGGTATCGCGAGCGATAATCGTCGAATTCAATGGAGACGTTGTAAGCCAGATTCCAGCCTTGAAATTGCCAAACAGAAATGAAGTTCGGTTGGAGCTTACTGATCTGATTCAAAGTTGCGGCCAAACTGTCCCAGTCGTGTTCGCGCTTGTAACGCGTTGCTCGTTCCCACAACAGGTTTGCCGCGACGCCACGCATGCCCAGCGTGGCCAACTTCATAGATTCACTCGCGGGATCGATTTCTCCCAAGACGGCCTGCGAAAGCCGATTCTCGTTCCGCAGTCCCGCCAGAACGCCTCCCTCCGACAATTGCCCCTCCGGATCTCGTGGATCGCGAAACGAAGGGCGGCTGATCTCGTACATTGGGAAGTAGAGCGCCACGATGATGGCTGCGTAGATGACCTTGCGGATAAACGATGCTCGGGAAATCATGCCGCAATTTCTCGTGTCTTGAAGAAGAAATACCCCGCGGTGGCGATGACCAGTGCGTAGGCCATTGTAATTGCCAGATGCTGTGCCATTAACGCCGCGGGAATGTCGAACCCGTACGCGACGAAACGACTCGTGTTGAATTGTCCGCAATCGGGCATGGCGTAACTGACCGCTTGCATGACCTGCAGCAGAACACTGTCGAATAATTGGATGACGGTCGTGGCTAGACTACGTTCCAGTTCGACCATCTGGTTCCGCTGTGTAAGCAATCGCACAAGTGATTCCAGCGGGCCGCCACCGGGCATCTCGCCACTGGCGACGTCAAAAACAAAGCCCTTAAAGAAGCCCATGACGAGCGCGGCGACCGTGGTGAGCATGGCGACCGGTCCGCTGAGGAACGTGCTGAACGCGACCCCAAAGCACGTGACGACAATCATCTGAAACCAGATGCTGATGTAACCCTTCAAAAAATTGGCCCAGAACGGGCGATTCGCGGCGCGCAGGTATAGGTCTGCCGGCGCCATGCCGAAATACTGCGCGTTATCGAGGCAGCGGATCCAGATTTCCAGAGCCCCGGTTCTGGGGTCGACCAAATCGCGGAAGATATCGACCGTTCGTTCGTTCCCCGCCGAATCGCGGGCGACGAGTGTCCGCGGAATTCGTCGCTGCATCACCTGGTAGTCGCGTGCCGGGAAACTGATCTCCACACTTCGCAGTCCGCCATCCGCCGCGGTGGGCAGGCCCTTTTCATCGCGGGGAGCCGGTTTGACGAGCTCCAGTACGCCTGTGAGCGGCTGGTCAATCTCCCCTTTGTAACTGCGGAAGATCTCGATCGTCAGTTCCAGCGGCAAACCGTTGGAAAAGTCCTGCTCGCGTAGCCCCTCGAACCGCCAGATGGCGGCCGCAAGAGTCCCCCCTTCAATGTACTTGCGATATTTCCACTCCGTTCCGACATTGATCCCATCACCCGGATTGCCAGAACGATCAAGAAAGCGAAGCGTGCCGCGAATTGGAACTCGAGCCAGTAGCTGGCCTTGCGCTGGTCCGAGTTGGTACTGACCGCTTCCTTCCGCGGCGGGTTCCGCGATCACCTGATGCGTATGGTCACGTGTGGGTTGGATCTCGACCCGGCCCTCCTGATCAATGCGCACCTCGTGGCGATGATTGCTGTTTCGCGAGCTGAATCCCTGCTTCCAGCTGCGTGCCTCGCCGTCAATTTGCGTCGTTTCCGTGGTCAATTGCGCCAGGTCGACATCGTGCGTGTGTCGTAAACCCCGATGGACGAACAAATAGCTTGAAAGGCCCATCAAGGCCAACAGCACGGTTCCAATCGCGCAGAAGCCCAGAATCCGTCCGAACACGATCTCCCAAGCCCGCACCGGCTTCGTGACGACCGTGTATATCGTTCGGTTCTTGATATCATTCGGCAAACTGAACGCACTCAAGAAGATCGCGAGTAACAAGACGAGATAATTCGTCGTGGTGAGTACGAAACTGAGATAGAGTCGCGCTGGATGTTCGCTATTGCGATCAAGAAACCAGCCGGCAAATCCCAACGCGATGACGAAGACCACGAAAACGGCTAAGACGCGGCGGCGGATGGACTCTTTAAAAGCAAGACGCGCGATCGCGAAAATGCGCCGAGGCGAGATCTGCAACATTTCGCGTAACCCGGCGCCGACCGTTTTCCACGTCATTCGCAACGATTCCACCGGGCCGTGCCGTAAGGCGCCCGCGAGAAACCCCAGGAATAACCCCAGACCGATCACCGCCAGAAGTGTTCCCGCAAAGGTCGCCAGATTTTGCTGCAACCAATCGAGAAACGGAATTATCGGTTTTTCCAGAACCATACTCTGTCTCGTCTCAGTTCGATAACGCCGCGCACCGGAGACAACCTCGCGGCCGTTCCGGCCGCCGACTATCCGGCTTTCGGTTCCATCGGTCGGACCCGCGCGCGACGGCCCGGATGAGCTTCGCTGTCCCGGACGATGTCCAGGAACATCTCCTCCAGTGTGGTCGTCGGGTTCTCCATCCCCAACAGCTTTCCACCGTTCCGCTCGATCACGTCCCGGATTTCCTGCTGCACTTGTTCGCTCAATCCCTCGGCCCGGATCTGTGTGACGTCGCGGACGGTCAGCAACTCATCCACGCGCCCTAGTTCCTTCAGTTCGCCCTGATAGAGAATGGCAATGCGATCGCAGACATCCTGGACGTCCGCCAGAAGGTGGCTGCACATCAGTACCGTCTTGCCCTCCGACTTCAGACGCAGGATCAGGTCCTTCATCTCGCGCGTTCCAATCGGGTCAAGACCCGTCGTGGGTTCGTCCAGTACGATCAGATCCGGGTCGTTGATCAACGCCTGGGCCAGACCGATCCGGCGCGTCATTCCCTTGGAGTACTCCTTCAGTTGACGTCGCTTGGCCCAATCCAGACCGACCATATCGATCAACTCGGCCACCCGTTGTCGACGCACGGCGGCCGACATGTTGAAGAGACGACCATAGAAGTCCAGCGTCTCCTCCGCATTGAGGAATCGATAGAGGTAGGATTCTTCCGGCAGATAACCGATCCGTTCATTCTTCGCTACGTCGGTCGCGGATCGGTTGAAGACCAGTACTTCGCCTCCTGTCGGAAAGAGCAAGCCCAGCACGAGCTTGATCGTGGTCGTCTTTCCCGATCCGTTTGGCCCCAACAGACCAAAGATCTCTCCCTGACGGACATCCAGGTCCAGGGCCTTCAGCGCCCGCACCTTTTGGCGGCCCCAGAAGTCCCGATAGTCCTTGGTCAGATTGCGGGTCTCGATCACAATCTCCGTTCCCGCCTCAACATTGGAGGGGGAAACGTCCGGTGTTCCCATGAAAGGATCTCCCTTGTGCAAACGAAGCCGCCTTGCGCCGTGTACCCGCTTCCGTCGGCCCCCGGAAACTTGCGGATCCACCTCCGTCGTCCACCGCGCCCCGCGGCATTAGCGTCTGTTGGACAGCGTAGCGGCCTTAGATCGCACGTCGAAGCCGACGCAGCGGCTCCCGAGGTGACACAATGCGTCTCCCCTGGGCGGCGCCCCCTTGGATCGTACGGTCAGTCGGTGAGTGGTGTTCAATGGCCCGGCGATTCCCGAACAAGTTGGCTGCAACTCAATCCGGTTCACTGATGCTGGACGCACGTAAGCCTGAACTATAAAAGTCGCCACGAGTTCGTGCAAGAATCCCGCGGCCTGCCCACCGTCCCCCTGTGCGAGCAAGAAGAGCCTTCGCCGGCGGTTTCGTACGCGTCCGCTCTGGCACATGTTGACTTGGGGCGATCTGTCAAAAGGACGGTTTGAAAGTGGCGTGCGGTCCCCGGCAGGCCGACTTGTCGCAAGTCGGCACCGGTACCCCCATTGGCCGATTGTTCTCCAACCCGCCCACCTGTGGATCATTCTGACCGGGGCCCATCTTGACGTCGGCGAGCCGTCCGGTAAAATGCGGCTTGTTGAAATTGATATTCAGTATCAATAAGCGGCGGATTCGCGCCGCTTGGAATAGGAGGATTCTCATGCGTCGCTCTCGGATTGCGGGCTTTACGCTTGTCGAGCTGTTGGTGGTGATCGCCATCGTCGCGATTTTGGTGCTGATCTTGTTGCCGGCGGTCAATGCGGCCCGGGAGGCGGCTCGCCGCATCTCCTGCGTGAACAACATTCGCCAGATTGGATTGGCGATGTTGAATTTCGAATCCGCTCAGCGACGGTTTCCGCCGAGTCGCCACAACACGGGCGGTTGGTCTGCTCAGGCGCTGTTGTTGCCCTATCTGGAGGAGGATGTGTTGGCGGCGGACATCGATTTCAATCAGCCGTATGGTCAGGTCCGAACGCGGGGCGGACAGCGGATTAGTGCGTACCGGGTCAATCCCTATCTTTGCCCGTCCGAACCGCAGGATATGCCGCGTTTCGATGCGGAGGGAGAGCGGGAGCATTACCCGCTCAATTACGGAGTGAATCTCGGCGTCTGGTTTGTCTGGGACCCCGCCGAGCAGAAGGGCGGGGACGGCGTTTTCTTTCCCGACAGCTGGCTCTCGGCGAAGACGATTCGGGATGGACTGAGCAAAACGATCTGCATGGCAGAGGTGAAGGCCTTTACGCCTTACGAGCGGAATGCGGCGGTGGCGGGAGAGATTCCGCTTCCGACGACGGCCGAGGATCTACCGGGGGGGGGCGAGCAGAAGTTTGGTCCGCCGCGGGAAAAAAATACGGGGCACACGGAGTGGGTCGACGGACGCAGCCATCAGATCGGGTTTACGGCGACCTTTCCGCCCAACGCAGAGATTTCACCGGCGCGCGCGGGTGGTCGAGACATCGATTGGACGAACCAACAGGAAGGAAAATCCGACCAGATTCGCACTTACGCGGCCATCACTGCCCGCAGTCATCATCCGGGAGTGGTGAATGTGGTGATGATGGATGGAGCCACCCAAGCGATCAGCGACGACGTGGACCTGGCCGTGTGGCGGGCGGCGGTGACGCGCCGCGGACGCGAGCACACCCAGCTCAACCCGTGACCCGGGGCGGTGTGGCAAGCCGCCTCCATCCAGATCGAGGATTCGGTCGTGTTCCGCGTGTCACTGCGGCGGATTTAGCTGCTCGTCGAATCGGCGGGGCGTTCCCGCCAAGTCGGGCCGTCGGGATAGCGGAATTGAGTGACTGATTCGGGGCGCATTTCCACGCCATAACCAGCGCTTGTCGGTGGGACGTATCGACCGCGCCGGACGTCGACCGGCTGAGTAAAATGTTCATGCAAGTGATCGACGTACTCGGCATAGCGTAATTCGAGCTCGCCGCTGATACAGATGTAGTCGATTAGGGACAGATGTTGAATCTGTTCGCACAGTCCGACGCCGCCACCGTGGGGACAAACTGGGACGCCGAATTTCGCCGCCATCAGCAACACGGCCAGGACTTCGTTGACGCCCCCGAGCCGACAACTGTCGATCTGGCAGAATTGAATGGCGCCGGCCTGTAGGAGTTGCTTGAAAATCACACGGTTCTGGGCGGCTTCACCACTGGCAACGCCGATCGGGGCAATCGCACGCGCGATCTGGGCATGCCCCAGGACATCGTCCGGACTCGTCGGTTCTTCGATCCACAGCGGATCGAACCGTGCCAGGACGCGCATCGAGGCGATCGCTTCGTCCACATCCCAGATCTGGTTGGCATCCAGCATCAGCTTGCGCGCGGGTCCGATTTCCTCGCGGACAATCTGGAGACGCCGAACATCCTGGCCTTGATCACGCCCGACTTTCACTTTGAAGGCGCTCCAGCCATGGCGGACGGCTTGCCGGCACAATTGCCGAAGGCGGTCGTCCGAATACCCGAGCCATCCGACGCTTGTTGTATAGGCGGGATAGCCGATGCGTTGGATCTTGGATTGTCGGGCAGGACGCGTAGAAAAACGGTCTGTGAGCAGTTGTTCGGCCTGACGCGGTGTTAGGACATCGGTCAGGTAGCGGAAATCGATACACCGCACGATTTCGGCAGGCGAGAGATCCGCGACGAGTTGCCAGAGTGGTTTGCGTTCGGTTTTTGCCCAGAGATCCCAGATCGCATTGATGACGGCAGCCGTTGCGAGATGGACCACTCCTTTTTCGGGTCCGAGCCAACGCAGTTGACTGTCTCCGGTGATCGCTCTCCAGAAATCACCGAATGCGCCGACGATTTCCGTTAGGGAGCGATCCAGGACGAATTCCTGGAGGGAGCGGGCCGCCAAAACACACAATTCCGTGCCGCGTCCGAGCGTGAATGCCAAGCCATGACCGCAATCGGGACCGTCCGTCCGGAGCGTGACGTATGCCGCGGAATAGTCCGGGTCCGGATTCATTGCATCGGAACCGTGCTGATCCCGAGAGGTGGGAAATCGAACATCCTGGACGTCGAAGTCAACAATCCGTGGGGACATCATCGAGACGCATTGAGAAGGAACGGGGAGGGAGCGGCGGCGAATGATTGGTTGGCCTGCACGAATGAAGCCAGACCGAAAAAGGAACCGCGCAAAAAAAGGCCCCCGGAAAAACTGGGGTCCCAGGGGGGCTTAGGACTCCGCTTTCTTCCGGGAGCGATTGGACGCTGCGTGGCCTGTCGGCGACGCCAAATCAATTTTCCGAAGCGGACGTCGGCTTCCATGCCGTACGTTCGCTTCGTGGTCCGCAGAGTCGTACGACTCCAGATGCGGACTCCACCACGTGGATCCTTCTTGTTTCTCTCGTCGGCGACTCCGTCGGTGATGTCCCACCGGCCTTCATCGCGTGTTCGATGAGGCGGGAGAATAGGTGATTCACTACCGGCGGTCAAGAGCGTTTTTTCACGCCTTGGTTCTGCGTCATTC
Source organism: uncultured Pirellulaceae bacterium (assembly GCA_964522605.1). GTDB lineage: Bacteria > Planctomycetota > Planctomycetia > Pirellulales > Pirellulaceae > CAVZLD01. The sequence goes on from CAZFWV010000009.1 coordinate 46,006, forward strand.
GCGTTGACACCACGTAGGCGCAGCGATAGCTTTCCGCCAATTGACACCGGACCATCATGCGGGCGAGAGGAGGGATTCTGCTGATGCTGCTGCTCGCATCCGCCCCTGGCCGTCGACGAATTGCCATGTGGTTGACCGGCTGCATGCTCTTGGTTGGACTGGGATGTTCGAATTGGGAAACGGTGACGCCGACAACGCGCGACTTGCCCATCCCGCGAATGTCTTCCGACAGCGTCGCAATGGAAGTCGCGTTTGTTCGCATGTCCGCCGACCAGACGGAACGACTGCATCAATTGTGGTCGGAAATTGACGAGCAGCTCTTTCCCCCGACGCAAAGAACTCACCTGAACGAAAATGGTTTTCGTTGTGGTTTGGTCGGTATGCAGTTGCCGATCGAGTTGAGAGATTTGCTTGAAACCGAGCAACAGGCGTCGGTCTTGGAGAAACCTGCTCCGGGCGATCTGGATGTGTTGCATCAAAACGGTCGGATCCAATGCCGCGCGGGAAAACGCACCGAGATTCCAACCTGTCCGTCGCGGGATGAAATGGTGATCCTGCACAAAGACGGAGATCGTCAGAAAGTGGGGGGCACTCGCTTGCGCGATGCGCTGTGTGTGCTGGTCGTTCGTTGCTTCCCGCAAGGCAATGGCGCAGTCCGGGTCGAATTGGTGCCCGAGATCCATCATGGAACGCCCCGCAGACAGTGGGTCGCGGGCGAGGGAACGTTTCACCTTGTCACCGCGCGAGAGCGTGAAGTGTACAGTGATTTGCGATTTGAGGCGACCTTGATGCCCGGTCAGACGTTGGTTCTCAGCTGCACGCCCGAGTTTGGACTCGGTCACAATTTCTTTCTTGACGCGACGCGTGGCGATGCCCAGCAGAAGCTGTTACTGATTCGCCTCTCTCAGACGCAGCGGGACGATCTTTTCGAAACGCCGTCCTCTCAGGACAGCCAGGCGGTCGACCTGTTGCCGATCTCAAAAATGTGATTCTTCCGCAGATTCTCCCCCTTTCGGCCGCTCGGCGCTGGGATTGCCTCCTTTTCCACGTCGCTCCATAATAGCGGATTCGGTTGGGCTGATTTTTCCGCGCCGCAAGCGCTTCATTCTGTCTGCTCGCTCAAGGAGTTCACCATGCCTTTGGTACCGATGCGAATCCTGTTGGATCACGCTGCCGCGAACGATTATGGGGTCGCGGCCTTCAATGTTAACAATATGGAACAGATTCAAGCGATCATGGAGGCCGCTCAGGAGACCGAGTCGCCGGTGATCATTCAGGCTTCGCGCGGCGCACGGGCTTACTCGCAAGATGCCTACTTGCGCCACCTGATGCTGGCCGCTGCGGAACTTTATCCCCATTTGCCGGTCGCGATGCACCAGGATCATGGGAACAGCGTGAAGACGTGTCAAAGCGCAATCGAAAACGGATTCACGTCGGTGATGATGGATGGTTCCCTGCAGGAAGATGGGAAAACTCCCGCTTCGTTTGAATACAACGTGGATGTTACGCGCAAGGTCGTCGAACTGGCTCATCCCCGAAACGTATCCGTCGAGGGTGAATTGGGATGCCTGGGATCGCTGGAAACCGGCCAGGGAGAAAAGGAAGATGGTCATGGCGCCGAGGGAGTTCTATCCCACGACCAGCTGTTGACCGATCCGGAACAGGCTGCCGAATTCGTCGAAGCGACCGGTGTGGATGCCTTGGCCGTCGCGATCGGAACCAGTCACGGTGCCTATAAATTCACGAGGAAGCCGGATGGCGAGGTCCTGGCGATGGATCGCATCGAGGAGATTCATCGGCGGTTGCCCAATACGCATCTGGTGATGCACGGTAGCAGTTCAGTTCCTCAGGAACTGCAAGATATCATCAACAAATACGGTGGCCAGATTCGCCAGACCTGGGGCGTTCCGGTGGAAGAAATTCAGCGCGGGATCAAGTCCGGGGTCCGGAAGATCAACGTGGATACCGACAATCGGCTGGCCATCACCGGAGCGATCCGCAAGGTCTTCGCCGAGCATCCGGAGAAGTTTGATCCGCGCGACTATCTAAAACCGGCTCGCGAGGCGATGAAGCAGGTCTGCATCGACCGGATGGTTGCCTTTGGCCAGGCCGGCAATGCGGGCAAGATCAAGCTCAGCTAGCACAGTCTCGGTTGCCCTACTGCGGCGCGGTCGGTAGAATCCCGACCCGCCGCCCGAGCGGCGCAGAAGGTCGTGCAGTTTCCACTTCGTCAAGGATGACGTATCGATGAGCACGGAGGCGATCCGTCAGGAGATGGGCCGAACCGAGGCCGAAGAACTATCGGCTGGCCAGGCGATTCTGCGGCAGGAAGGGGAGGCCTTGCTGCAGTTGGCGGAGCAGTTGGACCGGCCCTTTTGTCGGGCCGTGGACTATCTCTACCAGTGCCGCGGCTGCGTCATTGTCAGCGGCATGGGCAAAGCAGGGCTCGTGGGGCAGAAGATCGCCGCCACACTTGCTTCCACGGGCACTCGCAGCCACTTCCTCCACCCGGCCGAGGCGATCCATGGCGATTTGGGCCGAATTCATCGCGATGACGTCGTGCTGATGCTGTCTCATAGCGGGGAAACGGAGGAGGTTGTGCGTCTGCTGCCTTCCCTGCAATCGCTGCCGGTTCCCATTCTGGCCGTGACCGGCAGGCCCCACAGCAGTCTCGCTCAACGAGCCACGGTCACACTGTGGATTGGAGCGATTGCGGAAGCGGGGCGATTGCAGCTGGCTCCGAGTACGAGTACGACCGCGATGCTCGCCTTGGGGGACGCCCTCGCCCTGGTCACCAGTCAGCGCCGCGGTTTCAGTCGAGAAGATTTCGCCCGCTTTCATCCCGGAGGTTCACTCGGCCGGCAACTGGCGCGCGTCGAGGACCTGATGCGGCCTGCCGAACAATGCCGTGTGGCGATCGACACACAATCCGTCCGTCACGTGCTCGTGTCTCTGGGGCGTCCGGGTCGTCGGTGTGGTGCGGTCTTGTTGACCGATTCGAAACAGTGTCTTACCGGCATCTTCACAGATAGCGATTTGGCGCGGATTCTGGAACGGCAGCAAGATGTGGCGCTTGATCGGCCCATTAAAGAAGTCATGACAAAGTCGCCCACGTATGTGACCGAAGGAACGATGATTTCGGCGGCGATCGAGCTGCTGGTCCAACGAAAGATCAGCGAATTGCCGGTTGTCGATCATCATCGCCATCCGATCGGACTGATCGATATCACGGATGTCGTCGAATTGCTGCCGCATGATGGCTTCTTACCCGAGGCGACTGCGGGGACAGCGAATGCACCGCATCCGTCCCCATTCAGTTGTTCGCCACCCGTAATCCTGCCTTTGCCGAACCGTCCTGCTGGATCTTCGTAGATGAAACTGGAAGAACGTTGTCAGCGTGTTGAACTTGTGCTTTCCGACGTTGACGGTGTGTTAACGGACGGTGGCGTAATCTTTGACAATCAGGGAATCGAGATCAAGAAGTTCCACATTCGGGACGGCTTGGGTATCAAACTCTGGCAGCGCGCTGGTTTTGAGTTCGGAATCGTTACGGCGCGCAGCTCCCACATTGTCAAAGTCCGCGCGGCGGAACTGGGAATCGGGATTATCCGCCAGGGGTTTGAGGAGAAGTTACCCATTCTTCGCGAAATCATTGCGCAGCGCGGAATCAGCCCGAAAGAAGTCTGCTTCATTGGGGATGATCTAACGGATCTGGCCGCCATTCAACTGGTTGGAGTTGGTGTCGCCGTCGCCGATGCGGCTCCGGAAGTTCGGGCAGCGGCCGATTACGTGACACGCCTGGGTGGTGGTCAGGGTGCCGTGCGGGAGACAATCGAGTTCATTCTCAAAGCCAAGAACCGTTGGGTGGATCTAATCCGCAAGTATCAGTGAAGTCATTCGAATGGAAGCGCTCGGCGATGAGTCTGGCGATCGTACTGGTCGTCTACTCGATCTATGTCCTGGCCATCGTGCCTTGGATTGAGCCCTCGTTGCGGCGTCAGGATGCGGTCGCTCCCGGTCCGGGTCCCTTCGAAGTCCGTTCGACCGATCGCTTTCAACAGCAACTGAAACAGTGGTTTCCCGCGGACTCGTGGGAAATGCGTCAACCCAATGTTCTGCATAGTCAGGGGATGACGGTCCTTTTCGAAGACTATCGCCCCAATGAAGACGGAACCGTCCACATTCATCCCTGCACGGTCGTCTATGTGCAGGATCAGGATCCGGTCGATTCGCGGAACGCCTCTCCCCTGATTCTCCAGGCGCCCGATGGAGCGCTGTTGCAGTTGAATCGTCCGTTGGATCTGCGATCCGGGCAGGTGGGCCAGCCAGTCGAAGGCCGCCTGTTGGGGAAGATTCGCATTCACAGCCCGGGTACGGAGGATGGCCGGGGGCGGTTGAACATTCTTACGTCCAATGTGCAGATTAAGCCCCAACGTCTGTGGACTCCGCATGAGGTGCTTGTTGAATTCGACAACAGTACGGCTCGTGGCCAAGACCTGATGATCAAGCTGGTCCCTGGCCAGTGGAATGGCGCTCAGCGCGATCCGACCGGAATGGGGGGAATCCGTTCACTGGAACTTGTGCGCCTGGAACATCTGCACCTGGAGATCGAATCGCCCGAGTCATCACCTCAAGAGTCTCGTGACGGGGAAGAGTCCGTCGCCGTACCCACGGTCGATGTCGACTGTCGCGGTCCGTTTCGAATTGATTTTGCACAAAAAATTGCCACCTTCGAAGACGACGTTTCTCTTCGACGGCGCGAACCGGGTGGTGTCGAGGACACGTTGCGCTGTGAGGTTCTTTCGCTGTTTCTCGATCCCGTGAAAACGGCGGAACCGTCGGCGTCGCCCGAAGACGCGGATCCTCAGAAAGTGAAGGTCCCGCGCTGGACGGTTCGTCAGGTCGTTGCGGAGGGGAATCCGGCGGAGCTCAACGTGGCGTCGCGGAAAGCCTGGGTCCGCGGACGCAAGTTGCTGTACGATCTGCAGCAACGACGGTTTCGCCTTTGGTCTTCCGAGCAGGATCCGAACGATCAAGTCCAGCTGCGGCAGGATCAACATGAAGTTCAGGCGCGAGACCTGGATTGCCAATTGGCGGAAGATCGTTCGATTCAGCAATTAACGGCAACCGGCCCGGGGCGTTACCAGGGCGTTCTGTCCGGCGACAATCTCGAGTCCGTCCAGGCGTCGTGGGGCGGAAAACTGGCGCTTCAACGCGATGGGGAAGATCAGGTTCTGTCGTTGCACCGCAGCGTGCAGGTGCAGTTGGGAGCGTCGCGGACGATTGAAGCGGGCGAGATGCATCTTTGGCTCGAGTCGGCACCGCGCGTGTTGCTGGACGGTGGAGGCGCTCCCGGCGATTTACGACCCAAGCGGCTGCTGGCACTCGTCCAGGCGGATGGAGAATCCGCCCAAGCGGTTCGGATTCGATCTCCCGAACTGAGTGGTCAGACCGCGCGGCTGGAGGCCTTGTTCCACCATCGCCCGCCTCAGGCCGTCACGCGAATTCGTCCTGTTTCGACCACCCGCCGCGAACCCCAAGGTCGCATTCGCGGCATTCAGCCGGGTCCCGTTGCCGCCCCGTCACCTTCCCGCGAGTTGGAAGTTGAAGGCCAGTCCGTCAACGTGGTGTTTGTGCTTCATGGGCGAGAAATCGCGGTGCAACAGGTTGCCTTGCGAGGACAAGCGCAGTTGCGCCAGCGTGACGCGCAGCAGCCTGAAGCGGAATCGTTTTTGTTGTTTGCCGATGCGGTCGATGTTCAAGATCTGAATGGACAGGGCGGACACTACGTCGTCGCCAGTGGGCGTCCGGTACGAATTCAAACCGACCGGCTCACTTTGCAGTCTGATCAACTTCAGCTGGACCGTGTTCAGAATCGACTTTGGACCGAGGGCCCAGGTCGGGCAACGATTCGCGTCGATCGCGACCTGCAGGGCCGACCTTTGTCCGAGACCCAGTCGATGACGGTCGACTGGCGGCGGCAAATGGATTTCGACGGCGCAACCATCCGTTTTGTCGGCGATATCCAGGTTGTCGGCGAGATGCAGCGGATGCGTGCCGAACAATTGGCCGTTGGGCTGAATCGGCGCGTTGATTTTGCCGCACCGCAACCGCGAAACGGCGAACTCCAGATTCGCAAGATCCAGGCCGACGGAAATGTGCTTGTCGAGAGTCGTGAATTGATCGACGGACAACAGCAATCCACCAGCTATCTGCAAGTCCCTCACCTGCAGGTCGATCAGCAGACAGGGGACGCCCAGGCGAGCGGCCCCGGGCGGATGGTCGTCATTCGAAAAGGGTTCGCTCAAGGTTTGACCATGCCGGGTCAGACCTCCCCGGCCCCGGCAGAGGTCGACAGCCGACTGACGTTTGTGCAAATCGATTTTCAGCGGCAGTTACAGGGAGATCTGCGGCGGCACGTGGTCGAGTTTCGGGACCGCGTGCAGGTGCTCTACGGTCCGGTTCAGAGTTGGAACGAAACGCTCCAAGTGCATGCGACATTGGGACCCGATCAAGTTCTGCTGAACTGTGATCAGCTGACGCTCGCCGAAGGAACACTCCTGCCCAATGGCAAACGCTCGGTGACAATGGCCGCCCTCGGCAACGCCTACGTGGAAGGCGAGTCGTTTACCGCTCGGGGAGAAAGAGTTTCGTACGAGCAGGCCAAAGATCTGCTCGTGCTTGAAGGCACGACACGGGTCGACGCGGTTCTGTCACACCAAGCCCGAGTCGGAGCACGCCGCTCCGAACATGCCGCACGGAAGATTCTCTATTGGCCCCAAAGCCAGCGCGTCGAAGTGGATGACGCGCGGTACCTCGACCTGAGTAATCTCGGGGGCGCGGCCTGGGGCGGCGCCAGTAGTGGCGCAGGCAGCCCGACGTCGCGCGGTCGCTGAATCGACTCGAAGATCCCCTGCTCTCTGATTTCATGA